>PMGP01000068.1 GCA_003156235.1 Acidobacteriaceae bacterium
CTCTGGCGGTCTCCGGCGGATGGCCATCGGACGAGGAACATTGGTACCGGACGCCGAAGAAGTGGTACTGGGGATGGCCGCGTATCACCGCTCATGTACAATGTATACATATTCGGACGGGAAAGCTGGGGATAGCCGGGTATCACCGCTCATGTACACTAGGACGCCTGGGACCTACTGACAAAAAATAGGTTCCAGGAGTTCCAACTTTTTAAATAGAGGAATTTGCTCTGGAATATCCTCCGGGGGTCATGTTTTTCCCAAAATAATACCTCCTTTAGGGCGAACTGGTATTGGGCAATCGCCAACAACCACACCTATCCCAGCGGCGGAATGCAAGATTTAACCTATTTGCGATGAGCCTCAGCGGCCATTTCGCTGGGGACGAAGCGCGGTCAGACCGAGAACGGGAGCATCATGATGTCGTCTTTGAGAAGGGCCCTGTGAAAGCGCATGTAGTCACGCCGTTTTTCCGCCGACTTGACGAGTAGGTCAAGCTTCTCCTCGCTGCCAACCAGCAATGCGGCCGGCGAACCGGCCATACAGGAGAAATGTCGGAGAGCGCCCACTTCTCCCAATTCACCCAATATCGCATGGTTATGCCCTCAACGAGCCACCGCAACGAGTCAGCGGCCTGAGCGAGCATGATTGCGGATGTGCCAGCAGCGTGGTGTTTATCCTGCTGACCGGTGCAATCCAGGGAATGAACCCTTCCCGCTTGATCACCAGTTGCATCCTTAACGCTGAGGCACGCAGGATGCGCAATCTCAAGAATGCGGTTGCTCATGGATTATCCTCCAGCCTGATGGATTCGGCCAAGAGAGTCGATCACCACTTTAACAGCATCGAGTTCGCGGAGAGTATCCTCAATCGGGGACCACCATTCTTTGGCCTTGATAATTTCCGATTTCGGTCGTGCATCATTGATCCGTACCAGGGAGAGCTGACCNNATCTCAGTCGCCAGACCGAAGGATTGCAAGGATTCTGATTGTGGTCGCAGTCCTTGTGCAATAGCACCGTATCGCCACCCATTAGCGAGAACTTGAAAACGTAATCGCCTGCCTCCGGGTAGGATGTCTGAACTATCGGCTGCCCTTTACGCTTACGGTCCATCGCTTCAAAGAGAGAAACAATGATGGACTTCCACCGTTTTTCAATTCCACGCTTGTCGAGCATAGCAAAGATGGCTACATGATGATTGCTGGAAAGCGCCACGTGCCGCGTTCGTTCGTCCTTGCCGATGGTCTCTACGCTCAATGCTTTCTTAATGCGCACGCGCTTGACAGGGATCTGTTTGCCGTTTTTGGTTCCCAATTGCGGCCAATCGCCTCTCCCTTCCTTCGGGGTCCACTTCTTCAGGTCTCCGCCTAATTGAGCCGCCTTTGCTCGGACGGCCTCGCGCACTGCCGGGTCAACGATGTTATTTATATCCCTGGCAGACAGCCCTTCAACCGGTTTGCGAATATGCACCACATCCTTGCCTTCCTCTTTATGCGGCCTGCCGTAATTGGTCTCATCGTGTAGCGCGCCGGTGAGCCTGTGATCGGGCCGATGGGAGACGAGCATCTTCTCGAAGTGGGGGCGGATGGAGTCGACAAAGTCTTCCCACGGACTTTGAATTCTAGGCGCAGTGTGTCCGTTGCTCGGCCGGTAAGAGTCCTGGGCGTTGTTGCGGCTAAGAGTCGCGATCATCTTCGGACGGCTGAGGGCGATGGTGATGGCATCAATGGCGTGATGGCGGTGATCGGTGCGCGGCTTGCCGTGATTCTGTCCGTTGGCGGAGGGCGCGGTCTCGCGCATAATCGCCTCCAGCCCCCAACTCTTGCGCAGCGTTGCCGTCACCATGCCGGAGGAGGCGAAGACCACTTGCCGCGAGTCGGTATCGGTCTTTTCATCGCGTCCACCGTAGAGCGTACCCACGAGTTCACAGGCTAGCTTGCAGGCGTAGCGGGTGTCGTTCAATTGGCGTTCCGAGAATCCCTCCAACTCCTCCAGTGTGCGCAGTTCAAAACGGCACTGCTTGCCGGGGTTGGGCGTGCGCCAGTTCCTAACCCGACTGAGAATAGTTTCATATTGCGCGGGGTCCGTGTACGCCTCGAAGGGCGTCCGATTTGCCTTGTGCTGGTTATCCTCGTGATAGCAGAGAATCTTGTTCTGGAAGGAATCGTCTGGGATGCGGCTAAATGGGATGATGTGCTCGACCTGTAAAGGAGGATTCTCTCCATATAACGAGGAAAAGGGAAAGCGCTTACCGGTGTAAGGACACTCACCCTGGCACTCTTCCCACAGCAGAGCTTTCTCCACGTCGGCGCGCGAGGGATACTCGAATCCTGGACCAAGTTCCCGAAGCATCTTTTCCTTGGTATCGATTCGCTGCTTTTCCCATTTGCGTTTATATTTGAATGCTTCTGCCCGCTCATGGCGGGGCTTCTTCAAGTCATTGGCCAATTCGATACGCACTTCTGTTGGCTTGCCATACTCGCGAACAAGTGCGTTGACCACCTTTCGCAGTTCGGTGAGGGCGCGCTCAACGGCGGGGTTGCGCAAGGTCTTCAAGGTGTCGCGAACCGGCGGAATACTATCATAAACCAGACCGCCTGTAAGCCGGATGCCATAGACTTCCTTTTCCGCAGCTCTGAAGCGCGCTCCGGTAGCCATCAGCGGCAACAGTTTACGAATGGATTTGCGGGAGTACATACAATATCCATTCGGCGCCGGCCGGGATGCCAGCCATTTAGCACTTGATTCATCCAGATTCCAGTATTCTATGGCACGGCGAATGAGCGAGTCTTCTTGGTCAATGGTCCGCCAATCCTCGACGACCTGCTTCTTTTCCTCCTCAGACATTTCTGTCCAGCGCTCGGCGAAAACTTCAGCCATATGAGTGTTGGTCAGGTTGCCTTTGAGTTTGGTGTCGCCGCCGCGTTGCAGATTGAAGCCGATGTAGTCGGCTAACCCAAGTGCCTTGCTAATCTTCTTAAATGTGATTTCGGAGGAGTTTTCCAAAAGGTCCAGTACAGTCTGCCGCTGTTCTGCCGTGAGCGGGATCCCGGTCACCCGACCGGGGGAAATAACTTCAAGTTCATTAACCTGTTGCAGAACGCGGAATTGCTGCGCTTCCAGCGCGGCCCAGGCGGCGCGGGGCTCGCCGGGTTCAAGTTCGCAGCCTCCGATGAGGTGCGACTGCGCTTTAATAGGGCGCTGATAGAAAAGCAGGTGTTTGATCTGGCGGTGCAACTCTTCGGTAAGCAGTGTGGGATGAAGTGCTGCCTGCTTCTCCCAGATTGCTGCGAATTCGTCTTCATACATCTTGCGGCTAGTCCAACGGCGGCGCACATTATGCGTGTGCGGATCGAGGGAAGCATAGTATTCGCCCAGGGTACGGAAGGAGCGCATCGCCTCTCCCAATTCCTTGATGCCGCTCTCTACCGTGCCAAGGTCATCGTCTTTCTTCCCCTTGATCGCCGCCTCCTTCTTTTCTGCTTGCTCTTTACGATTTGACCGATAGCCGCGGCGCTGGCTCAGGTGGTAGAAGACGCGACCTAGTTCATAGGGTTCCAGTGCCTCATCAAGCGCTGTCTTCCTCAACATGTAAAGCGGTAAATCAATCGCCGCCTGTGCCCCGGCGCCGCCCGACTTTGCCCACTTCGCCGCAATCTCCAGGTCCAATGCGTTGAGAATAGCATGGCGCTGTTGGGAAGCGTCCGCTTCGTTTCCTTCATACGGAGGGAGGAGAGCGTGCCCCTGAAGCAGTCGAAAAAGCTCGCTTTGGCGTGCCGCCCGGCGGCGCAATTGCCGGCGGAGAAGCCGGGCCACCCGGCGGGCGACGGCATTGGACTCATCCTGCCCTTTTTCAATGTCCCCGGTTACCGCTGGGTCAAAGAGCCTAACACCCGCTCGCAGTAACACGACGGGCATGTCGGTCTTATCTAAGCCGATCACCGCCCACCCTAGCGAGACAGATCCAAGGTCGATACCCAAGACGTAGTCTTGCGCCAAGGAGCCTGATTCATTCATTTTTTCCCATCCTCTTGACTTCACCGTTCGGGAGAGGTAGAAATTATTGCAGTGTACATGAGCGGCGATTGCCCGGCTGTTTCTCAGTAAGCTTTCGTCGTACGGTATCGGTTCATCCGTAACCGTTGAACGCCCCGGAGACGGGGCGTTCTTGTATGCAGATTACCCCATATCAATGAGTTACGCTTTCGGCTAGCCCAAGCAGCAGCCAGCTCGCCTAGTCTTCCTGTGCCGATTAACCTAATGCGCTTCTCCTGTACTGATAAGCCTCTGTATGTCGTCAAATGTTGGCTCGTCCTCATAAAGATGATGTAGCGCCCTCCGTCATATTCTTTAACTGTTCTTGCATAGCAGAAAAGACGCCGAATTACAGAGGAGATAACAACTGATGAAATTGACCGCAGACTGCGCTAAAGCTTCACAAAGCGCGAGCACAGAATCAAGAGGAGTGGGTGATTGGATATGTTTGATCCGACCTCTTGGGTCACCAGTGGTCCGACTCCAAGGGAGGAGAGCTGCTTGAAGAGAGCAGCAGGATGCTGCATGGCGCGTTCGAGAAAGTCTTTGAGCAACGATTCGAGATAGGACAAGTCATTGTCCGCAACAACCGTATGCAATTCCGGGTGGACAAGGAAGCGCAGATGGCCCTCACCATCCTCAAGCACGAGCAAGATAATTGACTCGGCTTGCAATGAGCCGCTGCGCAATCCCTTCGGCCTGTATTCCAAGGCACAAAACTTCCCTTGGGGTTTTTCGTCCATCTTGATGTTGGTTGCGTTCAAATTCTCCCGTCCGTAAAAGTGCATCCGCCATCGTATCAAGAATATTCCGCAAGAGCTTGGCATTTGAGAGCATGTCAAGGCATTCTGCAAAACTCTTGAGGGCCGCCACAGTCTTCCAATCGCTCGGCAGTGCATGTATCCGCCGCCAGAGCTGATCCACATCTATAGACCCCGCAATCGTCTGAAAGTAACGACGTTGTTGCAAGGATATACACTGATAGATGCGCGGGTCAAGATAGCGGGATGCCTGGAAGTGCAATCGTTGTTCCCCTTTGGGACCACCGAAGAGGTGTCCGTGATCGACAAAGTGCGCCTCCAGCCAGCCCTCAGCATCTTCAACAAAGATGGCTTGCCGGTTGTCGGCGTGATTGGCACAAATGTCGATCATCCATGCCAGCCAGAAGTTTTCGCGGTTACGAACCCGATTGAAGCTGGTTCCGGGGAGGATTTCTAATAGTCGAATGCCATCTCCGCCGAGGAAGCGGGAGCCAAAGCATAAGCCTGAGTCCGGCCGAAGACGTCCTTCCGGGGTCTGCATCCAACAGTCAGGATTTTGGTCGAGGAAAGAATCACCGACAAAAAGCGGCTTCCACGACGGAACAGCCAGCCCACAGGCGCGAAAAAGCTCGCTTCCGGCGCCCTCATTGAAGAGCAGGTTGGCACCTTGGAGGTTATTTGTAAACTTGACTACATAGAGCAAGCCGTCACTTGCTTGAGCCAGAATTGGCTGCGAACCGCCGCGCAAATTACGAATATAGCGGGTTACAAGAATAGAATCTGTTCCCAAGGCTTTCATTGTTCTCCCAATGAACTTAAATCGAATGATGTAGAGACCATTCCTACGCGATCTTTGAGAAGAACCGAGCAGCTCAGAAGCCAAAATGAACGAGAATCAATGAGAAATCTCTCATCCAAAACGTCGGACAAACGCAATTATGTGGAAGTGACACTCTGCGCTGCATGGCGCGAGGTTCTTCCAACTTTTCTACAGTAGCAGTGTGCAATGTAAACATAGTGAGCATATTTGTTCTTATTAGGAAAAATCACTAGTGTCCGGTTAAATT
>PMGP01000349.1 GCA_003156235.1 Acidobacteriaceae bacterium
CGATCAACTGCACGTCGAAGTGGCGCATCTGCACGGCACGCCAGCCCGCCTCGCGCACCACAGCAAAGGCCTCGGGCAGAATCTCGTCCAGCGCCTCCCGCTCAGCCGCTGACTGCTCCGCCGCCCGCCGTTCGGCAGCCTCGCGCGCTTCCGCCTCGTGTCCCTCCGCCCGCAACGTGTCGGGGTTCTCAAATCCCTTCAGCCGTTCCTCAACCTTCGCCGCAATCCGCGCCCGAAACTCCGCTGTTTTGGCCCGCAATTGCTCGTCGCTGAGCTGCTTGGTATCCGCTTCAAGGGCACTGATCAATGCCACCATGGGCATCAGCCGCTTGATCGTCCGCTCGTTCNNTCTCCGTTTACCAGTGTAAATGCTGAGGGTTAAATGAGTGGAATGAAACTTGTTTGCGGCAATGAGGATGCGCGCCTCACCTTCGGCGCAGTTTCGTTGCACCTTCTCAAAAGCGAGACCCTCTCGGACAGTTCAGGATAGGTTCTGAGGCGCGGGCATCAGGCGTGTCAGCAGGCTGTGGCCAGCATGTGACCCGGATTCGAGAAGTGGCCCACCCGCACGAATTTTCTATGAAGGGCGACGCTTCACTCGGCCGGCTTGCGCCTCAGCAGCGGCGCTGCGAATGTGGCCATCGCCGCCACCACTACATTTGCCACCACCACAGGGAAGGCGTGGATGATCAAGCCGTAGATCACCCACAAGGTGGCCGCGCCCGCCTGCACGCGGCGCAACGACTTGGCGCCTTTGCACAGGTAGGAACTGGCGAAGGCGGCGGTTGCGACCCATCCAATCCAGTCGAGTCTCATCATCAGGCCACCGCCCGAGCTGCCGCCGGCGCGGCGCTGCTGATAGTCAGCGAGTCGGTTCGCACCTTGTCCCACTCCTGCAAGACCAGCCCGTGCTGCTCGAAGAAGGCGCGAATGCGGATCGAGTCCCACCCGGCGATCTCCTCCAAAACAGGCACCAGCACACTCAGGGCATCCTCGCTGAGAATGGTGCGGCTGGCAATCGGCGTGATGTAGCGGTTCTCCGAGACTGCGATGGTAAGCCCGGAGAGGCGATTCACATGCAGCATCACGTGCACGTCCGAGCTGCCGTCGCCCACGTAGACGATGCGATCATGGCCGACGCGCAGGTGGTTGCGCAGCTCCTCCACCACCACCACCTTTCCGTAGCCCGCGGGGACGCGCACTATGGCTTCAATTTCTCCGCTGGCGGCGTAGTGAAAGCGTGTGCCGTAGATGTGATCGGCGGGCACAATGCCCTCCAGCGCGGATTGAATCACCTCTTCGGGCGCGGCCGAAACCACGTAGAACTTGAAATGGTTGCCGTCCAGGTTCTCGAGAAGTTGCACGAGCAGGCGGATATTCTTTTTCAAGCGGATCCGCTTGCCGGCTTCGACCAGGTGATGCTTGCGAACGCGCCGGAATTCCGGGTCGTGCAGCAACAGATAGGCCAGCTCTCCGCCCTGCTGCACCATGTGGATGCGCGACAGGCCGGCGATGCGCTCCTCGAATCCTGAGAGGCCCAGCAGATCGCTCAGCACAATTCCTGAATCGTTGAAGCTCAGCGTCTGATCGAAATCGCTGACCAGCAGAAATTCCCTTGCAATTCGTCCGCTATCTGGTTCCATATACACTCCTCCTGATGCAGTTTTCCTATCTCGTTCGAAGGGGTTGACGGGCAATTGGCTGAGGTTTAGGCGTAGTGGAAATCGGCTATCATCGCCGTTACTAGATTGCTACCAGTCTAACATTTTAGATGTTACGGATCCGTGAAGGATGCAGTCGCGAACATGAGATTCGTCTCATGCTGGCGACGCACAGGAGGACGCTTGACATAGATTCGTTTATAAACGATAATTCAATCATGTACGAGATTCGCCATTACCTGACGCGAAGCGAGAAAGACCTCTTCATGGAATGGGGAGGGTAGGGGAATGAGAGACAGAAACCACGACGAAGCCATGGCGGAGGAGTTCAAGCAGGATCCTGCCTACGCGCTGGAGTTGTTGAACGAGATTCTTGCAGATGGCGAACAGGGCGAATTGCTCATCGCTCTGCGCCAGATGGCCAAGGCCTTTGGCGGCGTTCAAAGTGTGGCGGAAAAGGCCAACCTCAATCCCACGCAACTCTACCGCACATTATCTGAAGAGGGCAATCCGGAACTGCGCAGCCTCTCCGCAATTCTCAAAGCCATGGGCCTGAGGCTTGCCGTCGAACGCGTTCGTGCAGCTTGAGTTTCTGGTGGAAACTGTTTGAGGAGGTTCGTGGTCTCCCCCATCTCAAAATCGAGATTTTGGGCACTCGTCACTCGCCGGATTCACATCAGCTATTCCTTGCGATTCAAATTGTTCTCCACTACCTTCGTCATATCTCCAGTTTCTCCGCCGCCAACCATGATCAGCGCGACCTCCCCATCCGGCTGAATCAATACCAGTGCAGGCAATTCGGCAAAATAGTCAACCGCGCTCACTCCCAACTGGATCGGCAAGGGCGACATATAGTTCATCGCGGCGACCGGAATCTTGATTTGAAAATGCTCCATCAACTCCTGAACCGCTTTCGGCTTGTAATCCATCTCAACTGCCACCACCGCCATTCGGTCCTTCTCCTTCTCGGCCAGCGAGAGAACTTCCGGCAGCCTCTCGACGGAAGGAGCGCACCATGAGGCGCCGAAATCAATCAGAACCCATTTGCCTTTGAACTGCTCTAGCGTTATTGTTCCGGTGTTGATTGATTCAAACTCCACGTCGGGTGCACTGAATCCCTTCGCCACGTGCGCAAATGGCTTTGCCCCAACCGGCGAGTAATCCTGCGTGGGAATTTGGCGCAGTGCAATCTCCTGGCCGAACTCCATCCGTTTAATGTAAGCCTTAATACCGCGCCGATACCCCTCGTTCAAATAACTGGCCATTTGCATCGGTCCGGTTTCAGCTGCATTCTTCCCGTCGATTCGGATGATCAAATCGTCCTTCATCAGATTCCAGTGAATCGGCCCGGGCTTTTTCTCCTGCACACGCCATCCGTGTTCCTCATGAACAAGCGCAATATTCGCTACCACCACAACAGGTTGAGGGTGCGCTGCGGCATACTGAGCGGCAAGAACCAACATTGGAAGCAATAACAAATATTTCATTTCAACCGTAATCTCCTTTTCGACCCAGAGTCCCTGCTTCTGACATCCCCAGATCTCCATTTTGAGACCTGAAAATCACGCCCTACACTTTGCACCTCAATCTCTACGCCGTAGCCGCGTCCGCCACCGACTGCAATCCCCGCGCCTCAATCTCGAATTCGCGAATCTTGTACTTTTGTATTTTGCCGCTGAGGGTGATCGGGAACTCGGTGACGAAGCGAACGTGTTCGGGAACCTTGTAGTATGCGATCTGCCCTTTGCAGAATTCTTTGATCTCTTCTTCGGTGGCTTCGACGCCCGGCTTCAAACGCACCCAGGCAGCAACGATTTCGCCCAGCCGCGCGCTGGGAATGCCGACCACCTGCGCCTCGCTCACCTTGGGATGGGTGTAGAGAAACTCCTCGACCTCGCGCGGATAGATATTTTCTCCGCCGCGAATAATCACGTCGCGGGAGCGGCCGGTGAGGTGAATGCAGCCGTCCTTGCGCATCATGCCCAGGTCGCCGGTATAGAGCCAGCCGTCTTTCTTGATGACCAACGCGGTGGCTTCGGGATCGCCGTCGTAGCCCTTCATCAAGGTGAATCCGTGCACGCAGATTTCGCCCTGCTGGCCGATGGGCACAACGTCGCCCGTTTCGCGCGAAACAATCTTGATCTCCGTCTGGGGCATGGCGCGGCCCACTGTGTTGACGCGAACCTCGATGGAGTCGCCGGCGTCGCTCATGGTCACCACCGGCGAGGTCTCCGTCTGGCCGTAAGCAATGACCAGTTCGCCAATGTGCATCTCGTTCATCACGCGCTTCATCAGTTCGATGGGGCAAGGCGCGCCGCTCATCATGCCGGTGCGCAGGCTGGTCAGATCGAAGCTGGAGAACTCGGGCAGCGCAAACTCGGCGACGTACATGGCCGGAACCCCGTAGACCGAGGTCCCCCGCTCTTGCTGGATCGCTTGCAGCGTGGTGTGCGCATCGAAGGTCCAGTTGGGCAGAATCAACGCCGCGCCGGAGTTCAGCGCGCTCATGGTGCCGATCACGCAGCCGTAGCAATGAAAAAACGGCATGGGCATCACGATCTTGTCGATTTCGCTGTAGTGAAAACCCTGCGCCAGGAATTGCCCGTCGTTCACAATGTTATGGTGCGAGAGCATCACGCCCTTGGGCATCCCAGTGGTCCCGCTGGTGTACTGGATGTTGGCCACATCGTCCACGGCGACATGATCGGGCAAGCGTCCCTCGGCGTCCAGCAGCGCCGGCCACTCGGGCGAATCGAAGTAGATAGTATGTTCCAGCTCGAGCGTCAACCCGTGGCGCGCGCGGGCAAGAATCTCCTCGTAATCGGCGTACTTGTCCTTGTGCCACAGAAACAGCGCCTTCATGCGCGAGCGGGTCAGCGTGTACTGCAACTCGAACGAGCGGTAGGCCGGGTTCACGTTCACCAGCGCCGCTCCGGAGCGCGCGCAGCCCATGTGCATCATCAACCATTCGATGCAGTTCCTGGACCACAGGCCCACGCGGTCTCCCCGGCGAATGCCCAGCGACCAGAGTCCGCGCGCCACGCGGTCGGCGGCGTCGCTCAATTCCGCCCAGGTCATGCGTTTGGACTGGTGGAGCGAAGCCACGGCCAGGTTGCCGGGATAGCGGCTGGCGGTGCGATGCAGCAGATCTCCAACGGTCAGTTCGAGGAGAGCGCGGTTGGGGCCGCGTGAATAACTCAGTGTACAAATGTCTTCATCAACTGGCATGGCTTTGTTTTTTTCAACGGATAAGGCAGTGTACACCCGCGGGGCAGGCTAAAAAGTGTGACCCGGACCACAAATATCATTGGGCTGGCGCAGGCCGGGCGAATCGCTAGGGATCCTCTGAACAAGTCTTTGTTGCAGTCCAAAATTCCCTCAGGGGCTAAAGCCCGCGCTCGCATTGATGCATTTGCGGCGCGACTGAAGTCGTGCCCTGACGCTTCTTGCGACGACGAATGAGTTTTTCCGCAAGCTGTGAAGCCGTACCCTTTCAAAACTTGGCTTTCACCACAGACTGCTGAACTTGCCTCTCGTGTAAACACGCAGGCCGTTGTTGCCGTCCAATCTTCATGAGGGAAGCGCTGATGGCCAGTTTTCGTTGCCCATGTTGCGGATACAAGACGCTGGACGCGCCCGAAGCGCTGGCCCTGTGTCCCGTCTGCTGGTGGGAGGATGATGGCCAGGAGGATGGCGACGCCTCCGAAGTCCGGCTGACGGTGAATGGAACCCTCAGCCTGGCTGAGGCCCGTGCCCACTTCGCCCAATGCGGCGCGGCCCATCCCCGATTCCTTCCTTACGTGCGCAAGCCCCAGCTCACGGAGCAGTAACCGGGGTTCCCACGGATTCGGGGCCCCCGGCGACATGGGGTCCCCAACGAGCGATTGTTGCTCGTTGGGGTGTGGGATGCGATCTTTGCTCGCTGGGGTGAACAGACAGGTCTTCGTTCGTGGGGTGGAGTATTGCCCATCTTGGCACTGGAGTGCCTTTCCCGGTGCCTCCTGGCGCTTAAACTGGCCCGGCCGTTTGACCCTGCCAGCAAACCCTCATACCATGAGGGTAGGGATTTCCCTCATCCGCGCGGGGCTCGAGTGCCCGTGGCGGCAGCCGGTAGCTGCAATCTGCTGATAAGACGGCAGTTTTTCAGCCTTGAATCTCGTTTTTTTGCCCTGAAACAGGCAGTTTATCCCCCACTCTGGCATCTTGTTTGGCGCGCACAGCGCATGGAAGGCACAACGTTGAGTTCTACTGGCACAGTCGAAAACAATCCACAACCTGATGAGGCCCAAGCGCCGCATGATGGCCACGATCACGATTTAGCCCACGATCATGAGGGTCATGATCACGAAGGTCATGATCACGAAGGTCACGACCACCAGCATGGGCCGGTTCTTAACCCGGACTGCACCCGCGAACTGGTGCTGGACATTCCCGCCGAAGAGGTCTCCGCGGCCTATCGGACGGTGACCGGCAACTACAAAAAATACGCCAAAATCCCCGGCTTCCGCGCCGGCAAGGTGCCGGAATCGGTCGTCCGGCGCCGCTATGCCGACGGCATCCGCAAGGACGTGATCGACGGCCTGCTGCCGGAGCGCTTCAACAAGGCGGTCGTAGACCTGGGCATCAAGCCCGTCGGCGAGCCGCGCGTGACCGAGTTGACCATCGAAGACGGCCAGCCGCTGCACGTAAAGGCGGTCTTCGAGTTTGTGCCGGAGTTCTCCATTGAGGGCTATCAATCGGTCACTGTAGAAAAGCCTTCGGTGGAAATCACTGAAGAGGAGTACCAGCGCGAACTGGAGCAGTTGCGCGATTCGCGCTCCACCATCGAGCCGGTAGAAGAAGACCGCGGCCTGGCAGACGGCGATTGGGCGCAGATCACCTACAAGGGCATCATCGCGGATGAGCCGGAAGCGGTCCCGGTTGCCGGTGAAGACACGCTGGTCGAAGTGGGCGGCAAAGACACTGTGGAGGCTTTCTCCTCCGCCCTGCGCGGCGCCAAACCCGGCCAGGAACTGAAGGCCGAGGTCATCTACCCCGCCGATTATGCGGAACCTAAGCTGGCCGGGAAAACCGTGGCCTATGAGGTCGAGGTCAAGGCCATCAAGAAGCGCACCGTGCCGGAGCTGAACGACGATTTCGCCAAGGAGCTTGGCCACTACGAGAATCTGGCGGAGCTGGAAACCCGCGTCCGCGAGTACATGACCAGCCGCAAGCGCCGCAGCGTGGAGGGCGAGACCAAGGACCGGCTCCTGGCCGCGCTCGCCGAGCGCTACCCCTTTGCGGTTCCCGAGTCGCTGGTGCAGCTGCAGATTGACACGCGCCTGGAGCGCGGCCTGCGCGCTTTGGCGGCCCAGGGCATGAAAACCGAGCAGATGCGCAATCTGGACTTTGCCCGCCTGCGCGACGCCCAGCGCGACGGCGCCGTGGCTGAGGTCAAGACCAATATCCTGCTGGAACGCATCGCCGCTGAGGAAAACATCATCATCAGCGATGAGGAACTGGACCACGAATTGCAACTAGCTGCTCTGCAGTCCGGCGAGTCGGTGGACGCGTTGCGGACGCGTTTGAAGTCCGACGGCGGACTGGACAGAATCAAAGAGCAAATGCGGCGCGAGAAAACCGCGTCTACACTTTATGAACGGCTGCCCGCTTAGGCAAGTGCCCAATCCGCGGTCGATAAGGAAAACACAGCCTTAAGAGGCAGGAAAGCGGCTAGGAGCTAGAAGCTAGCAGCTAGGAGCTAAAAAGAATGGCATTGGTACCCATGGTGGTTGAGCAGACGAGCCGGGGCGAGCGCGCCTACGACATTTACTCCCGTCTGCTGCGCGACAACATCATCTTTCTGGGCACGCCCATCAGCGACGATATCGCCAATCTCATCGTGGCGCAGTTGCTGTTTCTCTCCGGCGAAGACCCGGATAAGGACGTGCACCTGTACATCAACTCCCCCGGCGGCTCCATCTCCGCCGGCTTGGCCATCTACGACACCATGCAGTTCATCAAGAACAAGGTGGAAACCATCTGCATCGGCCAGGCGGCCTCGATGGGCGCGTTTCTGCTGCTGGCCGGCGCCAAGGGCAAGCGCTTTGCCCTGCCCAACTCGCGCATCCTCATTCATCAGCCGTCGATGGGAGGATTGAGCGGCCAGGCCACGGACATCGACATTCATGCCCGCGAAATCCTGCGCATTCGCGAGATTACCAACAACCTCATCGCCAAACACACCGGCCAGCCCCTGGACCGCATCGAGCGCGACGTCGAGCGGGACTTTATCATGAACGCGCAACAGGCCATGGAATACGGCATCGTCGATGAGATTATCGACCGGCCGAGAACCTAAACGTTACCGGAGTTTGCAGGGATAAGGACACAAACGCCGCTAACAACGCCAATTCTGCTAACATCGTCCGAGGGAGCAGCATGATAGAAGCGCACACGGGTTTTGAAAGTGGATACGCGGTAAGGAGCGATTGAGGATGGGATTTATTGAGGAAGGACGTCAATTAATCCAGGACTTCGTGACTCCGGAGATTCGCTCGATCGATGCTCGGCTCAGCGCCGTCGAAAAGCGCCTTGAATCGCTTGAGACCAACGTCGATAAGCGGTTCGATTATGTCGATAAGCGGTTTGATTCTGTCGAAAGCAAAATGGAACGAAATCAGGCTCAGGTGTTGGAAACGTTGAACAGGATGGAGAACTATAGCCATATTCTGGAACGCCTGGCACGTGTCGAAAGCAAACTTCAAAACGTTGCGTAGACCCATTCGCACAACGGAACACGGTTAACTCGCCAGAAAAGGAAGAGGGAGATGAAAATGCGCACGGGACCTGAAGAAGCACTGCGCTGCTCGTTCTGTCACAAGTCGCAGGACGCCGTGGCCAAGCTGANNCCTACATCTGCGACGAGTGCGTAGCCGTCTGCAATTCAATCCTCGAGGACGACCGCAGCGGCGGCGGTGAAACCCCCGTTACGGCCAATGTCGCCGGCCACCTGCCCAAGCCGCAGGAAGTAAAAAGCTTTCTCGACGAGTACGTCATCGGCCAGGATCAGACCAAGAAAAAGCTCGCCGTCGCCGTCTACAACCACTACAAGCGCATCCAGATGAACAAAATGCGCAACAGCGAAGTTGAGCTCTCCAAGAGCAACATCCTGCTCATCGGCCCTACCGGATCAGGAAAAACGCTGCTCGCTCACACCTTGGCCAAGATGCTCGACGTGCCCTTCGCCATCGTGGACGCCACGACACTCACAGAAGCGGGCTACGTGGGCGAGGATGTGGAGAACATTATCCTCAAGCTGCTGCAGGCCGCCGAGGGCGACGTGACCCGCGCCCAGCAGGGCATCA
>PMGP01000134.1 GCA_003156235.1 Acidobacteriaceae bacterium
AGGACGAAACGGCGACAAGATTCACACCTTGGAACTGACTGGTGAAGATCCTTCAGTGATGGTATCCAGAACTAGGGAAAGAGCTTGCTCCCAATGCGGCAGGCTCACGCCGAAGGTCTTCTCCACACGTTGGCAAGACAGACGCGAGTTGGCCGGGCGCTTGGCGGGAGTCGGATAATCTGCGGTGACGATGGGGACGAGATTGGGCAGCGGACTGCCGAACCGGGCTGCGGCTTCGGTCAGAATTGCCTTGGTAAAGCCGAACCAGGAAATTTCTCCGCTGCTGGTCAGGTTATAGATGCCGCTCCGTTCCTGTAGTCCTATTCTACCGGGCGACAGCACCTGCGCCAGCACATCGGACGTTGCCTGAGCGATGCATTCGCTGGAAGTAGGCGATCCGATCTGGTCGTCCACAATACGCAGTTCGGAGCGTTCTTTGCCCAGACGCAACATCGTCAAGAGGAAGTTGTTTCCCCGCGCACCGTAGACCCAGCTGGTGCGAAAGATCAGATGATCGCAGCCCGAGGCCTGAATCGCCTGATCGCCGGCCAGCTTCGTCCGACCATAGACATTGAGCGGATTCGGCGCATCCGTCTCGATCCATGGCGTCCGCTTGCTTCCGTCGAAGACGTAATCGGTCGAGTAGTGCACCAACAAGCCACCCAGCCGCTTGGCTTCTTCGGCTAGCACGCCCGGCCCCGTCGAATTGATCGCTGTAGCCCGTTGCAACTCGGATTCAGCCTTGTCCACCGCCGTGTAAGCGGCAGCATTCACAATCACCGCAGGTTCCACCGCCCGTACCGCGTTCCGAATCGAATCGGGATAGGTGAAATCCACCTCGGGATACTCCACTGAAGAAACCTGACCCAGACAGGCCAACTTGTGACGCAACTCCCAACCGACTTGTCCGATACGACCGAAGATCAGAATTCTGGAATTACGCATGGATTTTCTCAGACTTCATGAAACCTTCATAGGGTTCTGCTTCGTTGAGCGGAGTGCCAGCCACATCTTTTGCCGACAGAATCGGGTCCCCGGTAAACGGCCATTCGATGCCGATCTCCGGATCGTTCCACAGCAGGGAGCGTTCCAACTTTGGCGCGTAATAGTCAGTAGCCTTATAGACAAAATCGGCCGAGTCAGAGAGCACAACAAAGCCATGCGCCATTCCCGGCGGCAGCCAGAACATGTACTTGTTCTCCGCCGAGAGCTCGACCCCGACCCATTTGCCAAACGCCGGAGAATCGCGCCGTAGATCGACGGCCACATCGAAGACCTTGCCACTGACCACGCGAACCAGTTTTCCCTGCGGCTGGATTATTTGATAATGCAAGCCGCGCAGCACATTGCGCGCCGAGCGGGAGTGGTTGTCCTGGACAAAATGCCCATCGATGCCAATCTTCCGCATCTCCCGCTCATTGAAGCTTTCCAGAAAAAAGCCCCGCTCGTCGCCGAATACCATCGGGTCAATGATCAGTGCTCCAGGAATTGCAGTCTTTTCAATCTTCATCAAAGCTATTCCTCTTCCTGCGTCAACATCTCGCGCAGATAGTTGCCATAGCCATTCTTGATCCCCGCTGCCAATTTCTCCAGTTGCTCGGCGCCGATGAACCCAGCCCGGTAAGCGATCTCTTCCGGGCAAGCCACCTTGAGTCCTTGGCGCTTTTCGATGGTCTGCACAAACGNNGCCGGTTCAGGTCCGTGATCTCCAGTTCGCCGCGCGCCGAGGGCTTGAGGTTGGCAGCCATATCCAGAACCTGATTGTCATAGAAATAGAGCCCTGTGACGGCATAGTTCGACTTGGGATTGGCTGGCTTTTCTTCCAGACTCACTGCATAGCCGGAGGCATCCAACTGCACGACTCCGTACCGCTCAGGATCTCGGACGCGATAGGCAAAAACCGTCGCACCCGAGGGCTGCGCGGCTGCGGATTGCAGTAACTTGGCAAGTTGATGACCGAAAAAGATATTGTCACCCAAGACCAGCGAGTTGTGGTCCTTGCCTATGAAGTTGCGGCCCAGGATGAAGGCCTGCGCCAGCCCCTCCGGTTTCTGCTGGACCACATACTCGAAGTTCATACCCCAAGCCGAGCCGTCACCAAGCAACTGCTCGAAGCGCGGCGTATCCTGCGGCGTAGAAATGACCAGCACATCGCGAATCCCGGCCAGCATCAGCACACTGAGCGGGTAATAAATCATCGGCTTATCGTAGACAGGGAGGAGTTGTTTCGAAACTACATGCGTGATCGGGTATAAGCGCGTTCCCGATCCTCCCGCGAGAATAATGCCTTTACGTGTGCTCACTGGTTTGAAACTCCTGTGCGGCTGGAGGGACTGTACTGCAAGTTGATCCATTCTCGGTATGAGCCACTCGTTACATGCTCTACCCATTCCAGATTGTCAAGATACCACCCGACTGTCTTGCGCAAGCCGCTGGCAAACGTCTCGTGTGGCCGCCAGCCAAGCTCACGCTCAATCTTGGCAATATCCATTGCATAGCGGCGGTCGTGGCCAGGACGGTCTTTGACGAAGGTGATCAGGTTTGCATAAGGGGCCTTCACTGGTTTGAGGTCATCCAGAGTGGCACAGATTTGCCGCACCACTTCAAGATTCGGCAATTCCTGTCTTCCGCCAATGTTGTATGTCTGCCCCGGAATGCCGCGATCCAGCACGGTACAGATACCATCGCAATGATCGGCAACATAGAGCCAATCGCGCACGTTCTGGCCGTCGCCATAGATCGGCAGCGGCGCGCCCTTGAGGGCATTGAGAATCACAAGCGGAATCAGCTTCTCAGGGAACTGGCGTGGGCCGTAGTTGTTGGAGCAGTTAGTGGTGAGTACTGGCAGACCGTACGTGTGGTGGTAGGCCCTTACCAGATGATCCGAAGCGGCCTTCGACGCTGAATATGGGCTGTTGGGCGCATAGGGCGTCTCTTCGGTGAAGGCCGGAGCGGTCGGGGTGAGCGAACCGTAGACTTCATCGGTGGAAA
>PMGP01000442.1 GCA_003156235.1 Acidobacteriaceae bacterium
CCTCTGTTCCGCAAACGCAATTCCCGCGCAATCTGGATGAAACTGCGGCTTCCGCTTCGCTTGAGATAAGCGTAGAGAAGGCCCTTGAGTACTTCAATCTCGAGGTCGGGTTCCGCGCGGGCCAGGGAGCCCTTGGATTGCTGGGAGCCTCCGGCGCGGGCAAATCCATGACACTGCGCATGATTGCCGGCATCGTCGCTCCCGATCGGGGGCGCATCGTTCTCAACGGCCGCGTCCTCTACGACAGCGCAACAGGTGAGAAGATCTCTGCTGCCGAGCGAAAGATCGGCATGGTCTTTCAAGACTACGCGTTGTTTCCGCGGATGACAGTGGCTGAAAACGTCGGATTCGGTCTAAGCAAACTGCAGGAGTGCGAGCGGAAGGCGCGTGTTCAGCGGCAGCTTGATCGAATGCACATTGCTGAGCTGGCCGATCGCTATCCGGCAGAAATCTCAGGCGGCCAACGACAGCGCGTGGCAATCGCTCGGTGCATGGCGATCGAACCCGATGCGCTGCTCTTCGACGAACCGTTTGCGGCGCTTGATCCGCATCTGCGTCGGCAGACAGAGGAGCAGCTTCGCGCTACACTGGCCGGCTACAATGGCGCGGTGATTTTTGTGACGCACGACATGGAAGAGGCCTTCCGCTTTTGCAGCGATCTGCTTGTACTGGACAGCGGCAAAGTGATTGCCAGCGGCCCCAAGCATCAGCTCTTCGAGCGTCCGCAGACCATTGTGGCGGCGCGGCTGACCGGATGCAAGAACATCGCTCCTGCTCGCCGAATGGCCACCGATCGCATTGCCGTGAATGCGTGGGATTGCAAATTGAGAACGGCCATCCCTGTCCCCGATGCATTAACCCATGCCGGTATCCGCTCGCATCAGATTTCGTTCGACCCCGCAGCGGACGAGGAGAACACATTTCCTTGTTGGCTGGTTGCAACCAGCGAAGCGCCGCATGAGATGACGCTTTACCTGCGCTTGCACGAGGCGCCTCAGCCTGGTGAATCGCCACATTTGCAGGCCGATGTGCCCAAAGATCTCTGGCAAACGCTCATCGTTGAGCCGCAGCCGTGGCGGATCAGGCTTGATCCAGCAAGGCTCTTGTTGTTGGAGGGATAAAGATCAGCGGCTCGGCATAAATGACTTGAGAATAGAACGACTTAGACGTTGAATCTTCCGGATTCAATACTTTCCTTATGCGTTCTTCATTGACCAAGCATGAAATCTCTGCCAGAATATGCCTACGAACCGAAGCGTTGCAAACGTACTGGCATCTGTCTCGCAAAGCCAGAGCGGGTGGACAGCTCTCTATATTCCCGTGTTTCGGTAATCCAGCTCCGTATTGCAGATTCAGTCAACCATCTTTTTGCCTTAACAGAAAGGAGGCGAGACGTGTCGAGCCAGGTCGAAGTCTCCAGTCATGAACGTGCGATGCAATCGAGCAGTCGTGCAAATTCCGCGCTCATGGGAATTTATGAGATCTCGAAAGTATTGACGCGTCCTGCGCGAATCGAGGTAGCCCTCTCTGGAGTCATCAATCTTCTGGCCAGTTTTCTGGATATGAACAACGGCCTGATTGCTCTGCTTGACGAGCAGAATCAGACTTCGATGGTGGTTGGTGCTGGATGGAGCGAGGCCACTGCGAGAGAACATTTTGAACGGCTTCCGGAACAAGCCGTGGGGCAGATCGTTGTCTCTGGTATGCCGCTGGTGGTGCGCAATATCGCGGAAAGCCCCCTCTTTGCCAATTGGAGCGAACTGAACTCCGGCGATCCCTCTATCGATAGATCGTTTGTGGGCGTTCCGATCAAGGGTGACAATCGCACGGTAGGCACCATCATGATCGAGCGGCTCGATGGTCACTCTTCTCCGCATACGCTGGATGAAGATGCGCGTTTTCTTACCATGGTGGCTAACCTCGTGGGGCAAAACGTCGCGCTGCAAAGGCTGGTGGCCAGAGATCGAGAACGGCTGATGACGGACCGCCACCGGCTGGAAAAAGAACTGGAGCAGCGCACGGAATCCAGTCAGCAGGGAATCGATTGGATCATTGGCGAAAGTGCGGCCATTCGTGAAGTTGTCGAAAAAATACAGCAAGTTGCGCGATGTAATCTGCCAGTTTTGCTCTGCGGAGAAACAGGCACGGGTAAAGAATTGTTTGCACGCGCCATTCATGAGTATTCTTCTCGCAGCGAGAAGCCCTACATTCGACTCAATTGTGCAGCGCTCTCTGAAACAGTTCTGGAGTCGGAGTTGTTCGGCCACGAACGCGGAGCCTTCACCGGCGCCATCGGATTGCGCAAAGGGCGCTTTGAAATGGCGGACGGAGGAACTCTCTTTCTCGATGAGATAGGTGAAATATCAGGAGCGTTTCAAGCCAAGCTCTTGCGCGTTCTACAAGAGGGCGAGTTTGAACGCGTAGGCGGCAGCCGTACCATCAAGGTCGACGTGCGGCTGGTGGCGGCAACCAACCGGAACCTGGAAGCAGCCGTGCTGTCAGGCCAATTCCGCTCTGACCTCTATTATCGCATCAGTGTTGTGCCCATCTTTCTTCCGCCCTTGCGCGAACGTCGCGAGGATGTGGGGATGCTCGCCAAAGAGTTTCTGCGGCGTTTCAACGAAGAGCATGGAGCCGCGCTCACGCTCTCCAAGCGGGCAATGGATGTACTGACAGCCTGCGACTTTCCCGGCAACGTGCGTGAGTTGGAGAGCTGCATAAAGCGCACAGCGGCGCTGGCAAAAAATTCGATGATTGTGGTGGAGGATTTTGCCTGTAGCAACGATAGCTGCCTCTCGCTGGTGATGGGCAAGTCCATGAATAGGATGCAGCAGCATGAAGCGGGATATGTACCTCTTCCCGTAATCTCTCCCAAGCAAGAACGTTCTTGGCCGGTGCACAAGATAGCGGAATCTGCCAGCGTTGTGGTTGATGAGCGCAATGTGCGGCCCAGTCCTGTGGAGAGTTCGAGCGGCGCGGATGACGCGAATGAGCGTCAGCGCTTGGTCGATGCCATGGAGAAATCCGGTTGGGTGCAGGCCAAAGCAGCGCGGATGCTGGGCTTGACGGCGCGCCAAATGGGATACGCCCTGCGCAAGCACAACGTGGAGATCAAGCGGTTCTGATCATTCTCTGAGTTATTTTGCGGTCCTGCTCCGTGCAAATTCCATCGCTCTATCGTGTTGAAACACCACTCACATATCCAAGTCGCAATGGCCGATTTGCGACAAAATCGCTGGGTATTCCGTTATGTGTCATGATTACGACATAAGGAAAACACCCATAAGCTGTGCAGTATCTGCAATATCTACTTTGGCGGCTGAGTTGCAATAGTTCCTTGCAACACCCGCAGTCCGGGGCACTCCAACACAATGGGGGATGCAATGGAGCTTGGCACTCGAAAGGGCGTTGCGCAGTTGCTCGTGATGCAGCAAGCTCTGCCTGGGAGCGGACAAAAAAGCTGCGGGTCGAAGGGCGGAAGCGGAAAGTCCAGTTGCGGCTCGGCCGCGGGGCAAGGCGATCTGTCACCGGAGATATGGGAAAAGGTGAAGAACCATCCTTGTTACAGCGAAGAAGCGCACCACCACTATGCGCGGATGCATGTGGCCGTTGCGCCAGCCTGTAACATCCAATGCAACTACTGCAACCGCAAGTACGATTGCTCGAATGAATCCCGGCCAGGTGTTGTGAGTGAACGGCTGACTCCGGGACAGGCGGCCAGGAAAGTACTTGCAGTGGCCTCGAATATCCCTCAGATGACTGTGCTCGGTATTGCCGGTCCCGGCGATCCCTTGGCTAACCCCGAGAAGACATTTGAGACCTTCGAGCTTGTGACCCAGACGGCTCCGGATATCAAGCTTTGCCTTTCGACCAACGGACTTATGCTCCCCGATTACGTCGATAGAATCAAGGCGCTCAATATCGATCATGTGACGATCACCATCAACATGATTGATCCAGAGATTGGCGCAAAGATCTATCCCTGGATTTACTACAACAAAATGAAGTACGAGGGAGTGGAAGCGGCTAAGATTCTGAGCAAGCGCCAACTGCTGGGCCTGGAGATGCTGATTGAACGCGGCATTCTTTGCAAGGTGAACTCAGTGATGATACCCGGCATTAACGATCGTCATCTGGCAGAAGTGAACAAGGCAGTCAAGTCGCGCGGCGCCTTCCTGCATAACATCATGCCCTTGATCTCCGCACC
>PMGP01000090.1 GCA_003156235.1 Acidobacteriaceae bacterium
TGCGGGACGAGCACTACGACGCGGTTTTCGTCGCCACCGGTGCCGGGCTGCCGCAGTTTCTCGGAGTGCCCGGCGAACACCTCAACGGCGTCTACTCGGCCAACGAATTCCTGACGCGCGTGAACCTGATGCGCGCTTACCAGGCCGACGAGTACGACGAGCCAATCTACGACTGCCGTGATCGCAACGTGATCGTGGTGGGCGGCGGCAACACGGCGATGGACGCGGTCCGGACGGCCCGGCGGCTGGGCGCGAAGACAGCGACGCTGGTTTATCGCCGCTCTGAAGTGGAGATGCCGGCCCGCGCCGAAGAGGTGAAGCNNACGCCCGCCAGGAGGGCATCGAATTCCGCCTGCTGACCAACCCGGTCGAGTTCATCGGCGACGAAAAGGGCTGCCTGACCGGCGCGCGCTGCGTGCGCATGGAGCTGAGCGAGCCGGATGCGAGCGGACGCCGCCGTCCGGTCGAGATCAAGGGGAGCGAGTTTCTTTTGCCCGCGGATGTGGTCATCATCGGCGTCGGCACCACCGCCAATCCGCTCGTCCAGGGCTCGACTCCCGGCCTCGAGACCACCCCGCGCAACTACATCGTGGCCGACCCGGAGACTTTGCGCACCAGCAAGCGCGGCGTCTTTGCTGGCGGCGACATCGTCACCGGCGGGGCGACGGTGATCCTGGCCATGGGAGCCGGCCGCAAGGCCGCCGCCTCGATTCACGCGTTTCTGACCAGTGGAGAGTGGGAAAAGGCAGGGAACAGGGAATAAGACACAGGGTTCAGAAAACAGAACAGCTTTGAACAAGTTCTTGTCTGTCCTATGAAGTTTTGCCCTGGAGCTATTCCCTGCCCCATAGTCCTGATCCCTGTTTTAAAAAATTGGGCGGCAAGGGTTTCCCCCTGCCGCCGCCCGTCCCTGGGTTGTCTTGAAGTTACTGCAATTCCGCGTTACTGCCAACTTCGAGTTAGTGCGTTACTACAAACTTCGAGTTACTGCCAATTTCCGGTTACTGCAAAAGCTTGGTCACTTCCTGCTGCACGCTGTTGGCCTGCGCCAGGGCGGCAATGCCGGTCTGGCTCAAAATCTCATACTTCGACATGGCCGAGGTAGCGGACGCGTAGTCGGTGGCCTGGATGGCGTTCTGCGCCGAGGTCACATTCTCCTGCTGCGTGGTCAGCACCGAGCTGAGCGAGTTCAGCGTGTTGATCTGGGCGCCGATGTACCCGTCCATTGCCGCCACATCCGTAATGGCGATATTCAGATCGGTCAGGGCCGTCTCCGCGTCGCTGGTGGTCAGCAGGGATGTGCTGGCCAGCGAGATGCCGGCCGCATCTGAATAGCTGGTTGTCGCGGTGCCGCTCGATGTGCTGGTAATGCCCGTTTCTGCGGCAGTAACAGCCGCGTTGGCGCCATCCTTGGCCGATACAGCGGTGATCCCAATGCTGTATGCGGCGGTGGCTGTGTAGCTTATCGCCGTGCTGGTAGTGCTGTCAGTGAGATTTGACGTGACGTTCAATGCGTTTGAGGTGGTTGTACTCGACAGCGACAGCACATCGGTGGTGGTTCCAGTATTCTGCGCCGTCACTCCGAGCGCGGTGTCGGCGTTGATGTAAGCTACCACATCATTGACAGTAGCCCCGCCCTCGGCCTTCGTCACCTGATCCATCGTAATTGTCGTCGCCGCGCCGCTTCCCGTCTGGAGGGTGATGGAGCCGGAAAGGGTATCCCCGGTCGTTACCGCCGTCAGGGTACCGGAATCACTTGACGTGCACAGGTTAGTGCCGGTTCCCACCGATCCGGTAATCTCGATGCCGTAGTCGGAGGCGTCGGCCGCCGTGCTGCTTCCTTCGGCTACAGCTCCCGTGGTGAAGCTGGCAGTAATGCCCAGTCCGGAGCCGTTGATGGCTTCGATCAATCCTTCAGCCGTATTAGCGTAGCCGGTGGTGCCGCCAGTTGTAATGGTTGTAGTAACCGTGGCGCCCGTGGTCGAGAGCGTTTTGATGGTGACCGATGCGGACGTACCGGCAGTGCCAGTGGAATCGGTAAGAGTGTCGCCTGATGCAGCCGTGGCCGAGCCCAAATTGATGAACACGCTGCTGCTGCTGTCGCCGCCGCTGCTGTAGGACATCACGCCGTCGGTGTCGCCCACGCTGGACTCAGACAATGTGCTGATGTTCAGATCGTCGATCGAGGAGCCCTTGGTCGAGGAGTCGCCGGTGTAGATGGCGACCGTTTTGCCGGTAAAGACCTGCTCCTGGTTGTAGGTGGTCGTCGATCCGATGTTATTGATCTCAGCCAAGATCGACTGGTATTCCTGGTTGGCGGCAGCGTCTTGAGAACTGTCGAGAGTGCCGTTTGAGGCTTCGGTAGCCAGCGTCACGGCACGGTCCAGCAGACTCGTCACCTGCGAGAGGGCGCCATCGGCAACCTGGAGCAGGCCCACGCCCTCCGTGGCGTTGGTCCCCGACTGGGTTAGGGCTGTCTGGTTGGCCTCCAAGCCGTTTACCAGCGAAAGGCCCGCCGCGTCGTCCGCGCCGGAGTTAATTCTCGAACCTGACGACAACTGTTGCAGAACCGTCTGCAAGCTGCTGTTGGTGTTGTTCAGGTTATTCTCTGCGTAGATTGCTGAAAGATTGTTCAAAACTCCGAGGGCCATGGAAGGTACTCCTTATGGATGCCATGAATCCTGCTCTGGTCGGCGGCGCTTCTTTCCCTTCCGCCTGGCCCTCCGCAACTTCCGGTTGAGCGTTTCTGCATCCACCCACTTCATCGGACCGACTGGAAATAACTTTAGTCATAAAGATAAGAATTGTTTTTGACCCTAGTTGTCGCAGGCTGATTCAGAGTGTCCAGCTTTCGTTCAAAGCCTGTCCCAAAGCGATTCAATTGCTGTAGCGTAGCACTCCATAAATCTGTTCCGATTCGCGACAGGAGCCGGGCGTTTCAGCGTTGTGGAGAGCCCTTTCGCGGCATCTGTTGAACGATTTATGCCGCGGAATACAAAAAACGACGGCAAGAGGATCGCCTCCTGCCGCCATCGGTGTTTACTACAACCGCATTTGCTCTCTGCCTGAAACTTGCGCTCGAAAAATTCCTTTCTATGATTCAAATTAGGATTGAGGAACTTGTGGGGCGGACGGTTGCGAGGAGGCAGGCGGAGGCGGCTGGTGGTTGAATTGGCCGCCGCCGTGCCGCCAGTTGCCCTGTCTCTGCCCGCCCTGTCCGCCGCTGTTGCCCTCGCGCGCGCGGTTGGCGCGTTCGGCCCGTTCGGCCTGCACCTGCGTCCACTGCTCGGCGGTCAACTTACCGCGTATGGCCAGCAGATAGGCCGCATTCGCTTTTTCGAGCTCGGCACGCGCCTGCGCCACCTTGTCAATCTGCGCCAGAATTTTCGTTTCGTTGGGTTGCTCGTCGCGCACCAGCGGCTCAAGCGCCAGTTCAGTCTTCGCCAGGTTGGCCCGCAGGTCGATCAGCTTCTCCCGGTGCTGCATAAAAATCTCTTCAAATTCCTTGCACTGCACATCGGTGAGCTTGAGCCGCTCCACGACCTTGGGATTGTTCCAGAAGCGTCCCTGGGATCCCAGAGGCCCCAAGGCATTTTCCATGGGAGGACGATGCCCCCCGAATCCCTGCCCGATACCACTGCCGGGCCCCTGCGCCAGCACAGTTCCAGCCAGCATAATTGCCGCAATCGCCGCTACCAGCCGTACCCTTCCAAATGCCTTCATCGTATTCTCCCTCTCCATTCGTCTGGTTTCCGCACTAAGTTCCCAAAATTACACCTACGGGTTTTCGTCCTCAGCCATCAGTTGAGCCAGTGGCTCCATGGCTGTCGGAATTTCACGCGATACGTCGCTATCCACCTTGGCCAGCAAATCATCATCCTCTTGCCGGGCCTGCTGACTCCGCTGCTGAGCAACCAACTGCTCTTGCAGGTGCTGCTGCTCGGCCACGCGGGCGGCGGCATTCCTCATTTCCCGCTGCTGATGCTGCCAGAGTCCAGCCGAAGCGCCGCCGGCCACCAGAACGCAGCCCAGCGCCCAGCCAAGCGCCAGCCGCCAAACTTTCTTGGGCGCAACGGGGGCAACCGCAGTCCGCTGACGGCTGAAGGCAGCCTCGCTCCAGGCATGAATGCTCAAGCGGAAGTTCGTGAGCGCCTCATCCAGTTTGTCCAGCTCGTCCGGCTCCTCGGCAACGTTGCCAACCGCGCCGGCTTTGTCCTTGAAAATCACCGTTTTCCTCCCAATTCCGCGCGCACCCTGGCCACTGCGCGTGAAAGGTGCGCCTTCACCGTGCCCTCGCTGAGGCCGGTGGCCCTGGCAATCTCACTCAACTCAGCCTCTTCCACGTAGCGCAACAGAAAAACCGTTCGCTGGCGTTCGCTGAGCCTCTCCACCGCCTTGCTCACCTGCCGCACCCGCTCCTTGGCCAGCAACTGCTGCTCCACGGAGCGTTCGCCGCTGGGCAGCCACTCGCTGGCTTCGTCCAATTCCACCGCGTTGCTTTGCGTGTGCCTCCAGAACTGCATGCGGCGGTTGCGCCAGTGGTCCTTCTGCAGGTTGATGGCAATCCGCATCAGCCAGGTCATGGCGCTGGACTCGCCGCGAAAACTGGACCAGTTCTTATGCGCCTTCAGGAGACAGTCCTGCGTCAGCGTCTCCGCCAGGTCCACGTCGCGCGTGGAGGCAAGCAGAAACCGGAAGATCTGCGGACGGTGCCTTGCGACGACAGCCGAAAACTCCTCGGCGGCGATCTCATCTGCCATGGCCATGGTCATCGGTTCCAATGTAGCGCAGGCTGCCATCACTCAGGTAGACGCCGGCACTGGCAGTGAGTTTACAGCGGCAACGGCTATTCTCATCTTCGGTTCAGAAAAGAGAGCGAGGAGAGGGGGCGGTTCCAGGAAGTAAAGAGCCAGCGGGGTTAAGCGCTGCAAGTTGCCTGAAACCAGCCAAGTTACAGGTTTCAATAGGCCAATCCTTTTCTTCATAGGCGCCCTGCCATTTATTGTATTCTGAGGGGAGAATGCATAAGGATTCGGTTGACATTTGCCGGAACCAAACGTCCCTATCTCACGTATTCTCAATCGATTGTCCTTCTTATTCGGGTCTTTCGCGTAATTTTCACCCGTGGCAACCGACGTGCAACAGGACATAAAGATGTAGGGTGCTTTCCTGATGGAGACAAGTATCTTCAACCGCTTGCAGTTGACGCTGCTGGGCCTGGTCACGGCCGGGCTGGTGCTGCTGGCGGTGTTGAACTTTCTCGAGGAGCGCCACTCTCAGCAACCGGACGACGGCGTCTGGTGGCGCGAGGCGGCCGATGGCAAAGGCCTGGTGGCCGACAGAGTGTTGCCGGACAGTCCGGGTTTGCGGGCGGGCATCCGTGCGGGCGACCGGCTGACGGGAGTGAGTATCCTGCCTGTCGGCCCCGTTGGTTCTGGTCTGCCAGACGCTATCCGGTCGCGTGAGCCTCTGGCGGGCGTGAAGGAACTGCCTGAGGAGGCCCGCCAGCACACCAGCAATGAACCGCTCATCTTGGCCGCCGACGTCAAGTTCACCCCGGTTGTAAGATCGGCGGACCTGGAGCGCGCGCTCTATCGCACCGGCAGCTACTTCCAGATTTACTATCGCATCAGCCGCGACGGCATCTCGCCGGGCAGGCAAGCGGAGTTGATTGTCGAGGTGATTCCGGAGCCGATGGACCGGAATCTGGCGCTGGGGCTGCGACTGATCGGCCTGGTTTATCTTGCCATAGGCATTTATGTGCTCTTTCGCCGTTGGACGGCTCCGCGCGCTACACACTTCTATCTCTTTTGCCTGGTATCGTTCGCTCTATACGCGCTCAAGTACACCGGCGCGCTGGACGCGACGGGCCATTGGGACAAGCTGGACCAGTGCGTTTTCTGGTTCAATGTGATAGCAGAATCACTGCAACCGGCCCTATTTCTGCACTTTGCCCTCAGTTTTCCCGAAGAGCGGCTGAAGAAGTTCAGCCGCCACTGGCTCTTGCCGCTGATCTATGTTCCCGGCGCGATATTGCTTGGCCTGTGGATCTATGCGATCAACTTCTGGCAGGCCACAGCGCTGCTCAAGCACCGGCTGGACCAGACCGGCACCGCCTACGATGCCGTCTTCTACGTGTTCGCAGCCACTCTGTTTCTGCTCAGTTACAGGCGAGCCAATACGCCGCTGCTGCGCCAGCAATTGAA
>PMGP01000338.1 GCA_003156235.1 Acidobacteriaceae bacterium
ATGCTGATTATGATGATGATGGGCAGGATGTGCAATGGGTCCGGCGTGGAGAGGTCGGTGAGCCAGAACCACTGAGCCTGGCGCAATTCGACGGCGTTGAGCAGGACGCGATAATAGGCGAAGAACAAGGGCATCTGAACGAGCATGGGCAGGCAACTGCCGTACATATTCACGCCCTCAACCTTGTAAAGCTCCATCATCTCGGAGTTCATCTCGGCCTTCTTGGGGTCGGTTGCCTTGAGATTCTTGTAGCGTTGCTTGATGGCCTCGACCTTGGGCTGGATGCGCATCATCTTCAGCGAGGACTTCATCATCATGAAGCGGGTGGGCAGCATGAGCAGGTTGAAGATGACGGTGACGATGATGATGGCCCAGCCCCAGTTGTAGACGCCGTGGCCCATATGGTCGTGGAGGTAGCGCAGGGCCAGGTAGAGGGGCTTGGCGATGATGGTGAGCCATCCGAACTGGGTGAGCGGCTCCAGCGAGGGTCCGGTGGGCTTGCCGTCGGCGCTGGTGGCGCGGATGGACTTGAGCACATCGGTTTCTTTAGGCCCGGCGAAGAGGCGCACGCGGCTCGAGCCGCTATTGTCGCCCACGGCCAGGCCAATCACATCGGCGGGCCGTTTCTGGCTGTTGGGATCGCTGGGGTCGCTGGACAGTTCGATGGCGTTGTGCAGCGTGACCACGGTGAAGCGCGCGGGCGTGTCAGGCAGGAATGCGGCGGCAAAATATAGATCGCTGACAGCCGCATAGTCAAAGGACTGATCGATCGTGGCGCCGCTGCTGACCTTCTTGGCGTCGGTCGAGTCGTCCTTGCCGTTCAGCGACCAGGCAAACTTTCCGTAAGCGAAGTGCATGGCTTCGGTCTGATCGCCGAGGCCGCCGGGCCAGGCCAGCAAGGCGCGCACAGGAACACCGTTGCGCTTCACCTCAACCTCGGCTGTTACCACGTAGCTCGCGTCGAAGCGGAAGGTCTTCACCACGTCCAGGCCGTTGGCAGCGTAGTGGAACGAGATGGAGCCGGGAGCCTGGAGAACGCCCGCGGGCGAGTCAGCGCCAGTGACAGTGACCTGATAAAGGGCCTCGTTCAACTGTTTGGTCAGCTCCGGCTCGTAGGTGTAGAGCGAGAGCGGCAGACCGAAGGCAGCGGTCTTTGCATTGACCAGGTCAAGCTGCTGGCCGTTCGCGCCGGGATGGTCCTTGTATTGGCTGCCCTTCAGAATCCAGTGCTCAACCTGCGCGCCCTGATTGGTGAAGACAATCTTCAGGTTCGCGTTCTCCACCGTTGTCTCCGCGACTGCGGAGGCGACGATGGCTGGAGTAGCAACTGGAGGCTGCATCTGAGCGGTGGCTGACAGCGGCTGGGCCGTGGCTGCGGCCGGTTGCGCGGGCTGCGGCTGGTTCTGGGACTGGGTTTGAGCGGCGGGCGCCGGAGTGGCCGGTTGCCTTTGCTTGCCAAAGTACTGAAAACCGAGAAGCACGGCGAAAGCCAGAAGGGTCATCGCCAACAGGCCGCGCATATCGCCGCCGCTGCCGCTGCCGCCGCTGCCGCCCGGTCCGGGAAGATTGGGATTGCTGAATTCTGTCAAAGTAGACTTCCTATTCGTTCAGGGCCTGTTCAAAGGCCGTGGAGGAGGCGCGCCGTCAGGCTGCCGCTATTCCTATGGTAACGGTTTGTGGGGAAAGTGGCGTGAAATCTGTGCCAGTGGCACGGGGTCAAAACCGCCGCGGGTGAAGGGATGGCAGCGAAGCAGCCTCCAGATAGCCAGGCCCGTGCCGCGCAGGGGTCCGTGGGCGGCGATAGCGCCGGAGGCATATTCCGAGCAGGTGGGCAGAAATTTGCAGCCCTGACCGGGCGAGAGCGAGTGAATCGCCGGGGAGATCCAGCGGCGGTAGAAGGCGAGCAGGGCAAGTAGTAGGCGGCTCATGGCACCTGCGGCGCGGCGGGCGGATTGGGATTCTGTTTCATGCGAGCTGCCTCGACGGTTGCCTGTTGAAGGATACGCACTACCTCTGCCTCAAGTTTCCTGAAATCCAGGGTAAGCACCGTGCGTCGTGGATGAAGGATGAGATCGCAGCCTGAGGGCAGCAGGTCCAGGTGGCGGCGCAGGGCCTCTTTCATGCGGCGCTTGATGCGGTTGCGTTCGTGGGCCTTGCCCAGCACCTTGCCGGCTGTGAGGCCGACGCGCGGGCCGGTGAGGGGTTCGGCATCGATAGGCTGCGGAGCCAGAAACCAGCTCATGGAGGCGGACTGGCGCTTGCGGCTTGCCGCATAGGCGCGCTGATAGTCGGAGTGCCGGCGCAGGCGCACACCTGCAAAAGACTGGCGCGGAGCAGGCTTGAGAGATGTGGTCATGGGGAAGCCAGAAGGCGATTCGGCCGGAATACTGTCAGATCGAGCCAAATTCCGCCTGGAACAAACTGCAAGGCAGGGTTAGTCGCGGAAGCCAGCGCTGACCGACACGCGCTTGCGGCCCATGGCGCGACGGCGGCTGAGCACGGCTGCGCCAGCCTTGGTCTTCATGCGAGCGCGGAAGCCATGGGTTTTCACGCGTTTGCGGCGATTGGGTTGAAATGTGCGCTTGGGCATGAAAATGCGCTCCTGTTTCCTGATTGAAATCTTTGCCTTGACGGCAAGTACTTAGTGTATCGCAGGTTGGACCAGGAATCCAGCGCGAAACGGGGCGACGGGGAAAATTGCGCTGGTTTACCCCGGCAGGCGCCGGGCAGAAAAAAGCAAAGACCTGGCGATAGCCTGCCCTGAGCGCCGTCGAAGGGGCGGGACTCCCACGAGCTTTCGTTCTATGAGAAAATACTTTTGAATGGCCTAGGCGAACGCTATTCCGTTTGCTTTCAGCAGACACTCTGGTAACCTTACCGGCTAGTTTCACCATCCATGGTGCAACTGATGTAGACGCAAAAAAACTTCTGTGAAAGATTGATTAAAGCGAGCCCCAAATGTGCTACTCTTGGGACCGTCCAAGAAAGTTTCCCAAAGTCCCCCGGAACAAGATTCATACCGGTCCGTATTTCATACTGGCTCCGGACAAAGTAAGGAGCCAATCAGCGGCGATTCGACACAAGGCCCAAACCCTTGCGCCATGAGGAAACCGTTGCGCAAGCACGAAAAATAAACACGCCTGCAACGAACAGGCGCCAGCAAGGATCAGCACGATGGCATACGCAATCTCGCCGGCGACGGCTCCCAACCCCTGGATTCAGATTCTCTCTGCGCTGGAGATGAAGGTGAATCGCCAGTCTTTCGAGACCTGGCTGAAGCCCACCAAGTACAGCCATATCGTCAGCCGCACGCTATACGTGCGTGTGCCCTCGTCGCAGTTTCAAAACCTGGGGGACCTGTATGGCGACCTGATCCAGGAGGCCATCGAGCAGCAGGGGCTGGAGCTGGACGACGTATGTTTTGTGACCGCCGAGGAGGACCCCTCGATTCCGCCGGTCCGCAAGGACGGCGGCTTTGGGCCGGTTCCCGCGCGCACACCCATGGCGCCGCCGCCGCGCTCCCCGGAGCAGGCGCGCTTCGACTGGTCGACCGCGGCGCAGCTCAACCCCCGCTACACCTTCGACGCATTCGTCATCGGCAACGGCAACCAGTTTGCGCGCGCCGCATCCCTGGCGGTGGCCGAGCGGCCCTCCAAGGCCTACAATCCGCTCTTCCTGTATGGCGGCGTGGGCATGGGCAAGACCCACCTGATGCACGCCATCGGCCACGAGGTGAAGCGCCGCCAGCCCTCGTCCAACATCTGCTACGTCTCCGCGGAAAAATTCACCAACGAGATGATCACCTCGCTGCGCAACGACCGCATGACCAGCTTCCGCGACCG
>PMGP01000168.1:0-155 GCA_003156235.1 Acidobacteriaceae bacterium
CGCTCAATCTCCTCCATCGTCACGCCGGTCAGTCCTATCAGATTGTGCCGGATGCGCAACAGCGTCTCCCCCACCACCCGCACATCCTGAGTCAGCAGCAAGTCAAAGTGCTCCGCCACCGATCCCGCCAGGCTGTTTTCAATGGGAATGACCGC
>PMGP01000168.1:184-5577 GCA_003156235.1 Acidobacteriaceae bacterium
CTGAAGGAGCCGGGTTCGCCCTGAATCGCAATCTTCATCTCATTCTCCGTTTCTCAATGATCCGTCATCTACCGCAACCACAAATCCCCCGCCACAAATCCCAAAAACACCATCGCAATCACGCCATTCATGGTGAAAAAAGCCGCATTCAGCCGCCGCAAATCACACGGCGAAACCAGCGAGTGCTCATAAGCCAGCAGCAGCCCTACCACCCCGATCCCTATCCAGCCGAGCCGATGAAAATGAAAGAGTGACCCAAACCAAACCAGCAATCCCAGCATCGCCACATGCATCGCCCGCGCCGTCCAAAAGGCCGCCGGAATTCCCACCGCCTGCGGCAGGCTATGCAGTCCCGCGGCCCGGTCGTGCTCAAAATCCTGGCAAGCGTACAGCACGTCGAAGCCGCCCGCCCATAGCGTCACCGCCGCGCTGAGCACCAGAATGCGCGCATCCAGAGAGCCCCTCACCGCAATCCACGCCGCCGACGGCGCCAACCCCAGCGCCAGCCCCAGTCCCAGGTGCGACCACCGCGTCACCCGCTTCAAATAGCTGTAGCCCCACAGCACCGTTAGCACCAGCGGCGTCAAATAAAGCGTAAGCTGGTTCAGCTCCGCCGCTGCCAGGACAAAGACCGCCGCTGCCAGCAGCGTAAATCCCAGCACAAAATTGCGCGTCAACAATCCAGCAGGAATCGCGCGCGACTTCGTTCGCGGATTGGCCGCGTCCAGTTCCGCATCGGCCCAGCGATTAAACGCCATGGCCGATGAGCGCGCCCCCACCATGGCCGCCAGAATCCACCCCAGCGTCCGCCAGTCCGGCCGCCCATTAGCCGCCAGCAGCACCGCCGTCAGCGCAAACGGCAGCGCAAACACCGAGTGCTCCCACTTGATCATCTCCAGCGTCGTCCGCGTCCTGGCCCACAAGCTCGGCATGGTTGGCTCCATTGACCAGTGTACTTGAGGAGCATGGATAAAATTCATCGATCACCAGAGAGGTAGTCGAAGGAGCCTCTACGTAAGTGGATGTTTTGAAAGGGCACGACTTCAGTCGTGCCGCAAAATGCCCCAGAAAAGCGGACTTTAGTCCCTGAGGCAAGCGTCTTATTGCTTTATTTGCGCCACATCCGTTTCCACTTGCTGAATGATAATCGGAGTAAGATTAATTAGATTCGGTGAAAGCCGTACTGATAGCTGAAGCAGATTAAGTTCTTGTCCGAAGAGGATTGCCACTCCGCTAATCGGGATGCCATTTTTCTTTAGCCAAGAGGATGTTCCAAGTCCTTCTGTATTGGAAGGTGTCTGGAATTCGACGATATCATTACTACGATAGGTCAGCTTATCATTCGGGTAAGGACCAGACGGAAACGAGCTTGCCGGCTCAATTCCTTCCGCAATCACATCTTTAACGAATGCTTTATGGGCCGGAAAAACCCGCGCAATGATTCTTGCAACGCTAAATCGCCCCGAAGTATCACCCATATCATTGGAAATCTGAATCACTTGTCCTGCAAATCCTTTCCAGTTGCCAGTGAACAATTCAGAAGGATTGATCGGTTCTGGACTTACAAACAAGGTACTGCCATTCGAGCCATACGTTTCAAAGCAGTACCAACCGCGTGGAGCAAGAACACCGAATCCATATGCTGCTTTGTAATAAGCAAGCCGTTGTGCCACATCAGCGGTGGTCGCGATGACCTTGCTATTGCCCTTTGGCGCCTCAACCGGCCCAACCTGACCATCCGACTTGCATCCTACAAATGGAACGCGAACAACTTGCTTTTGTTGGTTTGGTGCTATGGAGGCTGTCTGTGCAAACAAAGAGGAAAGCGTAAAGATACCGATTGTAATGATGAGCAAGCAGCACATTATAGGAATAGAAAACCGGCCATGATTGCGTCCTTGCAATTTCTGAGCCTCCATGCTCCACATAGGATACATCAGGCTAAGACAGGATGTAAGACAATACCCACATGGACTCCCTCCGCATCGACAAATGGCTTTGGGCGGCGCGCTTCTTCAAAACCCGCGCTCTGGCCTCCAAGGCCTGCGACCTGGGCCGCATCCTCTCCAATGGCCACGAAGCCAAGCCCTCCCGCGAGGTCCATGTCGGCGACAAGCTCGAAGTGAAGAACGAAGGCGGCGATTTCCAAATAGAAGTTCTCGCTCTGAGCCAGATGCGCGGCCCGGCAGCCGTGGCGCAGACGCTCTATAGCGAGAGCGAGACCAGTAAGGAAGCACGAGCCAAAGCAGCCGCCGAGCGCAAGGCCATGCAGCAGTTCGCGCCCTTGCCCGAGCGCCGTCCATCCAAGCGCGACCGCCGTCGCATCATCCAATTCCGCGGCAGGTCATAACTCCCCGAGCCGGCTCTATTCCCAATGTCCGATCAGCAACAAGCTCGCGGTTCCCGGAGTTTCCGTGATCGAGCTAGTGGCGCTCACGAAGTAGTTGTGCATGATCAGCGTCACCCGGGTTCCTCCGGTCACCGCAAGATGCACGGGTTGAGATAGCACATAATGCGGATTGAGTGTCTCGGAACCAACCCGGCTTGCCGCAAAGCCGGTCATTGCCTCATAGTCTCCAACCACTGTGTCGAGATACCACTCGGCTGCGGCAGGAAGCGCTTGGTCATAATCCGCCTCGGCGAAGAGATAGTCGATGACGAAGGTCCTGTTCGCGGGAATGGCAATGCACAAATAGCCCTTGCTCGCCGGCTGAGCATAGGTGTCGAACTGCTGATACTGCTCGTAGGCGCTAGGGCTGCCATCCGGCACATAGCAGGACTGCGCCTGGTCGGTGGGAATCTGCAATTGCGGGTCATTCGAGGGAGAGTTGGGGTAGCGGGAGTGGCGCGGGGGATGAACCTGTCCATATAGCGGCAACCAACAGAGAATAACGCCGGCAAGAACTGCGCTAGAAAAGCGAGAATACATTTTCGTTCCACCTGAAAGCAAATTAAGTTGCGAATTCACTTACTGGACGCATTATAAGCGGCATACGCTTGACCTCAACAGCGAAACGGCCTACTGCTCAGCGGCCCATTCCACCATCGCCAGCGCCAGCAGCAGCACGCGCTTCAGCCCCGTCTCGCGATCCCTTGCCGAGTACCACTCCGCCAGCGTGTGCGCGCCGCCGCCCTCGCCGCCCGCGCCCATCGACAGCGCCGGAACCCCCAGCGAGAGCGGGATGTTGGCGTCGGTCGAGCCCAGCCGCAACTCCGTACGCAGCCCCAGATGGCGGTCCACAGCGTTGAGAGCATCCATCAGCGGAGAGTCGGCGGCGAGTTGCGCGGCGGGCCGGTCGCCAATCGTTTCAACGGCAAAATCCAGCAGGCCTCGCCCCGGTCCGCCAACATTTTTTGCCTGCGTGTTGCAATGCTCCACGGCATCTTCCACGGCGCGATGCAGCGCCACCTCCAGCCGCACCAGTTCGTCCGCGCTGGTCGAGCGGAAATCGACTGTAGCCTGCGCGCTCTCCGGAATCGAGTTCACGCTGGTCCCGCCTTGAATCGTCCCCAGATTCAGCGTCGTCCGCGGCTCCTCCGGCAACGGCGTCTCGGTCAGCGCCGTCAGGGCCGAGGCTAGCGCGGCAATCGGGTTGGGCGTTCCCGCGTCGGTAAAGCTATGCCCGCCCGGGCCGGTGACGGTGACCCGGAAGCGGCGGCTGCCCAGTGCCTGCGTCACAGCCGAGTCCGCGCCAGCGCCGTCCAGCACAATGTGCGCGGCAATCCGTCCGGCCAGCGCGCTTTGCCGGTAGAGCTGCCGCACTCCGCGCAGGTCGCCCTCGCCCTCCTCGCCCACATTGCCCAGGAAGATCAGCGGCGCGGGCAACTCCACCTTCGCCTCCATCAGCGAGCGTGCAATGGCCAGCATTCCCGCCACACCGGCGCAGTTGTCGCAGGCCCCGGGAGCCGTCAGGAGCTCGCCCTCCACAGTTGGCTTCAGCGGTGTTTCAGCCGGGAAAACCGTGTCCAGGTGGGCTGAAAGCACCACCACCGGCCCGCTGCTCTCCGGCGGCAATTTGGCAGCCGTCAGCCAGCCGAAGACATTGCCCGCCTCGTCAGTTTCAACTTGGCTGAGTCCGATCTCGGTAAAGCGCGCGGTGAGCCACTCCGCCCGCGCCTGTTCGCCTAAGAACGGCGCAGGAATCGCCACCATCTCCGCCTGCCAATCCATGATGGTTTTGGGATTGCCATGCAGCCACGCAAAGGCCGCATGAACCGGTCGCTGCTCAGCCAGAGCCGTCACCTGTGAGAACGCCGAGTTGCGGGGAATAAGCGCCATATGGTGGTTTTAGGGTAGCAGGGATGGTGAGACGCAAACCGAGTAGATTACTTCATACCATTTATTGGTTCTTTGAGCGCGCCGTTTCCGGCATCTTTAGCTCCCGAGCGAAGGTTGCGGATTTCGGCGATCACCTCGGAGAGCGGGTAAGTTTTCCCAGCATTGATCTCCTGTTCCCCCTTCAACAGAATCTGTAGCATTGTCAATGTTTCCTGCGACTCGTCATAGGAGTGAACATCCACCAGCACCGCCCGCGCCTCGCCGTTCTGAGTGATGATGATCGGTTCCCGCTCCTCAGTAATGCGGTCCAGAAGCTCGGCGGCGTGAGCCTTGACGTAGCTGATGGGCTTGATTTGGGTTGAAAAGCGCATATCGGCCTCCATGAAGTCCTTTAATGGTCTGAATATAGTCCTTTTGCTGGTTAGAATATAGACTTTATTTAGTTTTTCAGCCTAAAGTCTCTCGTCATACTCCACCGAGCAAAGAAAAAGCCCCCGCGCTGGTGCCGTCGGTCCTGCCGCAGCCCGGCTTCGCGCGACCAGAATCCCTGGAATCTCCTCCACGCCGAGCCGTCCCCGCCCCAGGTCCAGCATCGTTCCCACCAAATTCCGCACCATGTGGTGCAGAAAGCCGCTTCCACGCACACGATAAACCAGCAATTCACCCTCCGGACTCGTTCGCGCCTCCCAAGTCGAAGAAAAAATGCTCCGCACCGTCGCCGCCATCGGTGGCTTCATCTGAAAACCCGGCCTGGGAATGGGCCTCTCATCCGGCTCTGCGTCCTTATCCAGATCGCGATTGGCCAGCTCAGGATCGGTAGCCGCAAAGCTAAGAAAATCGTGTGTACCCACAAAAAGCCGGGCAGCCCTTTGCAGTGCTTCCACGTCCATAGGCCAGCGGCAGGCGTAGACGTATGGTGCCACAAAAGGCGGGCAGATTGCGCCCCGGAAGACCCTGTATTCGTAAGTCTTGGCCACAGCCGAGTGCCGCGCATGAAATGTGCCTGGCGCGGTTCTCGCGTCCAGAATGCGGATGGACGGAGGCAGCGTCCGGTTCAGGGCGCGTTGCAGATTCTCCGGCGGAATCGGCGCCACCAGCGCGAAGCTGGCCACCT
>PMGP01000253.1 GCA_003156235.1 Acidobacteriaceae bacterium
GCTAACAACGATGAGGAACGGTGGCAATTCGCAACGCACGCGGAAGGAGCGTTCCTCTCGCGCTTTACTCTAAAGACAATGGTTGCTGCCTACATGGATCTTTATCGGAACACTGCGCGAGCTCGGCGGGTGGCAATGGCCTGAGCGCCGGAATATACCTTGTTAAGCAGAAGCTCGCGCCCGGATAGGATCGAAGATGGATAACTCGATGTATACTGATGATACTTTAGGAGGTCAAAATGGAAGTTCCCGTGAAGATCGGCCGAGCGGTGTTGATCTGTCACGACAGTGAGCCTTTGAACCGTTTTGGCTTGGCGCGGTGGATGGCCTCCTTCCTGGACCTGGTAGCCATTATTGAGATCCACGAGCCTCCCAGCCGAATGCGGAAACGCATCTGGCGTGAATTCAAGCGCGTCGGGTTCTGGCGATTCATGGATGTTCTGGCATTTCGTCTGTACAGTAGAGGGATGCTGCGCTCACTAGACCGGCAATTCGAGGAGCGGCTCCTGCGCAGCCTGGAAACTCGTTACCCAGACCTTCCTCCGGACACTCCAGTCCTGGTGACGTCGAGTCCGAATAGCGCAGAAGCGGAACAACTGCTGCGCAAAGTGAAACCCGATATCATCCTCGCGCGCTGTAAGAGCATCCTGAACGCCCGCATCTTCAAACAGGCAGCCGTCGGAACATTCGTGATGCATCCCGGCATTTGCCCGCAGTATCGCAACGCCCATGGCTGCTTTTGGGCCATGGCCCGGCGCGACATAGAGAATGTCGGGATGACGCTGCTCAAAATCGACGAGGGCGTGGATACCGGCCCGGTTTACGGCTACTACCGGGCGAACTTCGATGAGCTAACTCAGACCCATAACATGGTGCAGAATATGGTGGTGTTCGACAATCTAGATATGCTGCGTACGAAGCTCGAGGAAATCGTGGCAGGCACGGCCAGCGCCATCGATACGCAAGGTTGTCCGTCGCGCGCATGGGGTCAGCCGTGGCTCACCAGCTACCTGCAATGGAAGTTCGCGGCGCGCGCAGCGAAAAGAGCCGCGCTCCTCAAAGGTTGAGACCATTATGCGAACAACAGCATTGCTTTACCATGACATCGTCCCGCAATACGGTTACGAAACAAGCGGCTTTCAGGGAGCCGACGCCGACATCTACAAGCTGGACAAGCAAGAATTTCGGCGCCACATGCAGGTCATCGCATCGCAATCCGAACTGTGTCCGGAAGTTGTCACCTCAGCCGGCTTCGGCGAAGCCGGCCGTCACCTGCTGCTGACCTTCGACGATGGCGGCGTCAGCGCCATTGAGCATACGGCAGGCATTCTGGGTGAATTCGACTGGCTGGGCCACTTCTTCGTAACCACCGGCCGCATTGGAACTCCCGGTTTTCTCGATGCTATGCAGGTGCGTGCGTTGCGCGGTGGCAGGCACGTGATCGGAACCCACTCTGACACCCATCCCACGCGCATGTCGGCGTGCAGCGCCACGCAACTGGACCGCGAATGGCGAGACAGTGTGCGGTGCCTGGAGGATATCCTCGGCGAGCCTGTGACCGTGGCCTCAATTCCCGGCGGCTACTACAGCCGGACGGTTGCCTCCGCCGCGGCGGCGGCAGGAATCCGCGTGCTCTTCACCTCCGAGCCGGTGACCAGGACCGGTACAGTAGACGACTGCCTGGTGATCGGCCGTTTTAACGTGCAACAGGGCAGGTCCGCGCAATGGGTCGCGGCCGTGGTAGCCGACTCGTTGCTTCCGCGAGCGCGGTGCTTCCTGGCCTGGAACGGCAAGAAGCTCCTGAAAGCGGCTGGCGGACCGGTCTATCTAATGTTACGCAAGGCGATTCTTTCGCAACGTGCCGATGCGGACAGGCGACGCCCGCAGTGAGCGTGACAGAGCTTTCCAGTCCCGCCGCAACGCGATGAAGCAAACCGGAAAACTCAACGGCAGCTTATATCTTTAACTAGGCGCAACTTTCGCTTACATCTCCAGTGCCTTAGGTTGAATCGATAAGGCGTCATGGATTCCGTACGCAGTTATAGGTCAAATGGATCGGAGTTCCCATATCGACGACTTCAAAGTCTGTTACCTTCAGGCCCCGCATAGAGTGGGAATCGAAGTCCAAGTCCGCGTACTTTGCTTTCGTGTCTGCGTCGCTCTGTGCGGTGAGGGCAATATCGCCGCCGTCTGCCAGGAACATGCCGTATTTTTGCATGGCTCGCGCGACGACCTGTGCCTCTGGCATCAGTTGCGACACGTCGTACGAGGCTTTCAGGCGGAAGCGGGCGCCAATCGCTGGAGCGGAAACCGGCCCGCGCGGAGAGCCGGCGTGCGTGGCGGGATGCACAAAGACGTGCGCGCGTATACGCTGATTGGGAAGAATGAAGCGGATGGCGTGGTTGATGCTTCCGGCAGCGATCTCGTCGGCATTGAAGAGCAATGGAGCAATCGGGAAGCCGGCGGCATCGGCACTGGTGCACTGATCTCCTCGCCCCGATGGCGGATACACTCGATTCAAGTCCCAAACCGCGACAAAGCCTGCGGTAACAACATTCTCTGCGTAGTTGGCCTGGTAGGCTTCATAGAGTTTGCCATGGCCGCGGTCAGCTACGAGGAGGTGGCAATCGCCATCGGAGGGGCACTGATAGCCCGTTTGCCCTTCAACGCCGCCTCCGACAGGAAGCGGAAAGGTCGAGGGTTGGTCGGAATCAGCAGAATTCGGCCCAGGGCCTTTGAAGCGGACATACGGGGTTGAGGCATCCGCCTGCAAGGCGCGAAGACTGAAATCGATTTGCATCTTATTGTTGTTTCCCCAACCGCCCGCATCCGCGAGCCAGGCGATCATGGCAGAGGATTGGGGATCGAGGGGCGCGTGACTGATGTCCTGTGTCCAGATAGAACCAGAAGGAAAGTAGGCCGCAGGCGCGACGACCTGTTCCATCCTCGCTGCCCTCACCTTGCCGCCGAACGCTCTATCCAGCGCAAAGGCCATGTGGTCTTTGAGGTGATGGGCTTTTTGGGCGAAGTTAATATGGTTGTGGAGTCTGTGGCCTGTAATGGCAACTCCGATTCCTGCCATGACTCCCAACATAAATATGGCTAGTACTTTCAAGCTTTTCATATTGGCCTATGCTCCTCTCGTGAAAGTGAATCCTACAAGAGAATTCTACGCCTTATCATTCCCAAAGACAGGGAAAAAGGTGCTTCTACGGCTTGGGGTCCACTGTTTTAGTAGTTGCAGCCCCCATTCTCGGATCATCAGAAGTCCATATTTTCCAAAGCGGGCCTCGCGTAAAGAGAAACCTGTAAAGCCCGGCAACGGTGGCTGCTTTGAGCACCAGCATCGCACTGGCTGGGTCCGCAATGCGGTGCAGCACGGGAATCCTGTAGTATAGGCCGACAATCGCGATGAGCCAGCCGGCAATCTGAAGAACCGCAAATGCCGCATAGAGGCGCGAGCTGCCTGAAAGCACCAAGGTGGAAACAAAAAGAAGAATCAACAGATAAGGCACGACAAGGCGCATCACTTTGTGCGAGACAAGCTGAAAGAAAACTGGATTCCTTGGGGTCAGCGTCCACGGCGCAAGTTGGAAGAGCTGGAAGTTTCCTGCCAGCGTACGCACCTTGCGATGAAACTCTTCTTCAATTCTCTTCGGCTGGGTGTCGTAGACGTAGGCATGTTCATCGAAAACTGACCGGTAGCCCTGGCGAATGATCGAAAGCGGCTGGAACATATCGTCCAGGATTATTCCAGCCGGCTGCGGCACCGCGAGTTCGCGACGAATCGCGTAGAAACAGCCGGAGACGCCCACCGGAGAGCCGCAGACAGACTCGCACCTCCTGATCCACTTTTCATAACGCCAATAGGCCCCGCTGACAGCCGCGGTGGCGTTGTTGTGGCTATCCTTGCGCAGAATCAGTTCGCCCGCCACGCAGCCGACTTTGGGGTCGGCGAAGTTACTGACCAGTTGCTGAATCGCTCGCGGCCAAATCTCCGGCCGGATATCCATAAAGAGAATCACGTCCGCCGTTGCCTTCGCCATACCGGCGTTGATGGCAACCGCCTTGCCGCTGTGCTCGTCAAGGATGACGGCAGTGAGACGCGGATGGCGCTGATGAGCCAAATATTCCGCTGTGCCGTCGGTTGATCCGTCGGAAACAATAATGATCTCTTTGATGTTTGGGTAGTCGAGGCCCAGCAGGTGTTCGATCTTGCCCGGAAGCATCAATACGCCGTTATGCACCGCTATCACAATGCTCACGCTGGGAAAGATGGCGCTGACTGCCCAGGGCTTTGGCCGTAGACGCGAGAGCATCCACATCACGATTGGATATCCGGCGTAGGTATAGAGAATGCCGGCCAGCGACAGCCAGAAAATGATTCTCACTGGGCGCCCCTGCGCAGGATGATGGTTTTGATGGTCTCAAACATGATGAGTAAATCGAGACCAATCGACTGATGCTTCACGTAGTAAAGATCGTATTCAAGCTTATGCTTGGTCTCCTCCAGGCTGGCGCCGTAGTGGTAGCGCACCTGCGCCCATCCTGTAATCCCTGGGCGAATCATATGCCGCAGGTCGTAGAAGGGAATTTCCTGGCTCAGCCACCGCACGAACTCCGGGCGCTCCGGACGCGGACCTACAAAGGCCATGTCTCCGCGAAGCACGTTCCAGAGTTGCGGAATCTCGTCGATCCGCGTGTTGCGCATAAACCTCCCAATCGTAGTGATGCGCGGATCGTCCTTGGTCGCCCATGCGGCTCCCTGCGCTTCGGCGTCCTGCCACATGGTTCGAAACTTGTAAGCGGTAAACAGACGCCCGCGCTGGCCGACTCGCGTCTGTCTGAAGAAAATGGAGCCTGGCGAAGAGAGGCGCACTGCAAGAATAATCAGGGGCACGAACGGCAGACAGATCAGCAGCGCAGTAAAGGAGACTGCGAGGGAGAGCAGACGCCGAAAAATTTGCTCCGAGGCGTTCATCCGGAACCCCTCTGTGAAAATGAGTGTGCTCGGATTGAGGCCGTCCAACTGCAATTTCCCCGTAAGCCTCTCCATCAACGTGCTGGAATTCTCAATGACAACACCACACAGGCGGAGGTTAAGCAGTTCTCGAACGGGCATCGAGTCGCGGCGGTCTTCCATGGCAACGATAACGCGATCAATCCCGGGCTTTGGGCCGTGGAAGGCGCGTAGATCCGCAGAGAAGCGATCAAGCCGCCCGTGAACCTCGCTTTCGCCTTTCCAGCCCACGACTTCCATGCCGGCGTCGCGGCTGGTTCGCAGCAACTCGACCACAGTATGAGCCCGAGGTCCACAGCCCAGAACATAAACCCGCTCACGGAACAGTGGAAGGCCGATGATCCACTCATACGCCCCGCGCCAGAGGACGAGGAGAATCGCAAGGAAGGAAGCGCCAACAAGAAATACATCAGGGCCGATGTCTATCTCGGGGAAAAAATATACGAGCCCCGCGAGAACAAATGACAGAACGCTGAGAACGAGCAATAGGCGAAAGTAAATTTCCCAGCTTTCCGAGAAGCGACGGGGCCCATAAAGATCAAAGTAATATGTAAGAAGCAGTGTAAAGGCGGTGACTCCCGCAATCTTCAACAACCCGTTCTCGTAGATCAGAATAAGGCGCCAATCCGGCCCTGCAAATAATATCGTGGCCAGCATAAATGATCCGCCCACAATAATTACTTCGCAAAAAAGACGCGCCAGCGTTCGTGTCGGATAGTAAACATTGAAAAGTCTGGTCATCCCTGCCGTCCCATGTCCTTTCGTCCTGGCAATCCGCTGCTGGCCTCTTCTTTACCGTAGTAGTAAGAGTATGCGGAATGAGGAGGAACATCTTTAACCGCGTTTAACACGAAGCCGAGAATGCGCGAATTCTTAAAGGCGGCCTGCGCGCGCTGCGCGACATCGTATGATGTACTGGCTCCTCGCGCAACAAGCAACACCGCATCGGCGGCGCGGGCCAGGTCAATTGAGTCCGCAACCGCAAGGATCGGCGGGGAGTCGATCAGAATCCAGTCGAAGTGCGGTGCAAGGATGGCTATCAGTTCTTCGATGCGGTGATTGGCAACCAGCTCAGAGGAGTTGTCGCCGCCCGACCCGGCGGGGATAAAAGCAAGATTCGAAATGCTCCGCGCCAGACCGGCTTCAACAAGGCTGGAATCCTGATTCCGTTGCATGATGTCGCCCGGCTCAGCGTATCCCGCCAGATACTCCGTGAGTCCGGGGATATCAGAAGCACCGAGAATAGCGTGGAGCGAGGGGCTGCGCAGGTCGCCGTCGATAAGCAGAACCCTGTTGTTTTTGTTGCGCGCCAAGCTGATTGCTAAATTTGCCGTGACAAATGTCTTGCCCTCGGAGGGCAGTCCACTGCTGATAAGAATCGTCTTGAGTTTTGCTTGATCGCGAAATTGGTAGAGCTTTGACCTCAAGCCGCGAAACTGTTCAATGCTTTCGCCACGGTCTCCTAGCGTCGGAAGAAAGGCCACGGATGGCTTCCATGAATGCAAGGCGATGTTCTCCGTGTTGACTTCTGCCTTGATCGACGGCAAGGCGTCGGCGCCCGCAACTGCTGAAGTCTCGGAAGACCTTGTGGCGTCCGTTCCCTGGGCGGCTTTTCGTTCAACATCCGCCCTTTGAAGTGCATCGTAAATGCGGCTCATATTTCACTTTCCTTCAAAGATTCTTCGCTGTCGTCGATGGACGTTATGGCGTCGAGCATATTTGGTTGCAGAGAACGACTCATTAACGCTTGCATTGCCGAGAAAGAGATCGTAAAAGGATGCTGAACAAGATCAAGTTCCAGACCCACCGACTCAACGATGTGCGCCGGAATAGGATTGACCTGCTCCGCATAAGCAAAGATCAGCGTATGCTCGCAGAGAAGATTGATGATGCGGGGGATTCCTTTCGAGTAGTGATGGACAAGCTCCGCCGCTTCGGGTAAAAAGATCGGCCCGGCAGCTCCAGCAATGCGCAGTCTCTCTTCAATGTAAGCCTGGGTTTCCTCGCAAGTCAGCGGCTGCGTTCTGCACCACAGAGAAATGCGCTGGCGAAGCTGACGGAGGCTTGGATGATATAGCTTTTCCTCCAGTTCNNAGTTCCCAGGACAGATTCTGCGCTTCATCGACCACGATGGCGCATAACTGGTGGGCGCGATAGCGCTCGATAAGCCAGCCATTGAGCTGTAAAAGCATGGCAGACTTAGTCCGCGTTGTGGGAGGAATGCCAAAGTCAGTAAGCAGAAATTCAAAGAAATCGAGCACTTCCAGGCGCGGATTGAAGACGTANNTCTCCTGTCAGGACTACAAAACCCCTGCGCGCCGCAATGCCGTATTGCAGACACGCAAGCGCCTCCCTGATCTGCGGCCGCAGGAAGAGAAACCGCGGGTCTGGACTGGCTCCGAAAGGAAGGACGCGAAGACCGAAGAAAGATTTGTACATGGCTATCCACGCGCACTTTCTGTTGGTTTGGCGGTTCGTGAAAATAATTTTCTGCGCCTGCCGGGCGAGCGAGAGGTATCCAGGTCATTGATGTAGGAGACGACCGCAAGTGTCGGCAGTTTGGTAAAAGCAAAAACGTCGCCCTCGTTGCGCATGGATTTATCGCGGTACTCGAGCAGCGCGGTGAGCAGCAGACCCAAAGCCAAGCCGGATGATAAGCCGCCTCCGGCGAAGACAAGATGGTTCGGAAAGGTGGGCGCTTCCGGAAGATTGGGAGCATCCATCACGCGAAACTGTTCGCCCTGCTGGCGATGTTCAAGCGCCGTGGCCATGGACGATTGATTCATCTTGGTCAGCAGAGTGTTGTAGAACTGCACCGCCGTATCATGGTCGCGCGTAACCTGTTTGTACTCTTCCTCAATCAGGGGGCTGGCCTCAAGTTTCGCCTCGAAGCTGCGAATCTTCTGATCGAGACGGGCCTGTTCCTGTTTGGCAGCAGCTATAGACGCCTTCTGCACACGAAGCTGATTCTTGAGCTGCCGAAGCTGCGCCGTGTCTGTACTTTTGGCTGCTATCTCTCCCTTGGAATTGGCGGTCGTGTCTCCCTTCGCGGGTTCGGCCGCGCCGCGCGCGATTTCTGCCCGCAGACTGGCAATCCTGCGCTTGATCGCAAGCATATCTGGATGGTCAGGTGTGTAGAGAGTCTCCATCTCCTTTTCCTGAGCCTGGGCGGCTTTGAGCTGCGCCTGAAGGGCATCCCCCGTTGTCCCAGTGGCCGGGTCGGTGGACGACGCTTCCTGCGCTTGTTGGTTGATCATGGCTCCGAGCAGGGTTTCTCCCTGCTGCATGGAGGTGATCTCCCTTGTCGTGGCCTCCATCTGAGTCGTGAGGGCCTGAAGATTGTTGGTATTCGACGATTCCTGCTGGGGAAGCTTGCCACTGTACTTGCGCTCGAAGTCGGCAAGCTTGGCGTCCTGTTCGTCCAGGTTTCGCTTTGAATCGGCGAGTTGCTGCCTCAGAAAGTCGGTCGTGCCTTCCGCGGACTCTTCGCGCGCGCTTAGATTCGCGCTGATAAACAACGATGTGATCTCTCCGCACACCTGTTGGGCGGTGTGCGCATCCTGCGCCTTGAACGTGATATAAAAGCCCGGCATCCCGCGCGCACCGGAGGGAATCGGGTTAATCCCGATCGCCTTGCGCGTCATATCGACGCGGTCGTCCATGGTGGCCTTGTTGCCCGCATACAGATTGAATCTCTCGATGATCGGCTCTATGCGCGAACGGCTCAATATCTGTTCCTTCATCGACGCCAGCCGCTCGCCTAGATCTTCATTGACCACCGACTTCACATAATCCTCTGATACTTTCGGCTGCTCGATAAGCACCAGCGTTTGCGACGTATACTGCGGAGGCAAAGTATAGCTGATGCCGGTACTGATTCCCATGAGGAGAATTGTGCAAGCCAAAATCAGCAGGAATCGCCGCTTCAATATCCCCGCGTAATCCTGCATTGTCAATTCACGGTGCCCGAGCATAATCCTCCTTCGTGAGTTACTTTTTGAAGCGCTTTTCCCTCGGAGAGAAACCGAGGCTGAAACCGATCACCTGCGACAGCCCGCTGACGGCATTCGCTGGAAGCGAGGAGCTTGTCGACTGATAAATTGCTGTGTAGTTCGCGGATGCAACGATATATCGCCCCAATCGTCGCGTCGCCGACACTCCGCCATACTCTGCGTTGGTCACGCCCGTCTGTTGCAATCCCCCAGTGCGCATATATGAGCCTGTTACGCTGAGGGACAGGTTTTTTCCCTGCTGCCGCGAGAGTGCCGCGCTTATGTCTTTATTGTTTACCCCCACCTGCGTTGTTACCCCCGCGCCTCCCGAGGCCGCTTGGGTATAGCTCAGTGTGGCCGTTCCTGACTTGGCGGCGTAGCTCATATTTGCGTTCACTGTGAGATCTGTCGACGAAGGTATATTGCTGCCCGCTGAGCCCTGTATCCACTCGGGTCCGGCGCTGACGCTCGTATTGAGCCGCCGGCTCCACGTGCGCTGGTAGCCAGCCATCGCTGATTGAGTCTCCATGGTGATTGTGGACCCGGGATAGCTGAAGCTGGAGAATGAGTACTGACCCGTTATCGAATTCAGCGCGTTCAGTCGCCTGGTAATCTGCGGGCCTGCTTGCAAAGAATTGGTCTCCAGGCCGTTGCCGTCCGGGTAGCGCAGGATTCCGTAGCTGCCGTTGACGCCCAGGCTGGTTGCGTGGCCGAGGCCGTGAGTGAAATTCGCTCCAGTCTGGTTGTTGACGCTGCGCGTGTTCAGCGTCAGAATTGGTTGAGTCGGCGCGCCCGGTGCGCCCGGAAGGCTGCCCACGCCGGGGATCCCGGAAAATCCCATTGTCGGCGCCTGCGGCGTATAACTCACGTTATCGTTGAGATTGAATGCCCAGGAATGTAGAACAAAGCCTTGCGATACCATCAGATGCTGAAATACTCCGCTTCCTTCGCCCGCGCCGGAAATCGTCCACATATCGCCGCCGGAATATGTCAGTGCGAAGGGATGGGCTTTGGCGGTTATGAACGTCACCTGCCCATTCACACCGCTCGTCTGACTGCCGCCCTGGGTCCCACCATAGAACTGCGCGGTTTGCGCATAGTTAAGAGAGTATTGCAGCATCCCGTTCACCGGCGGCCCCAGGGAGCCGCCAAGACCGGCCGGCCCCGTCGCCGCGGGAGCAACTTGTGCTCTTGCCGAGGCGCTGAAGGTAAAGATAAATAGGATCGCCATGAGTGCGTAACTTGGTTTCATTCGGGTTGCCTTACGGTACGACTAACGTATCGCCCGGATTCAATGTGAGATTGAGCGAGCTGTCGCCCTTCAATGCTTGCTTGTATTGCAATGGTATCTTCTGCTGCTTCCCGTCTACAGTGCGAAGGATGTACATCTTTTTCGCGTTGGCGTACTGTGAAATTCCACCGGCCGTCGCTATTGCCTGAAGCAAGGTCATGCCGGGAGTCAGCTCCATCGGGCCGGGCTTGCCTACTTCGCCGATCAGGTAAACCTTCTTGCTGTTCATCTGGTTCAGAATGATGGTGACATTCGGGTCTTGTATGAACTTCTTCAGCTTGGCCGTAACTTCGTCCGCCAACTGCAGTGGCGTCTTGCCCGCGGCCTTGACATCACCGAGAAGGGGCAACGAGATCATGCCGTCTGAACGAACAAGCAAGCTGCTTGACAGGGACGGCTCTTTAAACACGGTAACCATTACAACATCGGACTCGCCAATGACATAGCTGTCGGGCACAACCAGCGCGGGCAGTGCCGGCGAGGTCGCTGCCGGCGCGGGCGCTGTTGGAGCGGGCGGCTTGGCCGTGTCCTGCGCCGCCGGTATTTTGTCTTGAGCCGGGCTAAAAATCGCCGCAGCAAAAAATGCCGCCATCAGAAGGCTTCCCGTTTTCATGGTGCGACTCCATTCTTGCAGTACGCGGATTGGTTCTCCGTTTCGATCTGCTTGAGTTTGTAGAGCAGGGCCTTGTAGCTGATTCCCAAATCGACCGCGGCGCGTTTTCGGTTGCCGCCGGTTGAAACCAGAACCTCGGTGATCAACTGTCTTTCGATCTGAATCGATGAGGCTCGCGTGGCCTCCTTCAGCAACTGAGGTCTGCGGTTCTCATTCGGCCTTCCCCAGGGCGCCGCCGCCTTGATGGCCGCCAGGGATATTGCCTGGTCTCCGATGGCCACAATCGTCTTGATTGCGGTCTGAAGTTCCGTCAGATTGCCGGGCCAACTGTGCTCCATCAGATGTCCGATAATCTCCCTGCAGAGGACCGGCTTGGGACGGTCAAACTGTTTGGAGTACTGCGTCATCAGCATATCGGCAATGGAGAGAATCTCGGCTTTCCTGCAGCGCAGAGGGGGAATCCGAAGAGTAACTGACGAAATATGGTAGTAAAAATCCTCTCTCATGCGCCATGATTTGACCTTTTCCGTAAGGTCACGGCTCGAGCCAAACAGCAGCCGGCAGCCTTGCGACTCCTCGGAACGAAAATATGTGTTGACGATCAGCTCCTGTAGTGGAAGGCTAAGTTCTGCAATTTCAATTAGATAAAGCGTCCCCTCGGTGGATAGGGAAGACCGCAGCGCCATGGCGGTGGCATCCATGCAGCGGATCTCCTGGAATGCGCTGCGGGACTGATTCGACCGTGCGTGGATTTGTGCCGCAATGGAGCGCTTCCCGGTGCCGTGTTCGCCAAGTATCAGGAGAGGGCAATCGCTTTCGGCAATACGCTCAATCGCGCACTGGAGCCGAGCCTCCGTAAGAAGGGCTGGTTTCGCCTGCCGATTCCCATTGTGAATCATTGCAATTGTCGCCATAAGGAAACCAACGTTCATTTCATCTTTAAAAATACAGATTCCAGACCTGCGGGGAGGGTGGGGGAGCAAAATAAGGGATAGGCTTCCCATGCGGTTTATCGACTATCGCGCACGCTTCCTTAGCGATGCCAAAGATAAGGCAGATTTGTTCCCTACCACTGAGAAACAGTGTACCATTAAATGTTCTAGGAAGTGGAAATCAATTTCCAGCGGAGCCGGAAGGCGGATTCCCTATCAATGGACATTTCCATGGGACATTACCATGGAATATTGCCTTATTTCATATTGTTTCTCTTCCGGTTCTTGAATTGCTAATGTAGAGTAGAACGGGTTAATAAGCTCCAGGAAAGGGATAATGGCACAAAGCACAATGACGCAAACCACACCACCCGGGAACTGGAGAGTCCTCTACGCCCATTTTGCATGGGGTTTAGCGGTGATCTGCCTCCTGATCGCGGTGGTTTACTACCAGGTGCTGGTGAAACTGGTTACCGACTGGTGGCAAATTCCCGATTTTTCTCACGGCTTTCTGGTGCCCCTGTTCTCGGCCTATCTGGTGTGGGAAAAGAGAGAGACCCTGCGAAGCACAATCATTGCTCCTTGCTGGGGTGGAATTGCTGTAATTTTCCTGGGACTGCTCGTTCTGCTCCTGGGGGTCTATGGTTCCGAACTCTTTCTCTCGCGGGTTTCGCTGGTCATTGTGCTGGCCGGACTGGTGCTTTGCTTTGGCGGACGGCAGTTCTTGAAGGAACTTAGCTTTGCCCTGCTGGTTCTATTGCTGGCCATTCCCATTCCGGCTATTATTTTCAATCAGATAACCTTCCCTCTCCAGATCCTGGCCTCAAAACTGGCCAGTGGCCTGCTTCCTTTATTCGGTGTGCCGGTTCTGCGCGAGGGAAACGTTATCGAGCTTCCCTTGATGAAGCTGGAGGTGGCTGAGGCCTGCAGCGGCATTCGTTCACTGATGAGCCTGTTTACCCTCGCCGTTTTTTACGGTTACTTCCTGGAAAAATCCAACTGGAGGCGCGTGGCGCTCGTGCTGGCAAGCATTCCCATCGCGATTGCGGCCAACGCGGTGCGCATCCTCGGCACTGGGTTGTGCGTACAGTACTGGGATCCGGATAAGGCCCTGGGCTTTTTTCATGAGTTTTCCGGCTGGGTCATCTTTTTGGTGTCGCTTGCGTGCCTGTATGCCGTCCATCGCGGGATGAGTCTATTCCCGGCCAAAAGGCGGCAGATATGAAAAACCTTCGTTTCTGGACTGCTGTCCTGCTGCTGGCCGCAACTGCGCTGGTACTGCATACGCGTCCCGCTGCTGATCAAAATCCACCCCGTGAGCCCTTGTCGATGTTGCCGGCTAACATTGCGGGATTGGAGGGAAGCGATCAGCAGATTGACCCGGAGACACTTGATGTCCTGGGAGCAGGAGATGTTCTGTCGCGTGTCTATACTCAGAAAGGGACGCCGGAACAAATCGGTCTGTTTATCGGCTATTTCCCCTCACAGAGAACTGGCCAGACCATTCATTCTCCAAAAAATTGCCTGCCTGGNNGCCGGTTGGGTCTTCGAGTCGTCGTCTACCATCAATTTGGTCGACATGAACGGTAAACCGCATCAGGTCGGCGAGTACATTATCGCCAACGGCTCAACAAAACAGTTCGTCGTCTACTGGTACCAGGCACACGGCCGCAGCGTGGCTAATGAGTACAAGGCGAAGGTTTACATGGTTCTTGATGCAATTCGGATGAATCGCACGGACGGGGCGCTGGTCCGGGTTATCACGCCTATCTCTTCAGGCGAAAACATTTCAGATGCAAAAGCGCGCGTCGAAATGTTTACCCGGCAGCTTAACCCCTTGCTGCCGCGATTTATCCCCGAGTAAGTGCATTGATGAAGCAGTGAATGACATCGCTGTTCGCCCAATGGATTCTGGTTGAAACCGTTCGGCAGACAGAATGAAAGGATGAAAAAAGTGGAAAGCAGAGTCAAAGCAATTCAATTCGGCTGCGGTGGCGGGCGGATTCCGCGGATTCGGTGCGCGGTTCTTGGCATAGTTGCACTCTTTCTATCGCTCACTCTATTGTCCGGGTGCTTCCGCGATCCAAATGTGCGCAAACATAAGTATCTGGAGAGCGGACAGAAGTATAGCGCCCAGGGCAAGGACAGGGAAGCAGCCATCCAGTATGCCAACGCCTTGAAGATCGACAAGAACTTCGCCGAGGCGCACTATGCACTGGCGCAGTCTTACATGCATATGGGCGTCTTGAGCGCTGCTTACGGCGAACTCCAGCGGACCGTCAACCTTCAGCCGGCAAACTACAAGGCGAGGATCGACCTGGGAAACTTGATCCTTGCAGGAAGAGGCAAGCCCGACGACGCACAGGCACAGGCTGATGCGGTAATTGCAGCGCAGCCCGACAACGCCGATGCCCACGCTTTGCTTGCCCGCGTTGCCGCCCGCCGAGGACAGAAGGAACTGGCTCTCGAAGAGATTCGTAAAGCTCTGGAGCTTTCCCCCAACGAGGCGATGCTTCATGAAACTCTCGCCCTGCTCGAAGTGGGCGATGTCGCACAGGGCGCTTCTGTCGAAGACGAATTGAAGAAGACCATCGCGCTCGATCCGAAGTCGGTAAACGCCAAACTGCTGCTCGCCGGTTTCTATACAAAGAACAGCCGCTGGCCGGAGGCCGAACAAACATGCAAGAACGCCATCGCCACGGACCCCAAAAACTTGACTGCACGGATAAGTCTGGCCCAGATCTACCTCAAACAGGGAGATCAGCCTAAGGCCGAGGATGCGCTCCGCCAGGCTTCGAATGACCTTTCCGACAGCCCGCAGGGTGTGCTGTTGCTGGCGAACTACTATCTAGGCTCTGGACAGACTGACAAGGCCAGGGCAGAGTTTACCAGCCTTGCGAAAAAGTACCCCAAGAACCTTTCTGTGCAGGAAGGATATGTCCGGATTCTTATTCAGGCCAAAGACTTTGCGACCGCACAAACCATCGTAACTGAGTTGATGAAGAAGAACGGCAAGGATCCCCAGGTCGCTGTGCTGAATGGAATTGTCCTGCTCAACAGTGGCAAGCTGGCGGACGCAATCAACGCCCTACAGGGTGCTGCCAATAATGCTCCCAAGGACGCCTTTATTCAGTACTGGCTGGGCAGGGCGGCGCTCGCCAAAGGCGATAGCGGTTTGGCCGAGAACAGCTTCCGTCAGGCGGCTCAACTGAATCCGCGTCTCCTGGAGGCTCAGGAGGAACTTGCGCGTGTTGCAACTCAGCGTGGCGACATGAGCTTGCTCTCCGATGTGGCGGAGAAGACAATTTCCGTCGCCCCTGGTTTTCCCGGCGGCTATCTGTGGCGAGCGATTGCGGAAATATCCCATAACGCCCCGGACAAGGCCGAGGAAGACTTGAAGACCGCCATCAAGAATGCCCCGCAAAGCGCGCAGGCTTATCTCATGCTCGGCGATCTTCGCTTCTCGCAAAAGCGTTACGCGGAAAGCGCGTCGCTGTTTGAGCAGGCGCTGCAGTACGATCCCAACTCGACTAGCGCCTTGCATGGGCTGGTCAGCTGCGACTTTATTAAAAAGCAGCCGGCTCAGGCCCTGGCGCACATCAACGAGCAAATCGCCAAGAGTCCGAAGAACAGCAGCTTCTATGACATGCTGGCTCAGATTCAGGCTGGAAACAAAAACTTTGACCAGGCTGCCGCCTCGGCTCAGAAGGCCATGGATTTGAATCCCGATGACGGCGAGGCGGTTGCCATCTACGCGCAGCTCCAGGGGCAGCGCGGCCAGGCGGCAAACGCCATCGGCGCCTGGGAAAAATGGTCGCAGGCTCATCCCAGCAATGCCGGCGCACTGGCCATTCTTGGATCCCTGGAGGAGTCGCGCGGAAATGGGAGCAAAGCCGAGGATTACTACAAGAAGGCGCTTGCCATTCAGCCCACGCAGCCTGTAGCCGCCAACAATCTTGCTTACAGAATGTTGATGAATGGCGGCAACGTCGATGTGGCCTTGTCGCTGGCGCAAACGGCGCGCCGCGGCATGCCGAATTCGCCCACCTCCGCGGATACCTTGGCGTGGGCCTACTACTCCAAGGGAACCTACGGCTTTGCCCGTGATCTTCTGGAGGAATCCATCAAGGCCGCTCCAAACAACGCGACAACCCAGTATCACCTGGGAATGGTCTACGCCAAACAGGGAGACAAAACTAACGCCACGACTCACCTCAAGAAGGCCATTTCGCTGGCGCCGGATTCGCAGTCTGCTAAGGACGCGCAGACTGCGCTACAAGGACTAGGTTAGGCGGCAATCTGGTTCTGGAGGAGCCGGCAGCACAGTAGATGCTGCCGGCTGACGGTATGAACAATTAGGCTGACGCGGGCAGATGGTGTGTCCATACTTTTAGGATCAGAGTTGTTTCAAATATGACAAACACCAGAACCATCGCCAGGAATGCTAGTTGGTACGGCCTCGAAAACATAATCAATATAGTTGTTACCGTATTTTCTTCGATCGCAATTGCCCGTACCCTGGGACCTTCGAAGACAGGCTATATCATTTATGTCTCGTTTATAGTCGGGGTGGTCAGCTGCCTGGGAGGATTTGGCATTCCCGCCACTACGCGAAAATATATGGCTGAGTTCCTGGGCAAGGGCGACCGGGGGACTGCAAGGTTTATCTATTTCCGCACTTTGCTGCTCCAAACTGGCCTGGCCACTCTGGCAACCGGCGGCCTTCTATTCTGGGTGCTCTCTCATGCCCCCGGTGAGTACAAGCTGGCATCGGCGCTGATTGTGCTCAGCATCTGGCCCGGTATGGTCAATTCCATCTCGGCGCAGGCCAATGTCGCCACGGAAGATTTATTCGCAAATCTGCCGCCCTCTGTCGTATCGATTCTCACTTACTTCGTCATGATCGCGCTAACTGTGGTGTTTAAGTGGGGCGTGATCGGCATCGGCGCGGCACAATTATGCATGAGGGCCGTCGATTTTCTTCTGCGGGTATTTCCAACCTTCAAGCGCGCGCTGGGATGGGAGACCTGTCATCTATATCCATATGAATTGCGGACGCGAATGATGTCTTTTGCGTGGCAGAGCCTAGTCAGCATGTCCGTGGCGCTGATCGTCTGGAACCGCTCAGAGGTCATCCTGCTAGGAAAATTCTGTAAGGATATTCGCCAGGTTGCGTATTATTCGATAGCTTTTAGCATGTCGGATATGCTGCTGTTTAGCGCCACGATCTTCGGGTCAGCGGCCGGCGCAACGATATTTGCTCAGTATGGTCGAGATAAGTCCAGACTCCCCGAGATTACGTCTGCCGCGTTTCGCTACCTTGCGCTGTCCTCGATCCCACTGCACTTCATCGCCACTGCTCTCGCTGCTCCGGCGCTGCTGCTTATCTACGGACACCAGTATGCGGGCGCCGCCATGGTAGCCACTGTGGCTCCTCTGCTGTGCATGCCCAAAGCCTTCGCTGGCCCCGTGCAGAGCCTTTTGGAGAGCAACGAGCGCCAGCGATTTGTCATCATGGCAACCGTTGTGGCTGGCATCGTCGATATCAGCGTTGCCTGGAGCCTCATTCCAGCGTTTGGCGCGGTGGGTGCATGCATCGGCAGTGGCGCGGCGCAGGCCACGGCCGTTGTTATCATGTGGGCCGTCGGCATTCGCCTCTACAAAGTAAAACTTCCCTGGCTTCAAGTGGCTAAGATTACATTCATCAGCGTACTGGCGGCGTTGGCCGCGTATTTCATCGCTATGCACCTGTCGCCTGTGTGGGGCATCCTGTGCGGCGGAACCGCCTCCCTCATTGTCCTTTTCGGTCTTATTTACCTGATGCGTGTGCTTGAACCGGAAGACCGCTTCCGCCTGGGCACTGTGGCCAGGATGCTTCCTAAGCAAATCGCCACACCGGCAGACACGCTTCTGGGAGTACTCGCTCGACTGTAATGAATCAATGCTGCCGCGGCTATTTTAGGGGAATATAATTCTGAGCGCATGAGCCACTTGCAAAATTCAAAAAGGAGTGCAAATAGAGTCAGGATTTGCAAGAGGCAAAGATGTTTGCAGATCATTTCGGCACTTCGTAGCAAAATAATACTCAGGTGCTTTTTCTTCAATCGTCCTCCAAATGTGCCGCTAACTCCTTATCCTGGACGACTTTGCANNCCAAAGCCCCGAAGGGGTGCATGAATAGGTAATGCAGGTTTCTTGGTTATTTTGCAAGAGGCTCGCATGAGTGAGTATTTGTTATAGTCAGAAATTGGAGACTATTCTAACCGCGGTTTCAGGTCGGGTCGAGAGGGAACAGGTTGAGAATCAGCGTCATCATTCCCGCTTACAATGCCGAGCCGTATATTGCCAAGGCTATCGAGAGTTGCCTGAGCCAAACCTAAGTTCCTCACGAGATCATCGTCGTTGATGACGGATCGACAGATGGCGCCGCAGAGGTTGCAGAATCATTCCTCTCGCCCATTCGCGTCATCTGCCTATTGGAAAACATGGGCCTGCCGACCGCTAGAAATCGACGCGCACGGGCGATAACGGGTGGAGACCTGCGCGCCTGGGGCCTTCGAAAGTAGCAGCGGGGAGGGCGTGGCGAATCTCACTCCGCACATTGGCTCGCAACTGAACCGCCTTTAACTCGCAGTTCAAAGGTGTTTCCTCAGTCAGGGTATAATCCGGCAAGGTGGAACAGAATCATGGCTCGCAAGCTCAGAGTCGCAATCGATTGTAGAATCTCCGACCCCGAACAAGGAGTCGGTATGGCTGTGCAGGCTCTTGCCAAGGCACTGTCTGATTCAGACACCGAAAATCAGGAATATACATTCATTGTCCGCGAGAATATGAGGGGATGGCTTGCGCCTTATGTTTACGGTCCTTGTAAACTGGTGGAAGTGTCAGAACCGACGCACTCCGCCGCGAAGTCGGTATTTCATAAGGTAAAAGCGGCATTTGGTAAGATCGCCCCACTCCGGATTGTTTGGCACAAACTGCATGGCAAAATGGCGCAGATTCCTGTTTCAGACGGCTATGTCGAATCCCATCAATTTGATCTGGTCCACTTCCCAACCCAAAATGCCTTCGCGACAGAATTGCCCTCGATCTACCAGCCGCACGACCTGCAACACCTTCATTGCCCGCAGTTCTTTTCCAAGACGGATCTTGTGCATCGCGAAAGGCTGTATCGTACCTTCTGCTATCGCGCCTCCTATATCTGCGTCCAGACTGAGTGGACAAGGCAGGATGTTATCGAAAACTATCATATACCACCCGATAAAGTCGTGGTGATCCCATGGGGTTCGGTATTCGAGGCATACAGGAGCCCTTCGCCAGAGGAAACTCGAGCGACCATTGAAAGATATCGCCTTCCGACCCGCTTCTTCTTCTACCCAGCCAGGACCTGGCCGCATAAAAACCACGAGATCATATTTCGAGCTCTCCATATTTTGAAGAATCAGAATGGCATCGAACCGCATGTCTATTTTTGTGGATCGTCTACGGAGCCTCGATTAGTTCTTGACAAGCTTGCGCAAGACCTTGGCATATCCGAGCAGGTGCACTTTCTCGGGTTTGTGACACCCGAAGAACTGCAAGCAATTTATAGGACCGCAACGGCGATGATATTTCCAAGCAGGTTCGAGGGCTTTGGCCTTCCAATACTGGAAGCCTTTCATGCTCGGCTTCCCGTGCTTTGTTCAAACGCCACCGCATTACCCGAAGTCGCCAGCGATGGAGCGCTTTACTTCGACCCCGATTCACCTGACGAACTATCGTGCTTGATGAAGAATATCCTAGACAAGCCGGAACTCCGGCAAGAACTAATCAGTAAGGGGACTTTGGTTCTATCGCGATATTCGTTTAAGGACATGGCTGCAAACTTCCAAGAGCTCTATGCTATGCTTTCTTCTTCTCACTTGTAGTATCTTCAAATGTCTTTTACGGCGTCAAAGGACGTTGATGAACATCTTGATGCTCGCATCTTGGAGGACAAATCTTCCTGCGGAGGAATTGCTTAGTGACGACTACGATTCCAAGTGCAACTTCATTGCCCGACAATTGCAGGGTGCGTGAGGAGCGGATGGCTTACTTCGGAGAAGCAATTGTACTCACAAAGCACCGCGTTCAATACTTTCGTTGCGATAAATGCGGATTCATACAGAGTGAAGCACCCTACTGGCTGGAGGAAGCGAATTCTTTCGCAATCATCATGGCTCTGCAAACCTGCTGCAAGCGAGTGTCCGGGTAAGCCTTTCATGCGATATTGCATCTAAATAACGGGTAAGGAGTTATGGGTGCGTTGAGCGAGTCGATTATGAAGATCAGCGTCTTCATTCCCGATAACAATGCCGAGTTGTGGATCAAGTAGGCAATCAGGAGGCGAAGAATACGTGGCTGAGTTGCCACCGGTTCCGGTGAACGAGGAGCGGCTGTGGCTAAGAGTGATCGCATTAACCTTTGGCGACGGCTGGTGCTACCAAAGAGAGTCGGAACGTGATCATTGACCAGTTTGCAGCAGCAGTTAGTAAAAAACGGCGGGCAGTTGGTAAAGCATGCAATCTACTGCGGGCTGCTGTTGGCGGAGAGTTATCTCACGCGGTGTCTGTTTGGAAGCATGCTGCAGCGAATTCTGCCTTTGCCGCTGCGCGCTGAATGGGCGCGCGAATTTGACATTGGAATAAATGCAAAGAAGATCGCGAACGGAGTCAACCTGTGGTATATTGATTTGTAGCCGAGAGGCAAAATGATAATTTCCGTTTAATGCTGAGACGGTAATGCGAAGAGAGCAACTGCGCCCAATTCGAGAAAGAGGCCCCATAGGGCGTTTTCAATCTTTCTGGTTTGGTGATATTCTTCCACCTTGTCAGAAGCTGTGCTTGAAATCATTTATCGATTATGGCCACGAATACGATCTTTATTGCTATGGCTCCCCTGCCGTGCCTGTGGGAGTTCGGGTGTTGGACGCAAATGAGATTCTCCCCCGCAGCGAAGTCTTTTTTTACAAGCGCGGTTTTGGAAGAGGTAGTGTATCTAGTTTTGCCAACCTATTCCGCTATCGTCTTCTTATGCTGCGCGGTGGCTGGTGGGTCGATACCGATGTCGTCTGCCTCTCATCGCAGATTCCCGAAGGTGAAATCTTTCTCGAGCGGCAGAGCGAAGATTTATTAAGCTGCGGAGTCATCAAATTTCCCATAGGCCATCCGTTCGTCAAAGCACTTTATGAGAAGTGCGTCGAGGCAGGCAAGGACCTTACATGGGGTCAGACCAGTCCCCAACTTATCTCTGCTGTGGCAAGAGAGATGGGTCTGTGGGATCAAGCTGGATTGCGAGAGTGCGCATACCCAATCCACTTTTCAGAAGCCCTTTTGCTGGTAACAAAATCTGGCCGCTCCGCCGCCTATGAGAAGACAAGGTCGGCCCCTTTTGTTCATCTGTGGAATGAGATATTCCGGCACAGAGGTTCTGTGGCGCTTCATTATCCTCCAAACGGGTCGTTTCTTGCCGACCTCTACATAAAACATGGGGTTCGACGCCGTTTTATGGCTTTGATCGGCCCTTATAAAATTAACAAATGGAATAAAGAGGCTCGCACTTTCGCTGGAAAACTGCTGAAACCATTGATCTCGATCGCAAGAATTAGATAGTAGTTGGCTTTTAGGGGTGTGTAGTTCATCTCTTGAGTTAACTGGAAACGGGGTTTCCGAATCCAGGCAAACCCAAAATAATAATTCGGAGAATCTCATACTAAGGTTACAGTGGGCGCGGATTTGGTGGCCGCTGTTTGCCTAAAGACATGGCTGCCATTATCGCTACTGCACCGCTAGGCGGAGCACTATTACTTGAGTCCGTTCTCGCGTTTAATCAGTCAGTTCGTGCATCCGCTGGCATTCTACCGCAATATTCTGACAGTACAAATGCGAAAAACCCATAATTTCTTGTCTTACAACGGCTTCATCGACAACAAGAGAGTGTATCGTGGTTTGAGTTTTGCATTATCACGGCCGCAAATGTTACGGCTATGCAACCTTCTCGCGCATATGCGACACTCTAATGAGAGCACGGTAGAAGGAGCATTTTCCACGGATGGGCGCCACAATAGGCTTTATTATCGTCTCGCACGATAAGCCCGCACAGCTTCTCAGGCTCACGCGGCGCTTGAAGAAACTGTACGACAACCCGCCCATCGTCTGCCATCATGATTTCGGCCAATGCTCGCTAGAAGGATTCGACTTTCCCAGCGAAGTTACCTTCGTTCGTCCGCATATCGATACCAAATGGGGCGAGATGTCGTTTGCCCTTGCGTTTTTCGCCGGCCTGCGCGCAATGTACCAGCGCATAGACAGTCCGGATTGGTTCGTTTTTATGAGTGGAACCGACTATCCGGTGCGGCCTGCCCATGCGGTGCTCGACCAACTGGTCCAGGGCGGTTTCGACGCCTACATGGATTATCGCCTGGTGAAGTATCCTTGGACTCCCGATCCATGCGTACAGTACGCGCCGCACGCCTTCAACAGCGCCGGTTGGGTGCCCCTCGCGTACGACCGCTATATCGCTGTCCAGCTCTGGCTCCCGTGGTATTCCTGGACTCGACGAAAGCCGATCAAGATTCCCGTGGGGAAAATTCGGTCGAAATTGCTCGTCGGCCCGTTTAATCCATTTTCGGAGACCCTGAAATGTTATGGTGGATCGACGTGGTTCACCGGCAATCGCAAGGTTGCGGAGCGGCTATTGGCGCGGAACGCTGAAAATCGAAAAGTCCTTGCCCATTACTCCAGGAGATTCATTCCTGATGAAAGCCTCTGGCACACGATACTGTGCAATCAGCCGGATTTGAAAATTTCAAAAGACAGCTTGCGTTATATCGACTGGAGCCTGAGCGGGCACCATCCGAAAACGTTAGGAATGGAAGATATTCCGGGCATTCTAGCATCGGGAGCGCATTTCGCCAGAAAGTTCGATCTGGCAATGGGCGCCGAAGTCTTCGATGCCATCGATGCCGCCGTGGATTTCGCGAGTCGCTGAGCCAATTGCGGACAATGGCTATAGGTTAGTGACAAACAGTAATCATATCGCTGGCTCCGAGCTTTTCTGCAATGGTGAAGAGTGTGTCGTGGAGCGGTCGATAGGTGCTGAAGACGAACTTCTTTTTGAAGCGCTTCGCTGCTGGGTCAAGGGTCCAATCGGAGACGAGGGTTGCGTCGAGAATGGCTCGGGACTCCGGGCTTGAGACGGGCAGGATGGGGATGTAGGCGCCGGGGAAGTAGGGCATGTTTGCCCTGAAAAGCTTGCTGGCGGCGGTTCGGTAAATCTCGATGTTGGGGTTAAGTATCTTCGTGAAGCTGGGAAGAGCCGAGGATGTCTCTATGACGCATCTGCAGCGGGACAGAAGGACGCAATCGAGTAAGGCACGGTCGGTCTTTTCTTTGCGTGGGGTGGTTTGATTGAGGGCTTTATGGAAGCCGACTTCTCCAAGATTGATTACTGGGAGGGTGACGGCGGCGCGAAGCTTGTTGACGAAGGAAAACTCATCGGTGGCTGCGAAGATTACGTCAAATGGGGGGGCGGTAGCTAGAAACTCGCGCACAAGGGTGAGGAAGTCCTCTTGAGAAATGGGGTTGCTGTCATCGAGCGAAGTTAACTTGTCGTTGCCGCGGTAGTGAAGGCCGAGGACGAGGCCCGGGGGGAAGAGCTGGTCGGCTGACTGCTGAATGCGTTCTGGAACTTTGAAGTAAGCGTGCCAAATCCGGCTGAGTTGTTCCCAGTCATTGCCGAGGATTTTGGCATGACGGCGACGAATCTCGTTGAGGGAGATACGACGAAATGGTGCCTGTGGAGGCGTATATGCAATTTCGAGTACGCCGGGAATGGTGATGAAGTCTGGTGGCGCGCCATAATGGGTCGAACGGATTTCCCAGGCAGGAAAGATGCCCCTTTCGTAGAGGTAGGGAAGTATGTGAAAAGTGTGATAGAAAACGTTACCGAAGAGACCTTCGCGCAGGTCGGTGGGTCGGGAAAAAACACAGAGTGGGAGCTTCTTCATGCTGTCCTCCTGATTGGCGCTCTTTGCGATTCGATGCAAACGGTTCCTGAGATCGATTCGGGGCTATTATATTAACCCCAGCAGCTTCGTCATGTGCGCGCCCGGTTCCACCTCGGTTCGATAGTATTCCCATGCCTGGTTGCGGAGTTGCATTGCCTCGGCGGGATGAGACAAGAAGCTGTTGCAGATCGCTATGCACTCCTCTCTATTACAGTACCGGGCAAGTGGCGCATCTGCCGGCATGTACGCCTTTGAGGGTTCGAATACGAGACATTGAGATGCGGCATACGCCTCGCCGATCTTGAATCCCAGCGACCCGAATAGCCCTCTGAAACCAATAGAGATCAGATGTTCACGCGCCCAGCGAGCATATCGAGACGGCCAGGTTGGGTGCTTCGTCAACAATTCCGGATAATGTTGCTTGGCATACGGCGTTAGCGCTAATCCTCCGGCTAGCCGCTCCTTGAACTCGCTGCGAAGCGCCAGAAGCAACCCGACCCTTTCGTCGTTCACTTGCTCGTCTCCCGGGCAATCCACCGGGTCCCAGAGCCTGGCCTGAAAGAGAATTGTGGGCGATGCCGCCTGGGTTGGCTTGCGTTCGTACTCTGAGTACAAAGGAACTAAGAATAATATTTTCCATGTGTTACTGCGGCGGATCACATCGATCGGACCGTAGAGGCTAAGGAGCCGAAGAGTCGCTCTTGTTGAACGGCAACCGTAGTTCAAACCGAACGGCCGGATGCGGTCGCTCATCTTCAGGTCTTCCGCTCTTACGCATCGCTTGAAATACAGGTCGCAATGGGAAAGTTCCGGCAGCATCCGGTCGCTATGGTCCGAAAGATCGATTCCGGCTGTCATTCCATCCCATTCAAGAATTATCGCTGTTTGTCCGAGAGCCGATGAATGCCGCAATGTGAGGTTGATGCGATCCTGTGACTCCAACCGGCACAGTCCAGTTACGGTCTTCGCAATATGATAAAGCTCGGCGTTGGAGCTGAGGGTGCATACGACGCTTGGTCTTCTCTTACCGCGCATTTCAGTCACTCCATCTCGCGATCTACCGCCCTCGCGCGTACGATAAACTCTCTCACCTTGGCTACATCCTTGCGGCCCGGCGCGGCTTCCACGCCGGAGACCGCATCCACGCCCCAGGGACGCAGCGTGGCAATGGCTTCGGCCACGTTGGCCGGATTCAGTCCGCCCGCGGCTATCAGGCGCTTGCGTGCCGTCGCATTTTCAAAGATCGCTTTGCGCGCCTCAACCCAGTCATAGGTTACACCGGTGCCTCCAGCGGCCACGGTCGTCCTCGAGTCCACAAGCACCGCGTCCACGTGCGGATTCTGACTGCATTCGGCAATCTCGGCTACGCACTGCGCGGCACTTGCCGCATGAAAGTGGATCACGCGCAAGATGCGCACTTCCGGCCCGAGTAGTTCGCGCAGTCTGGTTGGCAGATCGGGGTCTGCGTTGAAGTGCAGTTGCAGGCCGGTCAGCCCGCAGGCTTGTACCGTGGAGACGATCTCCTCCAGTGTCGCATCAACGAATACGCCAATCTTCTCAACCGTTTCCGGCAGGTGCGGCGTGATTGCAGCCACTTCGGCCGCGGTCACCCGGCGCAGGCTGGGCGCAAAGACAAACCCCACAGCGTCGGCCCCTGCCTCAGCAGCCGCAAGCGCATCACCGAGCGAAGTGTTGCCGCAGATTTTGATCCAGATGCTCATCAGGCTGTACCGTTTCCGATGGCTCCGGCCAGCAGCGCCTTGAGAGCCGCGCCGGGATCGGACTGACGCATCAAGCTCTCCCCGATCAGAAAAGCGTCGAAGCCCGCCGAGCGCAGCAGCGCCAAGTCTCCCGGAGTCGCGATGCCGCTCTCGGCCACGCGCACCACACCGGGCGGAATCCGCTGCACCAGCTCGAGCGAGGTTTCCAGGCGGACATCAAATGTTCTCAGGTCGCGGTTGTTCACGCCGATGGCGTCCGCGCCTCTCTCGCCAAGCGCGCAGAGCACGCGGTCCAGTTCTTCCGCCGAGTGAACCTCGACCAGCACATCCAATGAAAGATTGTGCGACCTCTGAGAAAATCGCTGAAGCTCGCCATCGTTAAGTGCGGCGGCAATCAGCAGGATTGCGTCCCCATGATGAGCGCGGGCTTCCACGATCTGGTACTCGTCGATGATGAAGTCCTTGCGCAGGCAAGGCAGCGGAACCGCAGCCGAGGCCAGCTCCAGGTTGCGCAGGCAGCCCTGAAAAAACGGTTCGTCGGTCAGCACGGAAAGCGCCGCCGCGCCGCCCGCAAAGTAGCGTTCAGCCAGCCACGCTACGTCTAAATCGGCGCGAATCAACCCCTTCGACGGCGATGCTTTCTTGATCTCGGCAATCACCGCAAGCCCGTTGGCAGCCTTCTGGCGCAGAGCCGCCGCCCAGCCACGCGGCTGATGCGCGGCGGCCAACCGCTCCAGCTCGGCCAGAGGAACGCGCGCCTTGGTCGCGGCCACCGTGGCTCGCGTCGTGGCAAGTATTTTTTCGAGGTGAGTCAACATAGGCTAGGTTGAGTATACGAGGAAGATTGCGGAAACAGCTTCGACGGGCATTGCACTTCAGCAGTAAATTACATGCGTAGCAGACAGCTAACTCCCCGCCACCATCCTCACCGCCTCTTCCGCATTCGCCGCCACTTGCACCAGTTCGCGGTTTTTCGCCTTCACAAACCCCGCCGCAACCGCAGTGTCGAGAAAAGCCAGCAGCCCATCCCAGTACCCGGCGGTATTGATGAGGATGCAGGGTTTGGTGTGCAGGCCGAGTTGCGCCCAGGTCACCACCTCGACCATCTCGTCCATCGTGCCGTAGCCGCCCGGCAATACCAGAAACGCATCGGCCAGTTCCACCATGCGCGCCTTGCGCTCGT
>PMGP01000295.1 GCA_003156235.1 Acidobacteriaceae bacterium
ACGCCGTGCGCATCGCGGATGACCGCGCCGCCGGGCACGGTGATCGCATTGACCATCTTCGAGTTGTAGATCCGCGCCTCGGCCACCATTCCCGCGCGCAACAGCCGCTCTGGATTCTGAACCGCGATCTTCACCGTGTAGGTGCGCGATGCCGGGTCAGCCGCCACGCCCACCGCTTCCACCTTGCCTTCGAACTGCTTGCCGTCAAGCGAGGGAATCGTCACTGTGGCGCGCGCTCCCTGCTGCACCTTGCCGATCTCGGACTCTGGAATTGCCACGCGCACCTTGACCGGGTTCAGATCCAGCACGCCGATGACCGGCATTCCGGCCCCCACCGTGTCGCCCACATCGATGCGCTTCATTCCCACAAAGCCCGCAATCGGCGCCCGTAGTTGGCAATCAGCCAGCCGCTTCTGCGCCTCATGCATCCCGGCCGCCGCCGCGTGGAACTGCCCGGTTGCGGCTTCCTTGTCCTGCTCCCGAGTGCCTTGCCGCGCCATGTCGTAGCGCTGCTGCGCCGCTTTGTACCCCGCTTCAATCTTCACGAAATCGCTGGCCGGCAGGCTCTTGTGGTCGTAGAGGAACTTCATGCGCTTGTACTCGTCCAGCCACCGCTCGTAATCGATGCGCGCCTGCTCCAACTCCTGGCTGCGCAGTCCTTCCTGCGCCTTGCTGTTCACCGCTTCCGCCGCATCCTCCTGTCCCTTTGCCGCATCGTAGGCGTTGCGGTAATCGGTCGTGTCCAACTCCGCCAGCACCTGGCCTTTCTGAACCGCCTGTCCCTCCTCCACCAAAACCCGCGCCACGCGCCCGGCAATCTGGAAGGCGCCCTGCGCCGTCACATTGGCTTCGACCGCGCCGCTGGCCGCCACGGAAACCGGCTGTTGAACGCGACTCGGCGCGCGCAGCAGCACCGGAACCGGCTGATCGGCAGCTACCGGGACTTTGGGGCCGCAGCCGGCCAACGGCATCAAGGCCAGCAGAAAGACGGCGGAAAGAGTCATTTTTGTGAAGTGCGCGAAGGTTCGCAGAGGCACTAACTCGGCAAAAATTGCGCGGTTCTTAGCTCTGCTGGCAGGATTTTCGCAGTCCAAACCCAACGTGGAGTGTGTGGACGCCCCACCCTTGCAGGTGCAAATGCCCCAAGTCTTGATTTTGAGAGTTGTGAATGCATGGACCGCCGCCGGAGATGCCGAATAAGAGAGTTTTGCTTCGATCATTGTTTTCTTCCTTGACAAGAATAGAATGACACGTCATTCTATTCTTTGCAAGAGGCTCGTAGATAAAAAATGGCTTACCGCAAAACGCCCGCGACAAAAGCCCGCAAGGATGCCCGGCGGAGGACGATTCTGTACGCCGCAACCCGTCTCTTCGGCGCCTATGGCTATCACTCCACCACCGTTCCCATGATCGTGGCTGAGTCGGATAGCTCAGTGGGCAGCTTTTACGTTCACTTCCGCAACAAGGAGGACGTCTTTGCGGCGGTCCTCGAAGCGCTGGGAGAGAAGGTGACGGAAGTGATGTATCAGGCCAGAGACTCGCAGCCCGACGCGTTGCTGGGGATTCGATCCGCGGTGGAGTCGCTTTTTCTGTTTCTGGCCGACAACCCGGGGGATGCGCGGATTCTCATCGTCGAATCCTCCGGCCTTAGTCCCAGGCTGGAGCGAGTGCGCCGCACCATACTGAGGCAGCACGCCGGGCAGGTTTGCCAGACGCTGGAATCGGCCCCAGCCGCATTTTATGTTTCTTCGCCGTTGATCGCCGCTCGTTGCCTGGTGGGCGCCGTCTTCGAGTCACTTTGCAGTTGGCTGGAAGAGAGCCCCAACGACCGTCAGCCGGCAGCGGAAGTTGCGCGCGCCGTGGCCGATTACAACTTGCGGGCCATAGGTGCGAAGGTGCAAAATGAATCGCAATCATCGGATTGACCGCGGGCTTACATAGGCCGGCCCTTTTCAGCAGACAGCATTTTCATGGATCACCTTCTTATAGAAGGCGGCGCTGAGCTTGGGCGTTCGCTTCTGCGTAGCAAAATCAACATAGACAATTCCGAATCGCTTTTCGTATCCGTCAGCCCACTCGAAGTTATCCAGTATGCTCCACAGGAAGTACCCCTTGAGCGGCACTCCCTCCGATACAGCGCGCCGGAGTTGCATAAGGTAGTTACGCAGAAACATCACGCGATCGGTGTCATAAATCTCACCATCGGGCGCGAGAGAGTCCGTCGATGATGTGCCATTTTCGGTAATATACATCTCTTTTACCTTCCACAGATCGCTGACCAGTTTCGTCCCCCAATAAAGAGCTTCCGGGCCGATCGTGATCCACGGACTCAGCATATGGGGATAGGAATCCGGAGGCGGCACCACGGCATAGCCTATCTCCGAATCATCCGCGCGAACGAAAGTAGGCTGATAGATATTGATACCGAGAAAATCCATCGGGCTGGCAATGATCTCCATCTCCTCAGCCGTGAATGTTGGCGCATTGGCTCCGAGGCGCTTGAGATACTGGTCCGTATACCGTCCTTCCTGTACGACGGTGAGGTACATGGCATTCTCTTCCCGCATCGCCTTGCGGGCGGCCTCGATATGCTCACGGGATTCGATCACCGGCGTAGTTGCCTTGATGTTATCGGAGATTCCAACCTTGGTGTCGGGCGTCGCATGAGCGCGAATGGCGCGCACTGCCAGGCCGTGCGCGAGCACTACATAATGATTCAACTGCGCGATCCGATTGGCGTCGAGTTTGAGGCCGGGAGCATGCATCCCCAGAGTATAGCCATTTTCGACAATAGTGCGCATCTCGTTCAAGGTCATGAAGTACTTTACTTTATCGGAGAGTTTTTCGGCAGTATATCCGGCGTAGTCCGCAAAGGCCTTTGCCGTATCACGGTTCTCCCAGCCGCCCTTGTCCTGGAGCGCTTGGGGAAGATCCCAGTGATAGAGGGTGCAGAAGGGCTGAATGCCGGCTTCCAGCAATGCGTCGACCATGCGGTGATAAAAATCCAGGCCTTGCGGATTGGGCGTTCCCGCTCCACTGGGAAAGACTCGCGGCCAGGAGACCGAGAACCGGAAGGTCTTGAGTCCGAGCTCCTTCATGAGCCGGATATCTTGCTTGTAGAGATGAAAGAAGTCGTCGGCAATATCGCCGGTGGCGCCATTCAGGGTGTTACCAGAAGCGTGAGAGAACGTGTCCCAGATGGAGAGGCCTCTGCCAGCCTCATGTACAGCGCCTTCCACTTGATAGGCGGCTGTTGCCGAACCCCAGAGGAAACCATTGGGAAAGGAGAGCGCTGATTTTACATCGTTCGACGAAGATGCTGAGGCACTTTCGGCTGCGAATTCAGCCCGAGGTAAGGTAAGGGCTGCGGCGGAACCGGCTAAAATGCGGGCAAAAGTGCGACGCGAAAAGTTGTTCAACATAAAACTCCCGGCGGACTCGGAATTTTAATCATCGTGGCAATTGAAAAGAAGAACCAGACGAGTTGCCGGTCCGGTAGTACTGTGTTCGCCGGACCGGCAATTTGTTGTGCTTTACAGTTTGGAGCTATGAACTAGAACTTCAGCTTGAGCGCAAACTGCAAAGTGCGCGGAACGTTGTTCGGATCGCTCTCATTGAGCATACCGAAGCCACCCTCACCCAGCCCCATTCCGGCGCCGCCGTCGTTGACGTTGTTATTCAAGAAGAAATTGGGCGTGTTGGTGATGTTGTACGCTTCTGCCCGGAACTGCAACTTCAAAGCGTTGTAGATCGGGAAGTCCTTGAATATCGAGAGGTCTATGTGGCGGAAGTGCGGCCCATAGATTGAGTTGCGGCCCGCGCTGCCGACCGTGCCCTCTGTCTGACGCGCGAAGGCGCATGGGTTGAACCAGTAGCTTCCTCCACCGCCCTTGAGCTTGCTCGGCGATGTGTATTGGGAGCCGGCGGGGCAAGTACCTGAGGTTGAGAAAGGATTACTGACCTGGTTCGGACGGTCGGAGCCACCGCCGTGAATCGGATCAGCCAAGTTGTTAGGGCTGGTGTTATTGGTGACCGAGGCGTTCTTGCCGGTTTGCCAGGCGACAATCGAGTTGACTTCCCAACCGCCCAATGCGTACTTTGCCGGTCCCTGGATTTTGTTGAAGGGCAATTGGTAGTCGATGGAAAGAGCAAAGCGGCTGCGGACGTCGTTTTCCGCATTGCCGTACTCGATCTTGCGAGTTTGAAACGGATTGGCGTCGCCCCAACCCTGATAGCCTTCTTGAGAGAAGCCGACGATATCGCTCAGCGCGTGTGCCCAAGTATAGTTGGCGTCAAAGGCAAGGCCCTTGGCGAAGCGGCGCTGGAAGGAGGCCTGCAGGCCGTTGTAGTTGGAGACGCCTTCGCTGGCCAGCCACTTGATCTGACCAATGTTCGGCAGCAAGTTATTGCCTGTCAGCACCTGTCCTCCCAATCCGGTATATCCCTGCCCCAGGGGGCGAGGCGCGTCATAGGGAGATGCGTCGTTCTTGGAAGCAAGAACCTGAGCCGGCGTGGGAACGTTGATGTCGTTGTAAAGCTCGGCCAGATGCTGGCCGATGTTGCCAACATAGCCGATGGTCAGGACGTTGGGTCCAAACTGCTGTTCCACCTGCAGGTTGAACTGCTGGATCATGGACGGCTTGTCCTTGGGATCTTCCGCGAAGAACGCACCTAGAGCCGGGGTATTGATGTTTTGTCCGGCAGGCGTCGGAAGTCCGAGATCGAAGTTTGCCTGGTAAACGGACGCAGGGCCCAAAGTGCCGCAGCCTGGAGCCTGAGCGGGGACGGGCAGAGTGGGATTTGCTGTTACCCAATTTGCGAGAAACGACGCCCCGAGATTGGAGACGCAACTGGGTCCGTAGCTCGTGGTGAACGGAACATTCTTCAGATCGGCATTGGCGGTGTAGTTGCCGGGGAAGTAGCTGATTCCGTAACCGCCGCGGAGGACCGTGGTGGGACGAAGGGAGTAAGAGAATCCGAGGCGCGGCCCAAAGTCGGAGTGGACGGTCGGAATTCCCGCTGTGCTGGAAGTGCCGCCAACATTGGCAACCTCCAGAGCCGCATTCGCGGCAGCCTGGGTTGTGGCGGCAACCGCCGTGTTGAAGTCGAAGTTAGCGATTTTGTTATGCGCTTCGGTGAACGGCGTATACACGTCGTAGCGAATGCCATAGGTCACGGTCAACTTGGGGTTGACCTTCCAATTGTCCTGGGCGAAGAAGCTCGGCTCCCAGGTGCGGTAGTCCGGCGTATTCACGACACCGCCAGCTCCGTAATCCGCGTTGTAACTGGTGGAGTCGAATGCTCCAGCCAGCGTGGACGCGAGAATTTGGTCGTGAGTGGTATCCGTGGCAAGACCGAATTCAAAATCTCCATACGGAAACGCGCTTTGCAGGTTCCGCGCCTGGCGGCGGATCACGCCCGCGCCCGCCTTCAGGTTGTGGTTGCGAATGGTGTAGCTGACGGTGCCGGAGTACTGGTAGGTGCCGTCAACGTCCTGCAAGGGGACATACGCGCCATCGCCGAGTGGACTGAATGTCCAATGGCCAACGCCGGTAGGCGTAAGGGCCGTGGTCAACGAACCATTTGCGGGAAGACCGAATGTCTGATCGGCGTTCGTGTTGTAGTTGTTCGGCTGCGAGAAGTTGTTGACGCGGGTATAGGCCGCGCGCAGATCCACAACCAGATTCTGCGAGAAGATGCGCGTGTATCCGAGGGCATACTGATACGCCTTATCTGTCGCCGGACCGGTGTAGTCCCAATAATTTCCGGTCGGGACGATCGTCGGATTACCCGAATTAGGATTCGCGCCCGCGCCTATGGGCGCCGGGATTTGGCCGGTTACTTTGTTGTAGTCGAAACGAAAGAAGATGTGGTTGTTCTGATTGATGGCATGGTCGACGCGACCGTCAATGGTGGTGCCGAACTGCGTTTTGTTCGGGGCGGTCAAATAAGTACCCGGGCTACTCGGGACGTTGCCCTTAGGATACAGCTTCAGGTAATTCAGAGTAATGGGATCGATTGTCTGGGCTACAGGAATGCCGTTGGTGCTGTATGGAGCGCCGGCAGGGAAAAGACCCGGGAAAACACTCTTAATCGTCTCTCCTGCGGTTGCGGCGTTGATCGCGGTGTATTCTGCATCCGAAGGCACCGAGCTGCTATAGGGATTCATGCCTTTCACCAAACGAAGGCCTTCATAGTCGCCAAAGAAGAAGGTCTTGTTGCGAATGATGGGGCCGCCGAGGCTGCCGCCAAACTGGTTCTGGCGCAACTCGGGCTTATTGCCTTGTGCAGCCGTAAAGAAGAAATCCCGGCTGTCGAACTTGTCGTTGCGGAAGAACTCGTACGCCGACCCGTGGAATTTGTTGGTGCCGGACTTGGTGACCAGGTTGACGACGCCGCCAGCCGTGCGCCCCGCTTCGGGAGCGTAGCTGTTGGTCTGAACCGAGATCTCCTGAATGCCTTCCACCGAGGGCTTGACGCCAATAGTGCCTATGATGCGTTCGTTGTCGTCGATGCCGTCAACGATATAGTTGTTCAGGATGTCGTCCTGCCCGTTGACGGAAAATCCGTTGGTGGTGCGGCGGTCGTCGGGACGCCCGCCACTGGAGAGGCCGTTGCCGGGACCTTCGTTGGCTCCGGGGACGAGCTGAACCAGTTGCACGAAGTTGCGTCCGTTCAGCGGCAGATCCTCTACAGACTGTTCGGTGACCGTCGAACTGACGGTGGCGTTATCGGCCTGGAGCAGAGGCGTTGTAGCCTCGACGGTTACGGTCTCAGTGGCGCCGCCGAGCGCCAGATGGATGTCGGCACGGGCGCGATCACCGGCTTCAACAGCCAGATTCGTGGTCGTGGTTTTGAAGCCAGCCTTCTTCGCCGTCACCGAGTAGTTGCCGACTGGAAGCAGGGAGAATTGGAAATCACCGCTATCACTGGAGACAGCTACGCGCTGATCATGGGTGTCGAGTTTTACCAGGGTGACGGTTGCATTGGAAACCACCGCCCCTGTGGCGTCGGTTACGGTGCCGACGATGTCGGCTGTGGACAACTGGGCAAGCGCTCCTCTGGAACTGAAGACTAGAAGCGCCAGCAGGACGATCAGTCGCCCTGCCAAGCGGTAGAGTTTCTCGCCCTGGCCCGAGCATTGTGCTACTTGCTGCATTTCCTTATTCATGTTTCCTCCTGCCTGAAAGTCGTTTATCCTCTGGATGATAGATGGGCCTTCCCTATTCGGTTGGCAAGGCCCAGAGGCCGGTCTCAAGCACATCACGCATACTAGTCAACAGATTTTAATGTTGTATAGGGTTCATCTGGTATCTCACTGAAGGTAAAGAGCTATAACCACGTATATGGCGGATTTTCAGGTAAGGTAAAGAGCGGTTAAGAATTGTATTGTCAGAGGTAAAGAGGTTGGTTTATGCTAGGCAACAGCTTCGGAGGAGTATTCCCATGAGTCCAGAGGATTCCAAGAGCGGCGCTTGGACTCCGGTTACGGAGCAGGACAAGGAACTGGTCCGGCAGCAGATGAACCGTCTGCTGGCAACCAGCCATTTCAGTAACAGCCGGCGCTATCCCCTTTTGTTCCGCTTTATCGTCGAGGAAACGCTTGAAGGCCGGGGCGAATTTCTGAAGGAACGCCTTTTGGGCGTTCGCGTCTTTGATCGGCCCGCTAATTACGATACCGCGGAGGATCCAGTTGTTCGGGTCACCATCGCCGAAATCCGCAAGCGAATTGCGCAGTACTATCACGAAGAAGCGCACGGCTCGGAGATGCGCATCGAACTATTGTCGGGCCACTACGCGCCCGAATTCCGCCTCAGCAAAGAGGCCGGTTCCGATCAGCATCACGCATCAGGACGTGAGCTCCCCTCAGAGAACGAGCAAACGGCTCAACCCGATGCGCTTCATGCGCAGTTGCAAACTACAGCCGTAACGTCAGGCCTACCAGACCTCAAACCCAGGTTCTCGCACCCTTTCAGATACGTCCTAGGCTTTGCGATTGCACTTTTAATTGTGCTGGGAGCTGGGATCTTTTGGAAATGGACCCATCCCTCCGCGATAGATCAGCTCTGGAGTCCCCTCCTCGCCGATCGTCGAACCGTCATCTTCTGCCTGCCCGTGGGCTCCCATTCCGGGATCATGACAGGAACCGCGGCTGGAATTCTGGTTCCCGAGCAGGATTCTACGCCGGATCACGCCAACACTCCGGTTCCAACTGCACCCGACGCCCCTCGCAATTCCACTTTTCTCGCCCACGAGGTATTGGAAGAAAATGTTGTCTTTTCGGATGTACTCGCCACGCAAAGAATTTCGAATTATATAGCGGAGCACAAGCGTGAATCCAACCTCCGGCCTAATTGGGTAACCACTCTCGACGACCTGCGGCAAGGGCCGGTCATCCTGGTCGGCGGTCTGGACAACCAATGGACGCTACGAGCGCTGGCTCCGCTTCGCTACCGTTTCGCCGGCACCAATAAGGAGCGGTACTGGATTAGCGATACCAAGAATCCTGAAATGAAAGACTGGGGGATTGACCTGAAGGTGCCACTTACCGAAGTCAAGCACGATTACGCAATCATCGCCCGCATTCACGATGAATCCACGGGACAGGTCGAAATGATCGTTGCGGGAATCGGCATGAGCGGGACGGCGGCAGCTGGCGAGTTTCTGGTTGATCCCCGGCAGATAGAAGAACTACGCCGCCAGGCCGGTTCCGGTTTCCGGGACCACGACTTTGAAGCCGTGCTGAGTATGGATGTCGTCAACGGCATAGCAGGCTCACCCAGGATTCTGGCTGTGGCAGTTAGGTAACTGAACGATACAAGAGAGCCCTCAAAATGGCGGAAGGGTATACTGGCGGCTTCTGCAAGCTGCAAGAGAGCGGCATCCCCGGACAGTTTTGATTTCCAGCCTCATGCCGGTTATCCCAGAGTAGACAAGATCGATCCCGCCCTCCGTCTTCTCCAAGCTAGAGTTCTTCGCATCTTATATTTTGCTGGTCGCTTCGCCGTAAGCGTCCCGTTTTCCCC
>PMGP01000328.1 GCA_003156235.1 Acidobacteriaceae bacterium
AGGCCGGCGCTACAGGTTCGCGACCCATCGGCACTGTACACGCAATCGGATATCGCCTCTACACCAACAGGCAAAATGCACTAGCAGCACCCGCTCCCGGTCTTCTGTTTGCATTGGTGCTGTACGGAGGCATTATCGTTGGCATCGCGAACCGCATCCTTCGCCTTGCCGATGGCCGTCTCAACTTTGCCCTTGACCTGTTGAACGGCGCCTCTTGCCTGAGTTCCGGTATTGCCGGTCAAGTTTCCGGCATGCCGCTTTGCGCTCCCCACCACTTGGTCGATTGCGCCCTTCACTCTTTGCTTGTCCATTTTTCCACCTCTTGGATAGAATGCTCCTCTGCGCGGCAGCCCGCTGGCCTATAAGGAACACAATGGACTGCCAATCGGGCTTTCGCCCGCAATAACAGTTTTTTTCTGGCACATCTCCTGTTTGGTCAAAGTAAGCGAATCCACCCAGCATTTCGCGGCGGCGAATTTCCCCTTCATTTCTCCTGAGAGCCGCGAGCGGTTCGCGACTGGCGCGTGGTCCAGCTTGTTTTTATCTTTTCGTAGGTAGCCTGCATCTCATCCAATTCCAAATCGCTCAGTCTCTCAATGTCGATCATTTGATTGCGCGCCGAATCCATGGCTCGAATCAACTCATTGAGCTTCAGATTAATTGCGCGCGCATCGCGATTCTGCGTGTTCTGGATCAAAAATACCATCAAAAACGTCGCAATGGACGTTCCCATGCTGATCACCATCGCCCAGTGGTCTGAGAAATGAAAGATGGGCCCTGTGGCAGCCCACACAACAACCACCAGGCCCGCGCCTGCAAACGCCCACGTTGATCCCAGCCATCCAGAGGCCACTGCGGCGAAACGGCCGAAATGGTCGTGTACGGTCAGGTCATGAGCCTCGATTGCTTGTTGATTCATCTCGCCTTGCCTCCGAAATCCGGTTGCTGGTTGACTGTACGCCGTCAGAGCGGAGCCAGACTGTCGCAAAAGGAGCACAAGGCCGCGCAACCGGCAGTGAAGAGCCGGTTCATACCCATCTGCCCATCCAATACATCACAGGAGCGATACAATTCGAGCTATACGAAACAGAAGAGCCTCTTGCAAAATTGTCCTCAGTTAGCTGATATGCGTCGGGGCATGACTTCACAGGCTGCGGAAAAAGTCAGAGTTTCGGGCGAAATCGGCAAAAAACATCCCTCATGGGCTAAAGCCCTGCTTTGTTATGAATCATTTACGGCACGACTGAAGTCGTGCCCTTTCAAAACAATGTGTTTTTCCGCANNCGTGCCCTGACGCTTCTTGCCTTCTCCATGGAATTTTGCATGTGGCTCGCGGTATCAGGTTTTAGAAAACCCCGGCCAGAAAGACCTCGGGGGAGTGGATCCGCTCCATCTTTGCTCCGCTGGCCGCCAGCACCACCGGCGAAAGCGTCATCACCGGGCAGCGCGCGTGGGCCAGCATCTTGTACACCACCCCGAGGTGGGCCTCGGCGGCAAAGGCCGATGCGCCTTGCGCGCCCAACACGATCAGGTCGGCCTGCTGCGACCGTGCCTGAAAGAGCAGTTCTTCAGTAGGGTCGCCCGACGCCACAATCGTTTGCACGGCGATCCTGCCCCGAAGCGCAACCGGAACCAAGGAGACCATCTCGTCCTCTATCTGGTCGATACTCCGGCCGGCAAGAACCTGATGCCGCTCCTGGGGCTGGATCACATGCTGCAAAATCAGGCGCGCGTTGTGCTTTGCGGCCAGCTGCGCCGCAAAACCAGCCACCATGGAACTGGATTCATGCAGGCTGACGCCGCACAGAATGCTCCGGAGGGTAAAGTTGCTGTACGCCCAGTCCACCACCTCAGGACCGACGATGAAAACCGGCACTGAGGCCATGCGCAGCACCGCCTCGGCCACCGAGCCCACCAGTAGCTTGCCGATAGGGCCCGGAGAATGGGTGCCCATGACAATGCGGTCTATCTCCCGTTCGCGCAGGAAACTGAGAATCTGGTCGGCGGCCAGCCCCGGCCGCACCACCGTCTTGCACTTTACGCCCGCGGCCCGAACGCGTTTGGCCAGCGGCTCCAGATGCTCCATCTCGTCGCGGGACGCGGCGGTGGAGTCGTAGTAAAGAACGCTCGAACTCTCCGTCGCCGACACCACCAGCTTGTCATAGGCGTGAAACAGAATCAGCTCCGCGTTATACTCCACGGCTTGCGCCAGAGCAAAGGAGAAGGCCTTTTCATTGGCGGGAATCTCAGAGGCAAACAGAATGGTGGAGGGTTTTTTCCAACCCGGCTTGAGGACAGTAGCCATAAGAATCTCCTGGAAGTGCGTCAGGTAAATAGCAGACTCTCATCGGCTTGCGGCGCCCATTGGCGCAACGCAGCGCGAGATAAATCACGACAGGGCCAAATCAACTCTAGCTTCCGATACGCCGGAAACCAATGGGTTCGTGAAAAAAGCGCCAATTCCAGGAAAATCGATCAATAGAGTGGGAAGTGTGCGCCCATTCCGGGAATTTGTCCAGCAGCAAGTTGCAATTCCCCATTGAATCAGATAAAGTGATCCAAATCACATCCAGTCCTACCCAGTGGCTGCTCTTCTAATTCAGAATCATGGCGCTCGCGCGAGATTTTCCAGTTCAAGGGGCTCTGCTATAGGCTTTCAGGACGGTCTCCTTCCGATGGAAATCATCCTATCGGCAGAGTCTTGGTTAACTTTAATGACGAAAGTTTGCTCTATCCCCTGGCGCACGACCTGCTTCCCGGCCCGTCCGCCTCAATTCCGCAGGAGGTTTCATGCAACCGATGCACAACATTCCCGCCCGTGGCGGATTGAACTTTGACGAAACCCCTTTCCTTGCCATCTGGGAGGTCACCCAGTCCTGCGATTTGGCCTGCAAGCACTGCCGCGCTGCCGCCCAGCCCATCGCTCACCCCGACGAGCTCACCAACGCTGAAGGGAAAGCGCTGATCGACCAGATCGCGGCCATGGGAGTGCCGATTTTCGTCTTCACCGGAGGCGACCCTTTGAAGCGCGCCGACGTGTACGAATTGATCCGTTACGCTGCCGATAAGGGCGTGCAGGTGGCGCTCACCCCCAGCGCAACGCCGCTGCTGACGCGCGAGGCGATTTTCAAGCTGAAGGAGGCAGGGCTAGTCCGGCTCGGCATCTCGCTGGATGGCTCAACCCCTGAGATTCATGACGCTTTCCGCGGACTTCCCGGCGCGTATGCGCGCACCATCCAGGCCATCGAGTGGGCCAATGAGGCGGGCATTCCCATCCAGGTGCACACCACCATTAGCCGCCACAACGCCCACGATTTGGATGGTTTATGCGCCCTCTTCGAGAAACTGGCCATCGTCATGTGGAATGTTTTCTTTTTGGTTCCGGTGGGACGCGGCCAGCTCGACGACCTGCTCAGCGGAGAAGAGTTCGAGCGTATTTTTGGGCAAATCTACGAGCTTTCGCACCGCGTAAACTTCCAGATCAAGACCACCGAGGCCATGCACTACCGCCGCTATCTGCTGCAAAACAACCTGGAGGAGAGGAAGATGGGCCACGGAAGCGGCCATCCGGGCAGCGTTCAGCGTGCAGCGGCAATGGCCTACGAGCCCGGGGTCCCCACGGACAGGTCTTTGTCCGTGGGGTATGAACCCGGCGCGCCCACCAGCGACGCAAAAACCCGCACCGCCAGCTGGGCCACCCGCCGCGTCAACGACGGCAAGGGCTTTCTGTTCGTCTCCCATGTGGGCAACGTCTACCCCAGCGGCTTTCTGCCCATCCATGCGGGCAACATCCGCGAGACCCCGCTCGCTGAGATCTACCGCAACGCCCCTATCTTCAAATCCCTGCGCGACACCAGCAAGCTGGAAGGCAAGTGCGGCGCCTGCGAGTACAAGGAAATCTGCGGCGGCTCCCGCGCCCGCGCCTACGCNNCCAGCCCAAGCACTGGGACCCGCAGTTGGAGAGCGAAGCAGCAGCGTTTGCTAAGAGCTAAAGGCCAGCTTTTAGCTTTTAGCTCGATTTCCAGGTCCCAATGGAAAGACTGGAGTACCCGGCAGTGTGGAATAAGGCCCGAGCCTAAAGGCCGCTACATATTCGCTCTCATTCAGGGGGCTGAAGCCCACTGCTCCCTCCATCTGCTCTTCCAAGGCTGTTTTCTGGGAACGCCATGGGCAATAAGGTTTGTTGCCCGACTCCCACACTTCAATGACAAGACTCTATGGCGCCCGGCGGAGCGAGGGATTGATGCAACGATATTGTGCAAAGTTGACCAGTCAGTCGCTATTGCCCACGGTAGATTCTTCTTAGGAATGTATTGGAGGATCTGCCATCATGAAGGGAAGCGAAAAGGTCATAGCCGCGCTGAATAAGACTCTGCAGGAAGAGTTCACAGCACTCAGCCAATATTTCATTCACTCCGAAATGTGCGAGAACTGGAAATACGATCTTCTTTCCAAGCACCTGAAGAAGGTATCGATTATGGAGATGAAACATGCGGAAAGACTGATCGAGCACATACTCTTTCTAGATGGAACACCGAAAATGACCGGACCCACGCAAATAAAGGTCGGGAAAACGGTGCAGGACCAGCTGGAGAATGACCTGAAATCTGAGCTTGATGCGGTAAAGTCTTACAACGACGCAGTGAAACTGGCACGGGCCGAGGGAGACAATGGAAGCGCCGAACTGTTCACCGCGAATCTAAGGGACGAGGAAGCGCATACCGACTGGCTGGAAGCGCAACTGAGCCAGATCAAGGAAATTGGCTACGAGCGCTACTTGAGCATGCAATTGCAAGCAGAGTAGACAGGCGTTACTGGAATGAGGTTCCGCGATTGATTCAGCGGGTGTGTGCATCTTCCGACCGACGATCAGGCCTGGAGGGCGGCACTCTCTCCAAACCAATTTCTCTTGAGCCACAGCGAAACCTGCACCAGCAGAATCAGCGCAGGAACCTCGACCAAGGGGCCAATGACCGCGGCAAAGGCTGCGCCGGAGTTGAGTCCGAAGACGGCAACCGCAACCGCGATGGCCAGCTCGAAGTTATTGCTGGCCGCGGTGAACGAGAGCGTAGCCGTCTTCGAGTAATCCGCGCCCACTTCGCGGCCCATCCAGAAACTGACAAAGAACATGACAACAAAGTAGATCAGCAGCGGCAAGGCGATGCGCAGCACGTCGAGCGGAAGCTGGACGATTAAATTTCCTTTCAAGCTGAACATCACCACGATGGTGAAGAGCAGGGCTGCGAGCGTGAGCGGGCTGATGGCCGGCACAAAGCGCGTCTGATACCAATCGCGGCCTTTGGCGCGAACCAATACAAAGCGAGTCAGCATTCCAGCCAGAAACGGAATGCCGAGATAGATGAAGA
>PMGP01000261.1:0-9669 GCA_003156235.1 Acidobacteriaceae bacterium
TGCGCATCATGGCCGAGATTCGCTCGCGCTTCGGATTGCGCATTGTCACCGAGGCCATCGACAACGAAAGCCTCGAGCTGGTTGCCGAGTGGGCCGACGTGGTGCAGATCGGCGCGCGCAACATGCAGAACTTCTCGCTGCTCAAGCGCGCCGGCCAACTGCGTAAGCCGGTGATGATCAAGCGCGGCCTCTCAGCAACCCTGGATGAGTTTTTGATGGCCGCCGAGTACGTGATGAGCGAGGGCAANNCTGCCGATTCTGGTCGATCCCAGCCACGGCACCGGCAAGCGCGACAGTGTGCTGCCCATGGCGCGCGCCGCGATTGCCTCGGGCGCAGACGGCATTCTGGTCGAGGTTCACGACCACCCGGAAAAAGCTCTCTCCGACGGACCTCAGTCCATCTATCCCGATCAGTTCGCCCGCATGATGGATGAACTGGAACAGATCGCCCCGGTGGTTGGCCGTAGTCTGCCGCGCGGCGCACGCATCGAAGCTGGAGCAGCGTAAATCAGGCGCTCCAGCTCCCCATTCCGAGATTTGAAATTTTCGCTGTGGTTATTGATGAGGCGTAATGGCAACGATGGTGATCACAGAGGTTCGTTTTTTGCCTTTGATTTCATCGGGGCCGTAGTGCCAAAAGATGCGGTATGCGCCTGGAGTGCTATTTTGCGCGTAGGCCTCGAAGATTTTCTCGCCATGAGCGCCCTTCAGTGAGAGAAACTCATGAGTATGCAGGCCCGGATGGTGAGGGTCCAACTCCAGGCAACCGAGAGCCCTGCGGATCTGTGCGGCAAGTTTGGCCTTCGCGGGAGTGTTTTCGAGATCTGTCAATTGCTGGTCTGCCGTGGGTGTAAATACAATCTTCCTTTGCATACCCATTTCTCTTTCCGCAGACTTGACTACATCTATCTCTATTCGGAGCCGATTCGCGGCCTATTCGCGCGCATACTTGGCAAACGAGCCGCGATAAATTCCCTTCCTTTCAGCCGACTCACGCAAGCCTTGTTTCACGCTGGCCAGGGCCTCCGCGTTTTCGTAAAGCCACATCTCGCAGGCGGGAACTGCCTTTACCGGGTCGAGAATCAGTTGACCCAGGGGATTACGGTAGATGTTATAGGCCGTGGCGCTGCCCAGCGCCTCACCCAGCGACAGGCGCTTTTTGGCATCCGGCTGGGCGAACTCGGAGACAAGTTGAAAATCGGTATTTTTGAGAACAGCCAAAGCTGACATGGTAGGAGAGTAGCATTCGTGGAAATCGAAGTCAAGTGGGAACTGCCCACATTGGGAATGCGGACAATCCAGCCGGAAGCAAGTGAAGAGCTGCGGGCTAGCGCTGCCTCGCACCGCGATCTCCGGCCCCGAGGCTGACAAATCAATTAAACTCAATGCGTCCCACTCTTGTTTTCCGGACTCATCCCATGAACCTGTCGAACGCTACGATTACCCGCCTTTCTATTCTCGCCCTGCTGGCCCTGGCCCTGACCGGGTGCCGCTCCCACGACTTCCCGCAGTATCCGCCCAACTACCGCGAATACGCCTACGTCACCAATAGCGGCGGCAATACCGTCACCGTTCTTGACGTGGTGAATGTGCGCGTGGACCGTGAGCTGGTGGTGGGCCAGAAACCGGTAGCCGTGGCTGCCAGCCTCACCACCAACGAAGTCTACGTGGTCAACTCCGGCGCGGCGGACGGCCAGGGTTCGGTTTCGGTGATCAACGCGGAAAACAATACCGTGGCAGGCGTCATCAATGTTCATCGCCAGCCGGTCTCCATCGAGATTGATTCCACCGGCAGCCTGGCCTACGTGGCCAACTCCGGCTCCAACACCATCTCCGTGCTGGACCTCAAGGCGCGGCGCGAGATAGCGGACCTTGGAGCCGGTGAGGAGCCAGCCGCCGCGCGCCTCTCCCCGGACAATAAGACCCTGGTGGTCGCCAACCGGCACGGCAACTCGGTCAGCCTCATCGATCCGGCAACGCGCCGCGTCCGCGCGGTCTTCGAGGGCTGCCCCGGCGCTTCGGATGCGGTCATCCTTCCCGATTCCTCGAAGGCGTTTGTGCCCTGTTCGGCCGGCCATCAAATCATGGCCATCGCCCTGGCTCACGCGGAAGTTCGTCCCGCTCAACCGGGCAGCGCACAACTGGTTCCCGCCCGGCCCGACCGGCTGGAAGCCCTGCTCGACGTGGGACAGGCGCCGATGCAGTTGGCCCTCAAGCCAGACGGCGGCGAAGTGTTCTCCTTGAACTCGCTCTCCGACTCCATCTCCGAGGTCATCACCACCAGCGACGACGTCAACAGCTCCACCATCATCGGAGACACTCCCGTGCGCGGCCTCGTCTCCACCGACAACTCCCTGCTCTATGTGGCGAATTATCGCTCCCAATACGTTACCGTCTACGCCATTGACGAAGGCCAGCGTCTTCCGGCCTCCCAAGGCGGCTCAATCCGCGTCGGCGACGGTTCATCGGCGCTGGCGTTTTCCAGCTCCGGCATGCTGCTCTTTGTTGTCGATGCCCGTTCCGGAGACGTAGCCGTGGTGCGCACTGCCTCGCTCTCGCTGTTCACCCTGCTCCCCGCCGGCCACGCGCCCAGCGCCATTGCCGTGAAAGCCTTCAAGCTGCCGTAACTTTCAGCTGCATTCGGGGCACGGGGCATTACAGAAACAATAAAAAGCTCCTGGAGGTTTCATAAATCCCTTCCTTGGTGCACAATCAAGAATGAGATGAGCATCCGATTCGCACTTCCTCAAGAACTTCGCGGCGCAGTGGACTTGGCCGCCGCCGACTGGACCAACAACAACAATGTTGCCCGCTTCTGGCGGAAGGACCCGGGCCTGTGGACCCGCCAGGGGGAAGAGAAGTGGCTGGGCTGGATCGACATCGTCGAGCGCCAGCAGAAGAACCTGGCGGCTTTCACGGCGCTGGCCGCGGACGTAAAGGCGCGCGGCTTTCTGTCTGTTTTGCTGCTCGGCATGGGCGGCTCCAGCCTTTGCCCGGAGGTGCTGGCCGTCACCTTTGGCCTGCAGGACGGTTTCCCGGCGCTGCACATTGTCGATTCCACCGATCCGGCGCAGGTCAAGGCCGCGCGCGACAGGGTTAACCTGGCCGAGACGCTGGTGGTGGTGGCCAGCAAATCCGGCTCGACGCTGGAGCCGAACGTTCTTAAACAGTATTTCTTTGCCGAGATGCAGAAGGCAGTGGGCGCCGACAAGGCCGGCAGCCATTTTCTGGCAATTACCGATCCCGGTTCGAAGATGGAGCAGGTGGCCAAGGCAGACGGATTTTGGAAGATATTCTACGGCGATCCGGAAATCGGCGGGCGCTTTTCGGCGCTGTCGAACTTCGGCGTGATTGCCGCCACGGTAGCCGGGCTGAACACGGAGAAGCTGCTGGCTGAAGCTGCCAAGGCTGTGGCAGCGGCCAAGCTGGCCCCAGCGCAGAATCCAGCAGTCGAACTAGGCCTGACGCTGGGCACTGCGGCCAACGCCGGACGCGACAAGCTCACCGTCTTCACCTCGCCGGAGATCTACGACCTGGGCGCATGGATGGAGCAACTGGTCGCTGAATCCACCGGCAAGCAGGGCAAGGGCATTACGCCTGTGGACCGTGAGGCTATAGCCGCGCCGGAGTTTTACGGCAGCGACCGCATCTTCGCCTACATCCGCTATGCGGGCTCGTCCGACAAGGGTCTGGACGCCAAGGTTGCGGCGATTGCAGCCGCGGGCCATCCGGTCATCCACATCGAAATCTCAGACCTCTACGAGATCTTCGGGCAGTTCTTCACTTGGGAAGTGGCCACTTCCATAGCCGGGTCGGTGATGGGCATCAACCCCTTCGACCAGCCGGACGTGGAATCGGCCAAGATTGAAACCCGCACCCTGACCTCGGCCTACGAGCAGACCGGCAAGCTGCCCGTGCGCGAGCCGGTGCTGGTGGTCAACGGTATCCAGCTTTACGCTACTGAGGCTTACGCGGCCACGCTCAACAAGGCTGCTCCCGCCAAAACCCTGGCTGGCTATCTGCGCGCGCATTTCAACCAAATTCACCCCGGCGACTACTTTGCCGCGCTGGCTTTCCTGCCCATGTTCCCGGAGCACGAGGCGGCGATTCAGGGAATCCGGCACAAGGTGCTCGACGCCAAACGAGTGGCCACCTGCCTGGGCTTCGGCCCGCGTTTTCTGCACTCCACCGGCCAGGACTACAAGGGCGGCCCCAACACNNGGAGATCTGGCGGTGCTGGAGTCGCGTGGCCGCCGGGCCGTGCGCGTTCATCTGGGAGCCGATGTGGCTGCGGGGCTGAAGGCGCTGGCCGAGGCTGTGGACCAGGCGCTGGCGTAAGAGCAGGGCTATTAATCCAGCCCATCAATACAACGCCCCGTGCCCCATCCTTGCGCCTTTTTTTTGGCGCGAGGGTGGGGAAGCACAGAGTAGAATGTGCGAGATGGCCGAACCCACAAAAGAGACGCGGAATTCTTTGCTGCAACTACTGGTTATTGCCGCACTCCTGGTTTTCGGCTACACCTGTATCTGCACGCTGAGTTTTACACGCGAGTTTTTCAATTTCCTTTTTGTCTGTGCGTTCTTCGTAATTCCGTTTCTTGCTATTCGACCTGTGCTGCGCTTGCGTCGGCGGCCCATGATTTGGGGGATGATACTCCTGACTCCTTTGCTATTGCTATCGTCGTTTCTTCTTCTATTTAATGTCGCCTGTGAAGGACTCGGTCGGCCAGGTGAACACACGGATCCGTTGCAAACCTTTCAACAGGGAAGCAGCACGATTCAGCTTCAAAGATATGAAAACGGCGGTGCATTAGGAATCCACGGATTGAATCTGGAGCAGCGGAGGCTCATCGTCCCCGGCCTTTTTTTGGTCAGATCTGTTGACTTCTTTAACGATGCAAATGAAGGTACTCTTTCTGTGGAAGGACCGTACAGGGTGAGGGTGCATGCGCAAGGAAGTTATGACAGCAACGATTATCAAGTCGATAAAGTCTACGATCTGAAGCCTTGGGTCTATTTTTAACGCTCATACCTGAAATCTTCCTTGCCGTTTCTCAAAGGTTTAGAGTGCTTTCTTGACCAGAAAAGTCCACTGTTTTCCTGGAAACTCTTTTGTAGTCTACGGCAACTTTTTCCCGGCAGCGGGGTTCAATCCGATGACGGCTTGCGCAGTTTTCCGTCTAATCTGGGTGAACCGCGAGCAAGATTTCAGCCGCAGGAGAAACACAACGATGAATCGGCCAATTTACAAGAGAGTTTTCCCCCAGGCCTTGGCGTGGGCCGGGTTAGTAGCCCTGAGCGGTGCGTTGGCGCTTGCCCAGCCTTCCCCGGCGGACCCGGTCCGCACCGACAGCCAGATCGAGATGGACGTGGTGCATGCCATCGACGCCTCCACAGTGCTGAAGAACGACCTGATCACCGAGGCTACCATTCAGGGCGAGGTCACGCTCTCCGGAACGGTTGCAGTCGCTTCCTCCCGCGATCTGGCGGAGTCGATTGTCAGCCAGGTGCCGGGCGTGACCAAGGTGCATAACAACCTCAAAGTCGGCAATCAGCAAAATGCCCCGGCCGCACAGGAGTCGGCGGGCAGCCAGCAAGGCGATGCAGGAACCCCCAATTCCGCGGATTCCCCGGCCAGTCCGGACGGTCCCTTACCGCCCCCTGACGAGTCCGATGCCCAGGCTCAGCTCCGTGCGCAAATCCGCGCGGAGGTGATCGCCGAAATTCGGGCTCAAAGACAGGCTCAGCAACAGACCCGCGGGCAGGACCCCTCTTCGCCGGATGAGGATCAGCCTATGCCGCCTCCGCCAGCTCAGGAAGCGCCCAAAGGCCCGGTGACCATCCCTCAGGGCACTCTGCTGCAGTTGCGCACCAGTGAGCCAGTCAGCAGCAAGCACGCCAAGGACGGCGAGCAGGTCCAGTTCACAGTGATTCGCGATGTGATTGTCGGCGGCGTTCTGGCGATTCCCCGCGGCGCCACTGCTCATGGAGTCGTGACCGAGGTCCAGAAGACGGGCGAACTGGCAGGCAGTTCGGAACTGGCGCTTAAGCTCACTTCGCTGGACCTGGGCGGTCAGGACTACCCGCTCGATTCCGGCCAGTTCAAGATCAAGGGACCGAATAAGGCCGGCCATACGGTGGGCAGCGCCATAGGCGGCGGCATTATGGGCACCATGATTGGCTGCGCAGTGAGAGGCCCCTTGGGTTGCGGGGTTGGCGCTGGCATCGGCGTGGCCGCTGGCACGGCGGCTTCCGCGGCTACTCCCGGGCCAAACGTCTGGATCCCCGCAGAGGCGATGGTGGCATTCCACCTGAACTCCCCCCTGACGGTCACCCCGGTCAGCGCGCAGGAGGCAGCCCGGCTGGCGCAGGGGCTTTACCAAGGCGGCCCGGCGCTCTACCGTCGCGGTTATGGCCAGCCGTATCCCTATGGGTACGGCTATCCGCCGGTCTACTATCACCCCTACTACGCCGTGGGCGGGTATTACTACTGGCGGTAAAAACCTGTCCAATAACTCGGCTTTGGGTGAAGGGTACGGGCTTTAGCCCGTACGTCTAAGGCAGAAATAGCTGTGGGCTTTAGCCCCTGAGGGATGCTTTTACGGCAGTTTGCATTCCCTCAGCGGCTAAAGCCGGAAATAAAAATCTACTCTCAACGTACGGGCTGAAGCCCGTACCCTTCAAAGCACAGTTTTTGGACAGGCGGTAAGAGCCTATCATCTTCACACGCGCAGCGGGCATCCCGGAAGACTGGGTGCCCGTTTTGCGTTGAGGCGCCGGCCTCACCCGGTCCTCCGCTCGTCTATAATGGCTATGAATCGCGTCAAGCGACAATTGCGCATCCGAGGGAGATGCCCACAGCAGTTTTTGTGCTGACAAACAGGGGCTCCCGCGCGTGCCTGGAGAGTTGAAGGTCCGAGTCCATCCATGATCCGTTTCCTGCAGAGAGACAATCGCGTTACCAAGGCATTTTTTGTCATCATCATCGCCGCCGCTTCGGTGGGCATGGTGGTTTACCTGATTCCCGGCCTGACCGGCATGGGAGCCTCATCCGTTGACACCTACGCCACGATCTACCCCCACTGGTACAGCAGCATCTTCTCATCGGGCATGACAGTGAGCCAGGAGAAGGTCAGCATGGCGGCCCGCCGTCAGGTGCAGCAGCGGAACCCGCAATACGCTGACAACCCTATGATTCTGCACCTCTTCGAGCAGCAGATTGGCCAGCAAATGGTGCAGCAGCAGATTCTTCTGGCCGAGGCCGACAAGCTGGGCGTCACCGCTTCGGGCGACGATGTGGTCCAGTTCCTGCATCAGGGGCAGTTTGGCGAGTATCTCTTCCCCAACGGGAAGTACATCGGCACAGACCGCTACACCGCCTTCGTCACCAGCCAGTTCAATATGTCGGTCGCGGAATTTGAGCAGGAGGTCCAGCAGGAAATCATCCTCCGCCGGCTGCAGGCGCTGATTACCGCCGGAGTCACGGTGGGCGATGCGGATGTCCGCGACGCCTATCGCAAGGAAAACATCAAGATCAAGTTCGACTACGCGGTAATCTCCGCCGACGACCTGCGTAAAACCATCAACCCGTCAGACGGCGATCTGGAGGCTTTCTTCAAGAAGAACGCCGCGCGCTATGCCGCCGCAGTGCCCGAGCAGCGCAAGATCATCTACTTTGCCTTTACTCCCAATGATCTGCCCGGCGGGGTTCCGCAGCCCACCCAGCAGGAGATTCAGCAGTACTTCAATGCGCACCAGTCCGAGTACTCGGTTCCAGAGCAGGCCCGTTCCCGCCACATTCTCATCAAGGTTGCGGCCGGTGCCGACGCCAAAACCGATGCCGCCGCCAAGGCCAAGGCCGATACCCTGCTCAAGCAGATCAAGGCCGGCGCGAATTTTGCCGAGCTGGCCAAAAAGAACTCCGAGGACTCCAGCAAGGATGCGGGTGGCGAACTGGGCTTCTTCAAGCGCGGCGCCACGGTGCCGGAGTTCGAGAAGGCGCTTTTCAGCCAGAAGATCGGCGATACCGAGATTGTGAAGAGCCAGTTCGGCTACCACATCCTTCAGGTGGAGGAGCGGCAGACGGCGCACTCCGAGTCCATCAACGAAGTGCTGCCCACCATCCAGGCCACGCTGATTCGCCAGAAAGCGGCAGCGGCAGAAGAGAACTTCGCGCGGACGCTGACCTCCGAGGCCGTCAAGAACGGCCTGCAAAAGACCGCAGCGGCTCACCATCTGGAAGTGACAACAACGCCGCTGATCGGAGCGCGAGACGTAATCTCCGCTCTGCCGAACTCCACCGATATTCTCGGCAAAGCCTTCCAGTCCAAGCAGGGCGACGCGCCGCAGTATGCCACCACCGGCGAGGGCTACGCGGTCTTTCAAGTTGCTGAAATCGCCGCGGCGCACGCACCCGCCTTTGCCGACTGGAAGAGCCGCGTTGCCGACGACTACCGCAACGAGCAACTCCCCATTCTGCTTAGCCAGAAGACCCAGGAACTGGCGGAGAAGGCCAAGAATTTGAATGATCTGTCCAAGGCCGCCAAGGCGGTGGGCGCGACTCTGAAGACCAGCGACCTGGTAGGCCCCACTGGCCAAGTTCCCGACTTCGGTCAGGTGGCTCAGGTGGCCCCGCAGCTCTTCGATCTGAAGCCAGGAGAACTGAGCGGACCCATCAGCGCAGGGCGCACCGGCGTGGTGGCCAAACTTTTAGACAAGCAGGAGCCTACTGCCGACGAGATCGCCAAAAACTTTGACCAGACCAAGGATCAGATTCTCTACCAGCACCGCGGAGAAGCCTTCAACATCTTCCTGAGCACCATCATGGAAGACTACAAGAAGCACAACCGCATCCGCATGCCTAAAGGAAAAGGCACCCCAGCCACATAAGCTGGAAACAAGCAGAAAACAGAAAAACCCGCATCCACCTTCGGATGCGGTTTTTTTGTGTCATACAGAGCATCGCGTGCGGCATAGCTTTCGCTGATAATCAAACCATGGCTTTTTTTCGCTCCTCCGGAGTTCTGCTGCACGTAACTTCCTTGCCCTCTTATGGGGGCATCGGCGACCTGGGACCTGCCGCCCATGAGTTTGTCGCCTTCCTCGCCAGCGCCCGGCAGCACGTCTGGCAGGTTCTCCCCCTCGGCCCCACCGGCTACGGCAACTCGCCCTATGCGGCTACCTCGGCATTTGCGGGTAATCCGCTGCTCATCAGCCTGGAATTGCTTTCGAACCAGGGCTGGATCGAGGGCTCCCGCATCGCAGACCTCAACGGTCGCGGCGGGCCAGTGGATTTTCACAGGGTTGAGGAGCAAAAGCTTCCACTGCTCTTTGAGGCAGCGGGCAATTTTCTCGACCGAGGGCCGCGCGACCCCAGCCTTGCCGCTCAGTGGAAACAGTTTGAGGAGTTTTGCCGCGTCGAGGAAGTTTGGCTGGCCGACTACGCTCTTTACGCCGTGTTGCGCCGCGAATTCAACACCGGAGCGTGGACTGAGTGGCCCGAGCCGCTGCGCCGCCGCCAGCCGGAGGCGCTGGCCCATGCAGCCACGCAGCACAGCCGCGAGGTTGCACAGGAACAGGCCCTCCAATTTGCCTTTTCTCTCCAGTGGCATCAACTCCGCGAGGCTGCCGCGGAGAAAGGAATCCGAATCCTGGGCGATGTGGCCATCT
>PMGP01000261.1:9735-16018 GCA_003156235.1 Acidobacteriaceae bacterium
GACCACTTCCGCGGCTTCGAGGCCTACTGGTCGATTCCCGCAGCCGAGGAGACGGCGGTCCACGGCGAGTGGGTCAAAGCGCCGGGGTTGGCTCTCTTCCGCGCATTGCAGGCGGCGCTGGGGCCGCTGCCGCTCATTGCCGAGGACCTGGGCGTGATCACCCCCGAGGTGGACGCGCTCCGGCACGAACTTGGCCTGCCGGGAATGAAGGTGGTGCAATTCGGCTTCGGCGACAAGGGTGCGCACATCCACCTGCCCCACCGCTACACCCCCGACACCGTGGCCTACACCGGCACCCACGACAACAACACCACGCTGGGCTGGTGGCAGGCCGCCGGCAAGGCGGAGCGCGCCGCCATCGAGGCTTACGTGGGTCCGGTAGGCAAGCAGCCGGTCTGGCCGCTGATTTGGGCCATCGAGGTCAGCGTGGCGCAGATGGCCGTGGTTCCGGCGCAGGATCTGCTCGAGCTGGGCGCCGAGGCTCGCATGAATACGCCCGCCGTTGCCGCTGGCAACTGGAGCTGGCGCGCTCCGGAGGCAAGCTGGTCGCCGGAGCTGGCCGCTCGCCTGGCCGCGTTGTCCGAGGCTACCGACCGCGACAACGACCCGCTCGGCAAAGACGCGAAATAGGAAATAGGACGGAGGGAGGCGGGGGTTTCAACCCCCGCATAAGGCCAACAGAAGCAACGGTGGCTTTAGCCATGGGCCTTTCGTTTATGCTGCCACGAGAACAAGGCCCGCGCCTAAAGGCCCCCCAATTTAGCCGCTGTATTCAGGGGCCTGAAGGCCCCTGCTCCTTCCTTTGGTAAGGCAGATTCAGGCGCTCTGTCCCGGTTCGCTGTCTTTCGGAAACTTGTAGGTTTGATCCATTTTGCTGAAGAGGGCAAGAGCTTCTGTCTCTGCCAGCGCCCAGGCGAAGGAGCGCGTTTTGCCGTTCTCTTCGAAGCTGATATGGCTGGGCAAATTGGAGCGGCCGCGAATCCTGTTGGGGACAAATCTCAGGCTGCGCACATCCGCGTTGGCATAGCTTCGAGTGCCCAGTTGCATCCCCATCATCTGGCGGGTGATCCGCAGTTGACAGGAATTCAGCTCCAGCACGGACCTGCCCGAGAGGCTCCAAAGGATGGAAAGAGTCATAAACAGCACGCCAACAGCCCAACCCACCAGCCAGATCAAAGGAATGCTGGTGGCGGCGTTGTGGCTTTCATGAATCCTGGTAATCGCCAGCCAGCCGGCGCCAAGCCACGCGATCAGCCACACAAAGTGAATCAGAATCGTCCAGCTTCGCCGCGCCGGAATCTCGACGCGAATGCCGTCGCCGGTCGGTTCCCACGTCAATCTGCCTGCCAGATTCTCGCGCATCGTGCACTCCTCATGGGGTCAATCCCTGGGCCGAATACCCGAACCTCCAGCCCATGGACGAAGGCCTGTCCATGGGGACCCCGGAACGGGGGCGCCGAACTGACAACTGACCACTGACCACTGACCCCTGTTCTTAGAACGGAATGTCCGCGTCGGAGATTTCGGTTTGCTGGGTGTATTCATCCGGGGCGCCGGCGGCGGCCTGTGGCCTCTGGTCGAAGCTGGCCGCCGAACTGCCGGAGCTAGCCGCCCGTCCGCCGCCCGAGCCTTCCTCGCGCCCGGAGAGCAGCGACAGGTCGTTGACGATGATCTCGGTCTTGTAGCGCTTCTGGCCGGACTGCTTGTCCTCCCAATTGCTGGTTCGCAGGCTTCCCTCGATGTAAAGCTTGGAACCCTTCTTCACGTAATCACGAATGATCTCGGCGGTGCGGCCGAAGGCCACCAGGTTGTGCCACTCGGTGCGGTCCTGCCAGTTTCCCTGTGCGTCCTTCTGGCGTTCAGAGGTGGCCAGCCCAAATGTGGCCACCAAGGTGCCGCCGGGGGTGGACCGAATCTCAGGGTCCTTGCCTACGTTGCCTAAAAGAATGACTTTGTTAACGCTCTTGGCCATGTTGGTTTACTCCATTCGTTGAAAAGCATAGCAGCCATTAGTGTTTGCGAGCAATTTTCCGGTTGCGCAAGGCTTTGGCCGCCCCCAGCGCCGTCAGCAGACCGCCAAAGGGAATGCACATCAGCGCGACGATGAGGGCAAACCAGCCGGTGTTGGTGTGAGCGCCGGTGGGAGAAAAGCCGCCCAGCAGAGTCTCCAGCAGCACCGCGGCCAGTACGCCCGCGCCCAGCGTTGACGCGCCCCATTGCAGCAGTTGGCGCGCGCCGCCGTTGGGCGGGGTTGGGTTGACAGTAGACATGGTCGCTCCTATCAAAAAGACGCTAGAGTGGTGAGTCGGAAGTTCATTGAAGAACAACCACAGATCCTTCGACTCACCACCCCCAGGCTGAAGAGTACGCCTGGGGCCCCGTTCGCTCAGGATGACATCAATTTTTGTGCTGCGTATTTCTGACTCAGGACGCTGGTTGAGGTTCATGGTGCTTTCTATTCCCTATTCCCTATTCCCTATTCCCTGTTCCCTGTTTTTCTATCCTTGCGCCAGGCGCAGCATCGCCCAGGTGACGACGCCGGTGATGGAGACATACAGCCACAGCGGGAATGTCCAGCGGGCAACCTTGCGGTGCTGCGGAATCCGGCCGGTGAGAGAAAAGAAAAATGTGACCAGAATCAGCGGCAGCGCAACTACTGCGAGGATGATGTGGCTGGCCAGCAGCGGCAGGTAAACCGAGCGCAGGGCCGCGTGGGCCGGATAGCGGACGTCGCCGTGCAGCGCATGATGCAGGATGTAGCTGACCAGAAAGAGTGTGGAAAAGGCGAAGGCCGTCATCATCGCCGCTCGATGTGCCGGGATGCGGCGGGCGCGGATGAAGGTGTAGCCGATAAGCAGGGCGACTGCGCTGAGGCCGTTGAGCAGCGCGTTGAGTGCGGGCAAAAAAGCTAACCGCGCGCTGGCCTGATCGGTGGCGGGATGGACGTAGATCAGCCAGAAGAGAAAGGCTGTGGCCGCCACGCTGACGGCCAGGATGGCGGCGATGGCTGGGCGCGGGCTGGATTGTGCATTCACAATCTACATTATCTATCTAAATTCCCCACAATCACACGGCAGCTTGCCCAGTAATCAATCACAACTCAGTTATAAGAATGAGGGGAATTAACGAAGTGGTATCCTGCAAATACAAAAGCCCCAGGTTATCAATCTGGAGCTTTTGCGCATCTGGGTATCCATGAAACCGGACGCCGCCTGCGAAGCTACAAGAATGCTAGCACATAAGCGGTTATCAATCAAATCTTGAGGTCGAGAGCCGTGCGGAGGGCAAGGGAGTTGAACCCTAGTGGCTGATAAGGCCACTCGACCGCTTCGCAGGCGGCGTCCAGGACCCACTGGAAATACCCTCCAAACGACTGCCCGCGAATTCTGATAATACACCCCTATAGCGGCCAAAATCCCAACAAATTGACTCACGCCTGGACTCAAGACCTGTGCGGACTTTGGCGATCGAACCCTTCAACATTCCAACAAATCGAACAGTTTCTATGCTTTTGCGATGGCGCAGAGCATGAGCGCAGTGAACAACAGGGGCAGATAGAGGACGCTGACCTTGAGCAGATCGCGTGCCAGCTTGCGGCTTTCTTCCCCAGTGCGGTCGCGCAGGATGCCGGCAAAGCGGATAGTGTAACCCAGGTAAACCAGCCCCAGCGCGGCAGCCAGAAGGGCGTAGGCCGGGCTGTCCATACCCAGCTGCCACGGCGCTAGGCTGACGGGAATCATCACCACCGCGAAAAACAGAGCCTGGGCTACGGTGGACCAGCCGTCGGGCTGGACTACGGGCAACATGCAGATGCCGGCGCGGGCGTAGTCTTCGCGATACAGCCACGCAATCGCCATAAAGTGGGGAAACTGCCAGACGAACAGGATGGCGAACAGCGCCACCCCCGGCCACTCAATGCGGCCGCGAGCGGCGGTCCAGCCCAGCATGGGCCCCATTGCGCCGGGAAACGCGCCGATGAATGTGGCCAGGGCGGTGACGCGCTTGAGCGGGGTGTAAATGGCCACGTAGGTGAAGGCCGTGAGCAGCGCCAGGGCCACGGTGAGCAGGTTGGTGGTGACAGCCAAACACACCGCACCCAGAGCCAGCGCCGCCATGCCGGCCAGCACTCCCTGAGCCAGCGAAAAGCGCCCCGCGGCCATGGGACGGTCGGCGGTGCGCTTCATGCGCGCGTCGATCTTGCGTTCCAGAGCCTCGTTCAGAGCGCCGGCCCCGGCTGAAACCAGGCCGATGCCCAGCAGCGTATCCAGCAGGCCGCGCTGCACGCTGGTGATGCCGGATTGCATCGAGCCCAGATAGAAGCCGCCCCAGCCGGTGACCAGCACCAGGCCGACGACCTTGACCTTGAAAAGCTCGCGCAGATCGTGGATGAGCGTGGCCGTGGCCCCGGCCTCAGGCGCGTGGAGGTGCGCCGGAGTGTGAGCAGCGTGCTCTGCCGGAACGGCGGCCTGGAGTGCGGAATTCATCTGGAAGTAGAAGAACCTCAGGAGAGTGGGAGCGCGGATGCGGCACGATTCGCCGAAGAACAGGGAACAAGGCTATCTATTCCCTGTTCCCTATTCCCTGTACTTCTACTGCTTGCCGAAGCGGTAGACGATGCCGGTGGTGAAGCCGCGGCTGGACTGTATGGTCGAGCCGAAGCCGGTGAAGTAGTATTCGGGATCAACACGCAGGCCAACATTGGGAGTCAGGTTGTACTCAATTGGAAGGCTGGCGACAGCGGCGAAGACGTAGCCATCCGGCCAGAGACCCAGCGCGGTGGAGGTGAAGGTGCTGTGGTCGGTGTTGGCGGAAAAGTTCCCATGCTCAATCCCGCCCAGGACGCGGGCGGAGACCGAATACTTGGGCAGCACGTAGAAGCGATACGTGGGGCCGGCCAGAGCGGCATACTGGCTGATGGCCGGGTTGGTGTACGGGTTGGTTCCACCCAGGTAATTGATGCCCGTATAGGCAGTGGCGTAGTAGCCGCGGCCATCGACGGTCACGCCCAGCCGCTCGTCGAAGTAGCGGGTAAAGCCGACGTTCCAGGCGTAATCCCATGCGCGTTCCAGCTTGGCGCCGGGTTCAAAGCGCAGTAAAGCCATGCCGGTGTACTCCTCATAGCGGTGGGAGTAAGCCTCGTGAATGGCGGCGGCGCGGCGCTGCTCGCGGCGGGCGCGGATGCGGGCCTGGACGCTTAACTGGCCTGGAGTCTCGGCCTGGGCCTGGGCGGGAGCGGGGTTGCTGCTCGAAGTGGAGCCTTGGGCTAGAGCGGGGCTGGCTGCGACGATGCTCAGCGTCAGAAGAAGGGCAATACGGCGAGAAAAAAACATCGGTTTCGGGTTTCCTCCACGGGAGTACGGAAGCAAGCCTGCACAGCGCTCCCCCCAATAGGTATTAAATCACCTTAGGGGTGAGGCTTGGGGTGAATCGGCTCTGGATTGGACGCGCGGGAGAGAAAATTGTGGCCGGAAAAACAATTTGAAATCGGTTGAATCGGCTTGCAATCAGGCTTGGTTAAAGCTGTCAGGCATGTTCCTCCCACCGTTTCCAGGTCCCCACATCACGGAATCGCACCTTATTTCCGGCATGGATAGCCGCAAAATGCTCTAGGATAAAGGCCAGCGGAGGAGCGAAACATATGGGGCGCGTATTATTTGGAATTCTGCTAGGGATCGTGCTTGTGCCGGTGGCACTGCTGGGATGGTTCAAATATGGCGATGTGCCGGTGGCAGTGGCCGACCCGCCCTTTCCCCAGGAGCGGCTGCTGACTGGGATGCCGCTGAATGCGCGCATCGACCGGGAGCTGGTGCAAACTCCGCCCGTCCAGGCCGATGAGGCCAACCTGGTGGCGGGCGCAGTGGTCTACCGCGATCAGTGCGCCGTCTGCCACGGGTACCACGGGAAGCCGTCGCGGTTTGCCTCGCATATGTTTCCCGACGCGCCGCCGCTGTGGGAGAAGCACAGCAGCAACGCGGTGGTTGGGGTGAGCGACGACCCGCCGGGCGAGACTTANNAGGTGAGCCTGCTGCTGGCCAATGCCGACAAGCCGCTGCCCCCGGCCGCGGTGGAGATTCTGCGCGGCGGGTCGATGGCGCCGGCGGTGGCTGGCCAAGGGACGAAGAAGTAGCGCGGACAGGGGTTGCCGATCATCCAATTGACACGGAGCAAGCCATCAGCAAATCAAACTTACCTAGAGGCTGTTTCATAACCTGGTTTTGAAAGGGCACGACTTTAGCCGTGCCGCAAAGGCAGCATAATCAGTGCGGGCTTTAGTGTCTGCGTG
>PMGP01000155.1 GCA_003156235.1 Acidobacteriaceae bacterium
TGCCCTTCGAGCAGGCGCCCAACCGGTACATCACGCCCTCGCTGAACTTTGAGTTTCATTATTTTTTTATGCGCAAGCTGTGGTTTGCCTACCTGGCCAAGGCGCTGGTGGTTTTTCCCGGCGGCTTCGGAACGCTAGACGAAATGTTCGAGATTCTCACCCTGGCGCAGACTCACAAGCTGGGCAATAAGATTACCGTGGTGATCTACGGCTCGGATTACTGGAAGAAAGTCTTCAACCTGGACGTGCTGGTGGAGACCGGGGCCATCTCGCCCAAGGACATCAACCTGTTCCAGTTTGCGGATACGCCGGAGCAGGCCTTCGAGATGCTGCGCAAGGGGCTGACGGAGAACTACCTGGTGGCCGAAGCTGCCGCGGGCACGCTCGCCGAGAGCCAGGAGATGACGCCCGGCGAGGATCTGATGGCCGGTTGGACGGTGGAGGATTTCTTAGGGCCGGAGATGGCCAAGACGAGCAAATAGGCAGGCAGGCGACCCGCCCATCAACCTCGAAGAATCAACATAAGTCATGAGAAGCTGCACAAAAGAAGCTGTACAAGAGAAAAGAGAAGCTGTGCCCCGTTCATCGCGGCTTTATCGCGATGAGCGGGCGGATGGCTTGAGGTCAGAACGTGGCCGGATTATGATAGCTCCATGCCGTACGGTCTGAAACGGTTCCAGAAAGCAGAAGCTCTCCACTTCATCACTTTCAGTTGCTTTCAACGTCTCCCTTTTCTCGAATCGTCGGACCCCAAGAACACAGTTGAGGCCATACTGGAACTGACTCGCGCGCGGCATCAGGCGAGGATATACGCCTACGTCCTGATGCCTGAGCACGTCCATTTGCTCATCAACGAGCCGCCATCGATCCTCTTGGCCCAGTTTCTCAAAGCGGTAAAGCAGATCACATCGCGCAAACTAAAAGGGCCGCGCGAGAAGTTCTGGGAGCAACGCTACTTTGACAGCAATGTCCAAGGTGAAGATGCTCGCTCCGAAGTGATCCGCTACATTCATCGCAACCCGGTGAAGCGCGGATTGGTTGCATCTCCCGGCGACTACCAATGGAGCAGCTTCAACCACTACGCGACCGGCGTTCGAGGAGCGGTTGAAATCGAGTCAGAGTGGACGGCAAGACTTCGCGGCCCACTCATCGCGATAAAGCCGCGATGAATGGGGCACAGCCTTCTATCTTGGCTAAGGATCGAAGGAAGTAGAATCTATGCTTGGGCCACCTGCCGACGATCCTCTCAGGATTCGATTCAGTCCGGCCTCCCATCGCATCAAGGTCTGCAGATGTCAGACTCCGGGGCAGGTGGCCCGTTCATTAGCCCCGAAGAATCACCATGAGCCATGAGAAGCTGTGCCCCGTTCATCGCGGTCTTATCGCGATGAGCGGGCGGTGCTCCAAGTCTAGTTTTGAGATCTGGGAACCACGAACCTCAACCGGCTTCGCTTTAAGCCACGAATCTCAAACGGTGTGTTTTTCAGATCTCTGACCCCTGATCTCTGTTTTGCAGATTATTTCCCCACTTCATGCACAATGATCCTAAATAGTCTTCCTTAATCATTGTCCCGGTACGCCCTCTTCGCGCCGCCATTCAGCCGGAAGAGGCCCAAACGTCCCGTAACTCCTTATCCTGGACGACTTTGCAGGGAACTCCTTTGTTTTGACGATGTTACAGCGCAACCCCGTCTGTAACCTCAAGAAAACAACGACTTTGCGTCCAAAGTAGGGGTGGGGGGTACCACGAAACTTTAGCGAAAGGATAGTGAGCGACTGGCCCCCCGGCAGGTGGCCCGATCATCAGCCCCGAAGAATCACCCTGAGCTATGAAAAACTGTGCCCCGTTCATCGGGGCCAACTCATCGCGATAGAGCCGCGATGAATGGGGCACAGCCTTCTATCTTGGCTAATGATCGAAGGAGGCGTGATCGATGTCTGGGCCACTTGCCATGGTATCCCGGTAACATTCTTGGTTCCTTCGCCAATTCAAGCGACATTCGCACTCCATTAACTCTCTGTTGATGGTCGGCAATCGATACTGGCTCCAGCAGTTCCACCTTCCCCGTGGAATTGAGGAGCAGAAATGGGCCATTCAACTATCTCGTACCTGTGGCGCGACAAGCTGGCGCCGCAGGGTTTCCGGTCAGGAGTATCGCTGCACAGCCACACCAACCAGTCCCACGAAACGCTGGATTTTCTGGCCAACTTCGGCAACCAGTACCCGGTGATGCGCCCGCTGCTGGCGCGGCTGGAGCGGCGTTCGGAGCGGATGCACGGGTTGCGCATCGACTACGCGGCCAGCTACTGGACGCCGCCGATGACGCCCAGGCTGGCCTTTGACCTGGAAAGCCGCCAGATCGAGAAGCTGGATCTGGAGCCGATGGTCTCCATTACCGACCACGACAACATCACTGCGCCGATGTTGCTGCGCACGATCGCGAGCGCGCGGCGGATTCCGGTTTCTGTGGAGTGGAGCGCTCCCTATGGCGAGCAGTCGTTTCACCTCGGCGTGCACAACCTGCCCAGCGCCAGGGCCACGGAGTGGATGGAAACGCTGGCCGACTATACGGCCCATCCCAGCGACAAGCGATTTACCGAGATTCTGCGCGCGCTGCATGAGGATGCCAATGTGCTGGTGATCTTCAACCACCCTTTGTGGGACCTCTACCTGATTGGCAAGGAAAAACATCAGTTCCTGGTCAACGAGTTCCTGCAGAAGAACGGCAATTATCTGCATGCGCTGGAGCTGAATGGGCTGCGCAACTGGGATGAGAACCGGGCGGTGCGGCAACTGGCCGAGCAGTGGAATATGCTTCTGATCTCCGGCGGCGACCGGCACGGCGTGGAGCCAAACGCCAACCTCAACCTGACCAACGCGGCCAATTTTACTGAATTCGTGCATGAAATTCGGCGGGAGAAGAAGAGCGATGTGCTGTTCATGCCGCAGTACGCCGAGCCGTGGAAGCACCGCCTGCTGCAATCGACCATCGACGCCATCCGGCATTACCCGGAGTTTCCGCAAGGCTCGCGCACCTGGGACGAGCGCGTCTACCATCCGGATGCGAATGGCGTGGCGCGGCCGCTGAGCCAACTGTGGCCGAATGGAGCGCCGCCCAGGGCGATGAGCGTTGGGATTGGGCTGGTGCAGTTGATGGGCGCGGGGCTGGTCTCGGGCGGTTTGCGCATGGCCTGGAGCGAGTCGCGCCAGTTGCGCCTGGCCATGGGCGAGTATGACGGCTGAGACTCTTGGGGTTTGCAAGAGCACGATTCGGCTGGCGGCGAACGGCTTGCAGCCGAAAAGCTCGCGGCTTGGAAAGGGCGTGTATGGCAGGCGCTCTGAAGGAATTGCATGAACGGTATAGCGGTTCTCCAATTGCTATACCCCGAAACCACAGCCGCTGAGTGGCTTTTTCATCAAGAAAAAGCCACCTTGCACATAGTTGGTCAGGATACGTGAATTGGAGAACCGCTCTAGAATGCCGCGCGTGGCCTACTTCCCCGACTCCTTCCATGAGGTGAACGGGGTAGCGCACACCAGCCGCCACTTCGAGGCCTTTGCGCGAAGGCGGGGCCTGCCCTTCCTATGCGTCCGCGCCGGAGAGCGCACACAGGCCATCATCGAGGAGGGCAGCGTGAGCACGCTGGAGCTGCCGCGCGGCTTTCTCTCCTTTGCCCTCGAAAAAGACCTGCGCTTCGATCCAGCCTTTCTGCGCCACATTCCGCTGATCGGCGAGGTTCTGGAGCGCTTCCAGCCCGACCTGATCCATATTACCGGCCCCAGCGAGGTGGGAATGCTGGGCGCGGGACTGGCTCACCATCTGGGGCTGCCGCTGGCCGCCAGTTGGCACACCAACGTGCACGAATACGCGGCGCGGCGGTCGGGCTGGTTTCTGCGCCTGCTGCCGAAGCGGCAATCGGCGGCGACGGAGCAGAAGATCGAAGATCTAGCTCTGCTCGCGGCGGCCCGGTTTTACTCCGTGGCCCGTGTTCTGTTTGCTCCCAACCCGGAGTTGTGCGCGCTGCTGGAGCGCGCCACAGGCAGGAGCTGCCACCTGATGCCGCGCGGGGTCGATGCCGAGCTCTTCCATCCCGCCAAACGCAGGCGGCTGCCCGAGGACCGCGCATTCATTCTGGGCTTTGTCGGCCGCCTTTCGGTCGAGAAGAACGTCGCGCTGCTCGTCCAGATTCAGCAGGAGCTGGAGCGGATGGGGCTGACGAACTTCCGCTTCCTGATTGTGGGCCACGGAGCCGAGCAGGACTGGCTGCGGGAGCGGCTGCCGCGCGCCGAGTTCTCCGGAGTGCTGAAGGGCGAGGCGCTTTCAGCGGCTTACGCGAAGATGGACCTGTTCGTCTTTCCCTCGCACACCGACACCTTCGGCAACGTGGTTCTGGAGGCCCTGGCCAGCGGCGTTCCAGCCATCGTCACCCCCGACGGCGGCCCGCGAACCATTGTCCGCGATGGCGAGACCGGGCGGATTGCCCGCGATGAGGAGTTCGCCGCCGCCATCGCCGGAATCCTGGCCGACCCGGCGCGCCACGCCCGGATGCGGCTGGCGGCGCGGGCCTATGCGCTGACGATGAGTTGGGACTCGGTCTTCGAAG
>PMGP01000267.1 GCA_003156235.1 Acidobacteriaceae bacterium
TTCATCAGATACTGGACTCGCATGATTTTGCCGTCAATCTGCGCGGAGCCGCTGGGACTGGCAAGACCGCTACGCTCACGGAAATCGCTCGCGGTTTACGGGAGGCCGGTCGTGAAGTTCTGGCAGTTGCGCCAACGCGCGGCGCGGTCGAAGAGTTGCAAAAGGTCGGCTTTCGCGATGCAATGACGATCTCGCGATTGCTGGATGATCCAAAGGCGCAGACCGCACTGCATGGCAGAGTACTGGTTGTGGATGAAGCGGGCATGGTCTCAGGCCGTCAGATGGAAGGCTTGCTCAAACTGGCGGAGCGCGAAGACGCGCGGATTCTGTTCTCCGGGGACACGCGGCAGCTTCAGAGCGTCGAGGCATCGGATGCACTGCGCATTCTGGAGCATGAATCGCGGATGAAGAGTGTGTCATTGACGGCTGTGCAGCGGCAGACGCAAGCTCAATATAGGGATGCCATACAGACCTTGCGGCATTCGCCGGAACAGGGATTTGAAAAGCTGGAGCAGCTTGGTGCCGTTCGTGAGGTTCCGTATCTGGAGCGTGCGCAAGCCGTGGCATCCGCTTACCAGGCGCTCACGACGGACTCAAGTCGCACGGTTCTGGTGGTTGCCGGAACGCACGACGAGATCGGCAAGATTACCGATGCCATCCGTGAGGATATGAAGCAGCGCGGCGAACTGGATCGCGGCATTGTCTCCGAGCGTTATTTGCCGTTGCAATGGACCGAGGCGCAAAANNTGGTGAACTACAAGTCAGGGCAAGTTCTGCTCTTCCATCGCTCTTCGCGTGGGATCGAAAAGCATGAGGCGCTCATCGTCGAGCGAATTGAAAAGTCGGGCATCGTTGCCAGAGACCAGCATGGCATGGAACGCACGGTGAGTCCAACACAAGCGCGCTCATTTTCAGTGCATGAACGCCAACAGATTGAGGTGGCCCCCGGCGACAAGTTGCTGCTGACTGGCAATCGTGGCGATGCGGCCTTCCGGACCACCAATGGCGAACTGGTGAAAGTGCGCGATGTCGAAGGCGGCCGCATTCACCTTGAGGATGGCCGGACGCTGCCCGCCAATTACCACGAGTTCGATCACGGCTATGCAATCACCGCGCATCGCAGCCAGGGAAAGACGGTGGACGCGGTGATTCTCTCCGCCGATGCGATGAAGCAAGAGTTGTTCTACGTCGGGGCCTCGCGTGGCCGTCAGGAAATCGTCGTGGTCACCAGTGACCGTGAGCAGTTGCGCGAGATGCTCGGCATCTCCACGGCGCGGCCATCGGTAACTGAACTGGCGAGAGAACAGGCGCAGCTTCATTCCGCGCCAATGCTTAACCCCGAGCGGCCGCCCATGCAGACCATTGAACCGTCGCTGCTGCGGAAAAAGAATGACCGGAAGCACGATCTGGGGATGAGCCGGTGACTCCTGATAGTCATGGTGAGGCGTCTGTCGAAGGTCGAGGCTGCAGACGATCCCAGCGACGGGGCGTAAGCCCCGTCCTACAGTTTAAGTTATAACTTCTATAGGAGTCGCTATTTGCGTATGAACTGGCGTATATATATCAACTTCGGAAGATGCTGCCCGGATTGACACAATAAGAGAGTAGCGAATGCGCTTATCGTACCGCTTGTGGCCGGGATTCTCTTTCCACCAGCCGCCAATGGGATAAATGCCAATGGCTGATTTCTGGGCCAAGGTAGCGGCTGATCCGTACCAATGATCGGAATGAATTGAGCCTAAATTCCGGATACGCCCAAGGAGCCAGTCGTCTGTGCCGCCAGGGACAGGAGCTAAGCCGGCCTCTTCCGCTTCAACGGCGGCATTTATGCGGCTTCTGAATTCCGGAATACTTTCGTGTTCGCGCTTGACTGCGAACCGCAGCGCGTGGGAGGCATATCTGTGCTTTCTGAGCCACCCTCTATCTCCCGGATTCGGCTCGATATAGTACGAGAGCGTCACGCGCAACTCAACTTCGGCTTCTCCCAGTTGTTCGAGTTCCGTACGCGGCCAGGGGAACTCGTGGAGATTCATGTGTCGCGTCTTGATGCTGCCCTCTTCCTTCCAGAAGGGTTGGAGTTCGTCTTCCGCAATGAGGGTAAGGTCGTTGGCCGCGCTTAATATTGCGCGATCATAATTGGCCACTCCGTAACCGTATTTTCTGAGCAATACACGCTTCTGGTGCTCCGCCCGCGCAGCATCAAATTGCGCCTTCATTGGCGGCGTCCACTCCGCTGAATGAACCATCAGAGCGCGAATCGTTTCGGGCCATCTTTCCGGCATTACCGCGAAGATTCTCCCTGCCAAATTACTGGCAGCCGCAGTGGCGGCACTCGTATCTCGAAAAATGTCAAAGTGTCGAATGGTCGGGTCATGATGGGTAGTTAGAATACCTAGGTCATCAGGGCAGTCGCAGTCCTCACCGGACGTGGCCCAATTTCCGCCCTCCATCAAAATGTCGGGCTTTACAGGCCATTGGCGTTCCCAACTGATCGACGTTCGGCTTGTCGGGCAGAGTTCACCTTCGGGAGCAAGCGGTTCCCAGCCTACGAAACTGGGATCGTTGATGGCAGTCTTTTCCGTAAAGGCACCAACCGTAATGGCGTTCCACGCTTGGGCGGGATTTTCGATGGGCTCGATCTCGTTTTGCGCCGGATAGTTGACTTTGGAAATGCCGACCCGAATGTTCCCGGCTGAGATGAGGAGCAGGCGCTTCGAGTTTTCGTCGCCAAAACAGAGCTGATCGATTGCTGCCGACCAAGAGGATGGTCCTCCGCGGTTGGTATCGATGTCGCTGGTCACAGCGAGACAGACGGACCTCTTTCTGTTCGGCGCGCTGATTTCCGCTTGTGAAACGGCGTCGCGGGTGATTGCCCCGTATAGTTTGGGATCATTCTCTCCCTGATCGGGAAGAATTTTCACCGACTCAAGTCTGTGTGTCAATTCGACTGGTTGGGCTGACATGATGGAGGACGCTAGATCCCCATAAAGCGCGAGGCCTGCCATATTTGTTCCATGCCCACGAGTGTCAGCGGCATCCCACGTAGGTTCGTATCTGTGAACGTCACTCACGTCCAAGGCTGGGGCAATAAGTGGGTGGGTCTGCGTGACGCCGGTATCGAGAATGCAAACCGAGATGTCTTCACGGACAGGCGTTCTGACTCTCTGAGCAAGATCCGTTGCCCATTCTGCTTGTTCGGCGTTGGACCAACTCACAAACTGCCCCGGAGTATCCTTGGCACGGCGCAATTCGGCAACCGAATCGCAATTGAGGAACAACCGCCCCATCGTGGCGACATCCGAATAGACCAGACAGACCTCACGGTCCGGAAAGTCGAGGCGCGTTTGCTGGACCTGCAATTCGAGGCGGCGGGTTACAGTCCAAAAAGCTTCGATATGACCTGCACGAAGCCATACTTCCCACCAGATAGTCTGATTATCTGGTGGAAAAAGATCAGGATCGTCGGTAAACACCGACCGGAGGGCCGACTTCACAACACGATCAATACGGGCAACTAACGCCTCTCCTTTGGGATGCCCCTTCTTGGTGTCCTCTGTCTTGTATCGATCAACCTTCGACAGGTAATAATCGTGTTCGCTATCGGGGACAAACACTGTAGCTACGGCCGACTGAGTTTTGTCTGGTTGCCGGAATGCGACAAGCTCGATATGCTTCAGCCGGTTTTCGAGCAGTTCGGCCGCTTTTTCCGATCCCGCTGGAAGTTCGAAATCAAGATAGAAGCCCGGCGTGCCTGCAAGCAACTCAGGATTGCGGCGTTGTCGGTCAGCTTCGGCAGCGGCCAGAGCAACAGTGAGGGCCGCACGAATCATGTCCGCGTGCGTTGCTCGTTCGCGTTGGGGAAGCGGATTAGGGATGACGCGGGGTTTGCTCGTGAACGGCTCCGCTTGGCCGTTGTTACGGAGATAGAGATGAGGCCGGTCTCGTGCGAAATCTGGCATCTTTACAGACAGGCAGCCTTTCTTTCCTCAAGAGCGGAGAGAATCGATTCGGTCGTGATGCGTTTGGAATCGATTAGCACAGCATTCTTTGCGGCCTCTTCGCCGATCCTGACCAGATCAGCAGGACTGAAAGACTGAGCCCTATGCAGAACCGCTGACCAGTCCAAATCGCTTGTATCGAACGGGGCGAGCTTTCTCCGAAGGATTTCCTCAGTCAATTTCAGATCCGGCAAGTCATATTCAATCACGTCATCAAAGCGCCGGAACAGTGCGCGATCAAGCATTTGTCCATGATTTGTGGCTGCGACAATCAGACTGTCGGAGTTGTCCTTTTCGAGCAGTTGCAGAAAGGAGTTGAGTACCCGGCGTATTTCGCCTACATCATTAGACTGATTACGGTGCGCACCCAAGGCGTCGAATTCGTCAAAGAGATAGACTCCTCGGTTTTGACGAATGGCGTCGAAGACTAGCCGGAGTTTGGCTGCGGTCTCGCCCATGAATTTCGTGATCAGACCCTCCAGCATAATCGTGAACAAGGGCAGGTGGAGTTCTCCGGCCAGCGCCGAAGCGCTCATGGTCTTTCCCGTTCCCGGAAGTCCGACGAAAAGGAGTTTTCGCCGAGGTTGAAGACCGTTCTCCAGCAATCTCTTTCGCTGTCTCTGTTCAAGCAAGACTCGCTTAAGGCGTTCGGCCAGCTTTTCAGGAAGGACCATGTCTGCAAACCGGATCGAGGGGGTCTGTACCGAGAGAAGATTGGCAAGTTCCCCCCGTGGCTCAAGGACAATGAGTTGCCCTGGGCGGTGTTGCACGGCGGCAGATCGACGCTTGGCTTCGTCGATCAGTTCGCGGAGCTGCTGTGCAATAGCGCCATGACCTAACTTTGCCTCGTGAGCAGCAGCCTGCATCGCGACAGACAAAAATTCTCTGTCGTCACCCTCAACGTGACTCTTCAAAAGCGCGATCATGTGGCGAGCTGAACCCATACATCCAAACTCTCTTCAGAACGTGATTGAATCCATCCGGCGTCCTAATCATAATCGAAATGGCGGCAGCCGACCCTCCGAATCATTCTAGGGGTACATCAGAATGCATGGCACCGTTGTGTTCGAACCCCAGTCCTTTTTTGCCTTACGGCTGGCTTGAGCACCAGCAGTCCGCCGGAGGAGCGCGCGACCCAGGGCCGTGCGCTGCCGGTCGGCAGTTCCGCGGGATTGAGCTTCTGTGCCCACGGGAGTGAGGATTCGCGCCCCAGTTGGAGGCAGAGTCTGACTGTTTTGACGCTCGTGCAACGTTTCAGCAACTCGCGCAGCACATCGGCGCGNNCGCCGACTTCGCTCAACAATTCGAGCATCGCCCGCTCCGGCGCGGATACCTGGGGACCGCTGTCGCGCCCTTCGAGCGGCGCGACGTGGAGCGGCTTTTCTGGCGGTTCGCTAAAAAGCCGCTTGCGGTGATACTCCGCTGGAAACCGCTCAGTAATAGGCGCATCCACGGGCGGGCCACGGGCGCTGGAGATTGTTTTGACGGGGTTGCCAGAAAACTTTCCTTGGCCGGTGCTGGTGGCGCAGCATATGCCGGCGGCGTTTACCAGGGCTTTTGCCGAAAGGCTGAATCAGTTATGCGCTTTGCAGGTGGTCGAGGCGGGCAGCGCTCTGCCGGTCGAGGCGGGCAAGGTTTACATCGGCAGAGGCGGGGCGGACATGGTGCTGGCCAACCGGGCAGGCAGATTGACCGTTCTACCCATGCCGGAGAACTCGCAGTTTCTGTGGCACCCTTCGGTCGAGTTACTGGGCCGATCGGTGCTGGAGCACTACGATCCCAAACGAGTCACGGCGGTGCTGTTGACCGGCATGGGCTACGACGGATCGGACGCATTTACTGAGATAAAGCGGCGCGGCGGCCACACTATTGCCGAATCGGAAGAATCGGCGGTGGTCTACGGAATGCCGGCGGAACTGGTCGCCAAGGGCGGCGCAAGTTTGGTTTTAGCGGTGGAAAAAGTGGCCTTGCAGTTATCTACCTGGGCTGGCCGGTAAGGAAAGAACCATGGGACTCGTCAAAGCGAAGGCAGTTGCAACGGCGGAGAGCGCCGAGCCGATCCAGCAGCAAAGTTGCCAAGAACTGGCGGCCGCGCTGGAGGACGCCGATGCCACCGTTCGCCGCCACGCCGCGCAACAGATCACCTCTTGCCTCGATGCCGCAACGATGCTAATGAGCCGTTTGAAGCGCGAGGAAAACACCGCCGTGCGCGAAGCCATTCTGAATTCGCTGCTTCGGCTGCACGACCCATCGATTGGCAGCGGCCTGGCCGACTGCTTACGCAGCGAAGATGCAGCGCTGCGCAATGATGTCATCGAAGCCTTCAAGCAACTGGGCGGCGAAGTCAAGCCCATCCTGCGTTCCCTGCTGGCCGATCCCGATCCCGACGTGCGTATCTTCGTCGTCAATATCCTCAACTCCGAGCGTCATCCGGATGTGGAGCAATGGCTGATCAAGGTCATCGAGCGGGACGCGCACGTGAATGTTTGCGCCACGGCGGTGGATCTGCTCTGTGAAGTGGGCACGGAGGCGGCCATCAATCCGCTTCTCGATCTCAAGGCCCGCTTTGTCACCGATGCTTACATTCAGTTTGCCTCCGATCTGGCGCTGAAGCGCATACGTGAAAGCTGACCCACGATGAGCATCTATGCGCCGCAGGCAAAATCCGCAATCATCACCGACGAGGACTTCCTGAAGTTCAAGGAGTTCTTCTATCGCCGCACCGGCATCAGCTTCGAGACATCCAAACGCTACTTTGTGGACAAGCGTCTGGTCGAGCGCATCGATGCTACTCACACCGTCAGCTTCCGCGGCTACTTTACTTTTTTGCGCCTTCAGGCTTCGGGCGAAGAACTGCAAATGCTCACCAATATCATGACGGTGAACGAAACCTACTTTCTGCGCGAGGAGTATCAATTCCGCTGCCTGGTCGATTCCATCCTTCCGGAGATCGTCAAGAACAGAATCGGCGCAGCCCCGATCCGCATCTGGTGCATTCCTTCATCCAGCGGCGAGGAACCGTATTCGGTCGCCATGTATCTGCTGGAAAAATGGCCGGGCATCAATGAGTGGGATATAGAGATTATCTCCTCCGACATCGACACCAGCATCCTGCGCCGCGCGCGCGCCGGCCGCTACTCTGCCCGCTCGATACAGCATGTGCCGGAGCCGTGGCTGAAGAAGTATTTCAAGAGCGTGGGCGACGAGTATCAGCTTTGCGAAGATCTGCGCGAGGCAGTCCAGTTCACCCGCGTCAATCTCTCCGAGCCCGCCGAGACGCTCAGCTATCGCAACTTCGACGTGATCTTCTGCCGCAATCTGCTGATTTATTTCGACGACGCATCGCGCAAGGCAGCGGCCGATACCTTTTACGAAGCGCTGAATCGGGGCGCGTATCTTTGCCTGGGCCACTCGGAATCCATGAGCCGAATATCATCCTTGTTTGAAGTGCGAAAATTTCCCGATGCGATTGTCTATCGCAAGAGTCTGGAGGCCAAATGATGGACGGCCTGATAGTGAAGGAAGGCGTGGTTGCAAAACGCATTCTGATTGTCGATGATGCAGCCACCGTGCGCATGTATCACCGCGGCATTTTGGAGTCCGCCGGTTATGCAGTCGAAGAGGCGATAAACGGAATCGAGGCGCTGGAAAAGTCCCTCGAAGCTCCCTTCGATCTGTACGTCGTGGATGTCAATATGCCGAAGCTAAACGGCTATGGCTTTTTGAGCGAGCTGCGTCGGCAAGAGATTCCACAACAGCCGGCCATCATGGTCTCGACCGAAGCCGCGCCGGGCGATGAGACGGCAGCGTACCGGGCGGGCGCCAATGGTTATCTCGTCAAACCGGTGCAGCCAGCGCAATTGTTGACGTACACGCGTCTGATGCTTGGGGAGGCAATTCGATGATGAATGCCGCTCCCAAGAATCCTTTATTGGAGCAGTTTCTCTCTGAGTCCCACGAGATTCTGGAAGGCGTCGGCCAAAAGCTGATGCAACTGGAAAACGCGCCCAACGATCAGGACGTCATCAACGAGCTGTTTCGGATGGTGCATACACTTAAGGGCAACAGCGGCCTGTTCACATTTCCCGAGATGACTCGCGTGCTCCATGCCGGCGAAGACGTGCTCGGCAAGGTGAGAAACAGTGAGATGACTTTTTCGCGGGAGTTGGCGGATCGTCTGCTTGACGCCATGGATTTTGTTGGCCTGCTCTTACACGAAATCGAGTCCACGGAGTGCATTGATGCCTCACGCGCAACCGATTCTGTCCGTTTGGCTGAGTCGCTGCGTGCGCTGATGGCGGAGTTCTCGGCCTCCGCGGCCACCGATCCTGCCGAATCAACTCCCGGCACAACGAAGTCAATCGCTGTCACGCTCACCGGAGTGCCGCCGCTCAGCGAGATTCCTGAAGCATTACGCATTGAAGCCTTCCGCCGGTGCGGCGATGGGGAGAAGTTCCATTGGATTGCCTATCAGCCTGATCCCGAGTGTTTTTTCCAGGGCGACGATCCATTTCACCGTGCCCGTCAGACACCGGGTCTACTCTGGGGCAGTGTTCTGCCCTCCGAACCTCTGCGGCCTCTTGCCGAACTGGACACTTACAGGTGTTCGCTCAAGTTTCATCTGCTCACAGCGGCATTCCACGAAGAGTTGGTCGAGTACTTTCGTTATGTGCCGGATCAGGTGAAGATCGTTGCTGTCGATCCGTTATGGCTGACGATTTCGGGATACAAATCTGAGAACAAATCTCAAACCACCAGCGATTCCGTGAATGAAGCGCCCAGTTCTTTGCAGGAAAGGAGTCCGGAATCCATCGAAGAATCAACTGCGCTTGACCGGATTCTGGCAGCCCAGCGGCAGATTCTTGCCTTTAACGATCAACCCGTCTGGCAGGCAGGGCGGCTGAAAGCTGTTGCGGCTGTGTTGGTGAATCTATCGAGAATCGCGAACGACGCCGCGGTCGAAAGCCAGATTGAAGCCGCACTCTCCGCATCCCTGGCTTCTGGCGGGAGCGCTCCGTTGCTCGATTGGTTGAATGCTCATGAGAGCCAATTCATCGCTCCGCCCGTTCCCGTGTCTGCCGCCAACGTGAGCCAAATGAACGCGGACGCGCAGACCGTTGACCTCGACTCTGATGCCGATGCCAATGCAGCCAAGCCTGTCGACGACGGAATAAAGTACGGCCGCCGTGCCGACGATGGAATCAAGTTCGGCCGTCGCTCCGAAGATAACCAGACCGGTCCGCGCAGCCTCAAGGTCGATCAGGCCAAGATCGACC
>PMGP01000003.1 GCA_003156235.1 Acidobacteriaceae bacterium
GCCTTCACCAGCTTGATGATGGCATTGTTGTCAAGCGCCTGCTGGGCAAAAGCCAAAGGGCAGATTGCCAGAAATACAACCGCGAGAATGTTTTTGCGCACGAAACCCTCCTTCTGGTTCAATAACCGCGGAACTGCCAAACAACGGCAATAGAATCATCAATCTNNGGTCCACGCTTGTTTCTTCCTACCGCCAAGCAGGGCACATCGCCAGTTCACCGCCCAACAACCAGCACCACAAAGCTGCCGGGAATGACAGCGGGACGAGGGCGCGGATTCTCTGCTGTGGGCTCGGGACGCGGGCCAAACTCAGCCGTAACCAGATAGATGCGGTCAGAGGCCGAATCATACGTCATCGTCCGGGCGCCGCGCTGGGTGGGCAGGCTCTCGATGCTGGGATAGCCGGCGGCGCCGGCATCGATCACCGAGAGAACTCCCTCGCCGCAGGAGGCAAAGGCCAGCTTGTGGGCGGCATCCCATCCGGCGCCGTCAGGGCCTTTGCAGATGGCGGGCGTGGCAAGGAGTTTGCCGGTTTTAGAATCGATCACGCCCATCTTGTTGTCATCGCAGACGGGAAAGAGGCGCGCGCCGGCGGCGTCGAAGGCAAGGCCGCTGGGCGATTCACAGCCTGCCGGCCATTCGGCGGTGAGCTTGTTGGTTTTGGCGTCAAGGCGGACGATCTCGTTTTTGTCCTCGATGTTGTCGAAGACCGTTCCCTGGCCATCGACGGCGGCAAACTCCGGCTTGCCGGGCAATGGGATTGTTGCAACAACCTTCTGCGTGGCGGCGTCAATCACCGTCACGTCCTTGCTGTGGCCGTTGAAGGCCCAGACGGTCTGGGTGGCCCGTTCGAAGATGATGGCATCGGGACCGCCGCCAGCGGGAATGGTGGCGACGGTGGCCAACGTGGCGCGGTCGAAGACGACCACTGCGTTGCCGCCGCCGTCGGAGATGTAACCAAATTTTCCGGCAGTATCGAGTGCGACGCCGTGCGTGCCGTGCAGGCCGTTGATGGAGCCGATGAGTTTACCTATCTGCGTATCGACAACATCCACGCGGATGCCGTGAGTTAGGTAGAGACGGTGAGCATGGGAATCGGCAGTCAGATCATCCCAGCCTCCTTCGCCACCTATCTTCCAGCGATCAATGACTTTGTAGGGCTTGTCTGCGGAAATAATAGTTGCTGCAGCCTGGGGCTGTTGCGCGACTATAGGACGAACAACAGCTAATAGGCCGCAGAGCAAAACCGCAGCCGCAACGGAACGGGCAATAAAGCGAAGCGTGCACTGCATGGGCATAGAAAGTCTCCTGTACGGCACAGAAAGAATACCATCCTACGGTTGCGGCACAATGAGGCGAAACAGACAACAGGCCCTATCAATTACCCTCATAATTATAGGCAGCAAAAGGCCCGGGGATTTCAAATTGCGCATCATTCTCTCGAATATCGGCACCTACGGCGACACCAATCCGCTGATCGCCATTGCGCTGGAGTTGAAGCGGCGCGGGCACGTGCCGGTGATGGCGCTGCCGGCGTTGTATGAATCAAGAATTCGCCCTCTCGGGCTGGAGTTCCACCCTGTCCGGCCGGACATCGACCCCGCCAACACCACCTTGGTCGAGATGGTCTACGACATCAAGAACGGCACCGAGCATGGGCTGAGGGATTTTCTCTTTCCCTCGCTGCGCCAGACCTACGACGACTTGCTGGACGCGGCAACCAAACCCGAGCGCGCCGGCCTGCTGCTCTTGGGCGAGCTGAACTACGCCGGGCCGCTGGTGGCCGAGGTGACAGGAATTCCCTGGGCTAGCTACGTGCTGGCGCCGCTCTCCTTCTTTTCCGCCTTCGACCCGCCGGTGCTGCCTCCGTATCCGCGGCTGGCGAAAGCCGATAAGGCGGTGCCGGGCTTTGGCAGGGTCATTCGGCGGGTGGCGCGCTTCATCAGCCGCAAGTGGCCTGAACCAATCTACGAACTGCGCCGCGAGCTGGGATTGCCCAAGGGCGCCAATCCTCTTTTCGACGCCAAGCACTCGCCTAATCTGGTCCTGGCCTTGTTTTCTCGCGTGCTGGGCGTGGAACAAATAGACTGGCCTGAGCACACGTTGATTACCGGCTTCTGCTACTACGATGCCGACGCGGGCAATCAGGAGCTTCCTCCTCACCTGGAAAAATTTCTCAACGAAGGACCGCCCCCTGTAGTCTTCACGCTGGGCTCGGCGGCGGTGCTGTCTGCCGGAGATTTCTTCGAGGTTTCAGCCAAGGCTGCCATCAAGCTTGTCATTCGCGCGGTGCTTCTCATCGGCTCGGACCCGCGCAACCGTCCGCAATCTCCGCTGCCGGAGTCCATCTGCGTGGCCGAGTACGCGCCTTACTCCAAGCTCTTCAGCCGCGCGTCGATGGTGGTCCACCAGGGCGGCGTGGGAACCACGGCGCAATGCCTGCGTGCCGGCAAGCCGATGCTCATCATGCCCTATTCGCACGACCAGCCCGACAACGCCCGGCGAATGCAGCGGCTGAAGGTGGCGCGAGTGATTCAACGCGGCAAATACACGCCGTGGCGTGTGGCGCGCCGGCTTAAGGCAATGCTCGCCCAGCCGCTGCTCGCTCAGCGAGCCGAGAGCGTGGCCCGGCTGCTCAACAACGAGGACGGCACTCGCACAGCCTGCGATGCGCTGGAAGAGCTGTACAGAAAAACACACTGATCCCAACTATCGGAGAAAGAGGCGAAGGATGAAACTGAGAGATTTGAAAAGAAGCTTCCTGTTATCTCTTACTCTTTTCATGTTGTTAATGGCACTCTCGGCGTCTGAAGGACAAACTACCGCGACCTCCACTCCGTGTGGAAAGGCGAAGGTAAACATGGGCAATCCGGTTTACCTTACAATTTCCAATGTTATCGCGGCTGTTGAACCGCCGCAGGGCTGGTCGTTAGATATAACAAGAAAGAATCCATACTATTTCCTAAAGTCTGGCGAGAAGTATGAAAGCGTTCGCACCTTGATGTACATCAACATTGAACGATTGGACGGTCCCCTTCAGAGCGCCGTCGAAAGAGATGCTCGCTCATTCAGCGAAGGCTGTCAGCCATCCAGGATTGAAGACTTGGCTCAGCCAGATATTCTGGAACAAGGCTGTGAAAGGAAAGCCCAGATGTTCCACTGCGAGAGGAAACAAGGGGCTTATGTCGACCTGGCCACCAAAATCTCCATTCGAGGGCTTCTTCTGAACGTAGTCCTGTCGTCCGACAGCGCGGAGGAAATCTCGCGCTACAAGAAGGATTATGAGTTTCTGCTCAAGCACCTTGCGCTCGTCAACTAGCTCCTACGCTACGTTGTCGCCCGCCAGCGCAATATCGGCTTCCTTGCAGCCTGCACTTCATCGAGCCGCGACACGCGCGTAGAGTGCGGCGCACTCTTCACCAGCTCCGGCGTCTCTTCAACTTCGCGAGCGATGGCGCGCATGGCCTCGATGAACAAATCCAGCTCCTCCAGCGACTCGCTCTCCGTAGGCTCGATCATCAGCGCGCCATGGACGATCATCGGGAAGCTGACCGTGTAGGGATGGAATCCATAGTCGATCAGCCGCTTGGCGATGTCGCCGGTCTTCACTCCCTTGCCTGCTTGCAGCTTGTCGCTGAAAACCACCTCGTGCATGGAGGCAGTCTTGTAGGGCAGCTCATAAACGTCCTGTAGCTTGGCGCGAATGTAGTTGGCGTTGAGCACGGCGTCTTCGGTGGTCTGGCGCAGGCCATCGGGACCGTTGGCCAGGATGTAGGCCAGGGCGCGGATGAACATGCCCACGTTGCCATAGAAGGCGCGAACGCGGCCTACCGATTGAGGCCGGTCATAATTCCAGTGTTTCGCGCCGTTCTTGTCCTGAGCCAAAACAGGTACGGGAAAAAACGGCTCAAGAAATGCTTTGCAGGCCACCGGGCCGGAGCCGGGTCCGCCGCCGCCGTGNNGGTGCATCACGTCCACGCCGAAATCGCCGGGCCGCGCTTTGCCCACCAGCGCATTCATGTTGGCGCCGTCCATGTAGAGCAGTGCGCCCTTGGCGTGAAGAATTTCGGCGATCTTCTCAATCTGGCTCTCGAAAACTCCAATAGTCGAAGGATTGGTCAGCATCAGCGCTGCCGTCTCTTCGTCGACTTGACGAGTAAGTGCCTCTAAGTCAATTCCCCCTTCGGAGTTAGATTTAAGATTCTCCACCGTGTAGCCGCAAATGGCCGCTGTGGCCGGATTAGTTCCGTGCGCCGAGTCGGGAATAAGAATCTTGCTGCGCGGATTCCCCTGCGACTCATGCCATGCGCGGACCAGCAGAATTCCCGTGAACTCGCCATGCGCTCCTGCCGCCGGTTGCAGGGTGATCGCGTCCATGCCGGTGATTTCGATCAGGCAGCGCTGCAGCAAATCAATCACCTCAAGAATTCCCTGCGCCAGCGAGTCCGGCCGGTAAGGATGCGCCTCAGCCAATCCCTCAACGCGGGCCACTAACTCATTCACGCGCGGGTTGTACTTCA
>PMGP01000413.1:0-138 GCA_003156235.1 Acidobacteriaceae bacterium
GCCTGGCGTTTTCGCTGGAGCATCGACCCGGATCGCTGGTATCGGCATTGTCGGCGATGGCGTTCATGGGCATCAACCTGACCAAGATCGAATCACGGCCGGTGCACGGAAAACCTTGGGAGTACATCTTCTATGTGG
>PMGP01000413.1:195-341 GCA_003156235.1 Acidobacteriaceae bacterium
GCCCCGGCCGTTCGAGGAGGACCCACTCATACTGTCTCTGTGATTGCCTATTTCCTACTGTTGCACAAAGGTCGATAATTATACGCAAAAGCGCCGAATATTTATTTCGTGCAGATTTTGTATCAGATTCACGCCACAAAATACTT
>PMGP01000413.1:361-3999 GCA_003156235.1 Acidobacteriaceae bacterium
GCTTGAGCAGGCGGAAGATCTTGGCCTGATCTTCAAGATTGGGGCAGGCGGGGTAGCCGAAGGAGTAACGCGAGCCGCGATATTTCTGATGAAACAAATCTGAAACGCGCGGAGAGTCTTCGGCGGCGATGCCGAGGAACTCGCGAGCCTGTTTGTGGGCTAACTCAGCGAGCGCCTCGGCGGTTTCCACCGAAAGGCCGTGCAGATAAAGATACTTCGTAAAGTCGCCTGCCTCGAAGAGCTTTGCTGTTTGTAAGCTGGCCTCGTCGCCTATGGTGACGATGGAGAAGCCGACTACATCGCGTTGTGCGGAAGTTATCGGCTCGAAGAAGTCGGCAATAGAAAGTCTGCGGCCCTGCGCCTGGCGCGGGAAGGCGATGCGCTCTAACTCGCGGGCCGGATTGTCAGGATCAAAGACGACTAACTCGTTGCCGTCTCCGGCGCAGGGATAGAAGCCGATGACTGACTTAGGTTCGAACCAGCCTGCTGCTATCACTTCTTTCTGAAGGTCGAGTAAAATAGGGCGGTATTTTTCTTCTACCAAGCGGAGATAGTCGCTCTGCGCGGCGGTTTTGAGTTGCCACTGATTCTTGAAGAGCGCGGTCTCGTTGAGATAGGGGAAGATATCATCGAGTTTATAACTCTTGAAGACGCGCGCACCCCAGAAGGCTGGCTTAGGAATCTCCGCAAGCCGCTCTACGACTGGCGACCGACCCTCTGGAGTTAGTTCGACAAGGGTTAGTTCGGGAGTGCTTGCGCTTCCTTTGGCGAAGACCTTGACTGTTTTGCCTTCGGCTTCCCTGCTCTCACGCACAACCGCGTCGTCGGAGGTAAGATCGGCCATGGCGTGCAACCCGGCGAAGGCATCCTCGGCATAAAAAACGGGGCCGGAGTACTCCTTGCGCAGATCTTCCTCGACGTACTTGCGAGTGAGCGCCGCGCCGCCGCAGATGACAGGAACGGTCATTCCCAACCGCTGCAAATCCTGCAGGACATATTTCATTTCGAGCGTGGACTTGACTAGCAGGCCGCTGAGGCCGATGGCTTCGGCGCTGATTTCGCGCGCGGCGGCGATGATGGCGTCCGACGACTGCTTGATGCCCAGGTTGACGACACGATAGCCGTTGTTGGAGAGGATGATGTCCACGAGATTCTTGCCGATGTCATGCACGTCGCCCTTGACCGTGGCCAGAACCATGGTACCTTTGCGGCCGCCGTCGGATTTTTCCATCTTGGGTTCGAGATAGGCGACGGCGGCCTTCATTACGGCGGCGGAATCGAGGACCGAGGGCAATTGCATCTTGCGCGCACCAAAGAGATCGCCAACGGTCTTCATGCCGTCGAGCAGGACAGTGTTAATCAGTTCGAGGGGAGAGTGAGTTAGAAGAGCCTCTTCCAAAGCTGCTTCCAGAGTTAGTTTGTGCTCGTCCAAACCAATGGTCCGCTCTCCGCGAATAATCATCTGCTTGAGCTTCTCGTCCGTGGTGAGATTTTCGACGGCTAACTCCTCTTCCACAACAGAAGCTTTGCCGAGGCTGGCGAAGTAAGCCATGTACGTCTGGAGCGGATCGCCGTTGCTACGGTCCTGAAAGATAAGCTTGCGGGCTAACTCAACTTCTATCTCGGGAATCTTGTAAAGTGGATAAATCTTGGAGTAGTTAACGATGGCCGCGTCAAGGCCACGATCCACGGCCTCCTTGAGGAAGACCGAGTTGAGCACGCGGCGGGCATAAGCGTTCAGGCCAAAAGAAATGTTGGAGACGCCAAGGACGGTGCGCGAACGCGGCAGCTCGAGTTTGATGCGGCGCACCGCTTCGAGGGTTTCGATGGCGGCGGAGCGATAGTCCTCCTGGCCGGTGGAGATAGGTAGGGTGAGCGCGTCGAAGATGAGGTCCTCGGAGCGCAGGCCGTATTTGTTGACGGCCAGATCGTGGATGCGATGGGCGATGGCCACCTTGCGATCGGCAGTGAGCGCCATGCCCTGTTCGTCGATGGTAAGCGCGACGACCGCGGCGCCGTAATGGCGGGCCATGGGCAAGACAAGGCTGGTGCGCTTCTCGCCATCTTCCAGATTGATGGAGTTGATGATGGGCTTGCCGGGAATGCGCTTGAGCGCCTCCTCGATGACGTTGGCCTCGGTGGAGTCAACCAAAATGGGCGCGGGAACGCGGGTGGCGATTTTTTCGAGGATAGCGTTCATGTATTCCTGCTCGTCCTCGCCGACGATGGCGCAGCAAAGGTCGAGCAACTGCGAGCCTTCGGCGGAGAGCCGCTTGGCGAGGGCGAGAATGCCGTCGTAGTCGCCGGCTCGCACCATGTTGCGAAAGGTTTCGAGACGGGTGGTGGTGTTCATCTCCTCGGCGATGATGATGGGCTGGGCGTCAGCCTCGAGGGGCACGGCGCTGAAGGCGCTGGCGGCGACCGATTGCGGCTTGACGGAGCGCGCGGCGGGCGTTACGCCGTGAACGGCCTCGACGACGGCGTGCAGATGCTCGGGGGTTGTGCCACAGCAGCCGCCGACGACCTGCACACCGTACTCGGTGACGAAGCGCCGGAGCCAGGCAGCCAACTCGGCCGGAGTGAGCTTGTAGACCGCATGACCGCCCTCGTTGTGCGGCAGGCCTGCATTGGGCAGAACACTGATGGGCGTGGTGGAATTCTGGCAGAGGAAGCGGACCGCGTCGTTCATCTCCGCCGGGCCGGTGGCGCAGTTAAGGCCGATTACGTCAGGCTGGAAGACTTCAAGAACGGCGAGGGCCGCACCGATCTCCGAACCGAGGAGCATGGTTCCGCTGGCTTCGAGGGTGATCTGGACCTGAAGCGCGACATTGCGGCCAGCGCCATTGATCGCGTCCTGAGAGGCGGCGAGAGCGATCTTGGCTTGCAAAAGATCCTGGCAGGTTTCGATGAGCAGCACATCCACACCGCCCTCGATGAGAGCCTCGGCCTGCTCGCGATAGGCGGCGGCCATGGCGTCGTAGCTGATGTGGCCCAGCGAGGGCAGCTTGGTGGTGGGACCGATGGAGCCGGCGACGAAGCGAGGCTTGTCCGGCGTCGAAAACTTGTCGGCCACCTCGCGAGCCAGGCGCGCCGCGGCGAGATTCAGTTCGCGGGTGCGGCTCTCAAGGCCATACTCGGCGAGAACGATGGAGGTTGAGCCGAAGCTGTCGCTCTCGATGACATCGCAGCCGGCCTCAAGAAACGAGGCGTGAACCTGCCGGATTACATCGGGCCGCGAGAGCACCAGCAGCTCGTTGCAACCCTCTTTGCCCCAAAAATCCTCGGCAGTGAGGTTGTGCTTTTGCAGATTGGTGCCCATCGCGCCGTCATAGACGAGCACGCGACGCTTCAATTCTGAAAGAAAATCCGCCAAAGTCGCTCCTGACGTACCGGCTGCCGTGAAAACAAGGAAGGCAGTCTACCTTTTAGGATAGCTGGAGTTATTGCATTGAGGCGAACTGCAAAGTAAACGGGTTGCTATTTTGCCGCCGTCAGCGCCGAGATCGGCACCAGCATGTCTTCCTTGCGCATGACCAGATTGGTGGCGTTCAGCGTGGCCAGCTCGAAGCCGTGGCCGTGGGTGATGGCGTCGGTGGGGCAGGCTTCCACGCAGTAGCCGCAGAAGATGCAGCGGTTGT
>PMGP01000272.1:0-706 GCA_003156235.1 Acidobacteriaceae bacterium
GCGACATCAACTCGCGCCGCGGCCGGATCGAGGGCATGGAACGGCAGGCTGGGTCGCAGGTAATCAAGGCCATGGTTCCCTTGAAGGAAATGTTTGGTTATGTGAATGAGATTCGCTCTTCGACGCAAGGACGCGCATCGTACGTGATGCAGTTCGCGCGCTATGAAGAGGTGCCGCGCAATATTGCCGAGGAGATCGTCGGCAAGGCACAGGGTAAGTAGCAAGAACAGCCGCTAGCTACTAGTTTTTAGCCTGGCAGAGATAGGGCGGGCGAAAGAGAGTGGCGGCGGAGAAGCGGCAAAGTTTGGCAGTGAGAGTTTGAAGCTGAAAGCTAATAGCTAGAAGCTGATTTTTGGGGCTGGAGCCCGCAGTGGCGGGCGCTCCATAAGGTAAACGGGCAGTAATCGAGCAACGAAAGGAATTCGAGGCTTTTTATGGCGAAGGAGAAATTTGACCGTTCGAAGCCGCACGTAAACGTTGGAACCATCGGTCACATCGACCACGGCAAGACGACGTTGACCGCGGCGATCACCAAGGTGCTGGCGAAGAACAACCCCAAGATTCAGTTCCGGTCGTTCGACTCGATCGATAACGCTCCGGAAGAGCGCGAGCGCGGCATTACGATCGCGACGGCGCACGTGGAGTATGAGACAAAGAACCGTCACTACGCGCACGTGGACTGTCCCGGTCACGCCGACTACATCAA
>PMGP01000272.1:724-3878 GCA_003156235.1 Acidobacteriaceae bacterium
GCCGCAGACCAAGGAACACGTATTGCTGGCTCGCCAGGTGGGCGTGCCTTACATCGTGGTTTTCTTGAACAAGTGCGACGCGGTCGATGATACCGAACTGATCGACTTGGTGGAGATGGAAGTTCGCGAGCTGCTGACTAAGTATCAGTTCCCAGGCGACGATGTTCCGGTAATCCGCGGCTCGGCGCTGGGCGCGCTGAATGGCGAGGCGAAGTGGGAAGCCAAGATCGACGAGCTGATGGAAGCCGTCGATAAGTACATTCCGCAGCCGCACCGTCCGGTGGATCAGCCCTTCCTGATGCCGATTGAAGACATCTTCTCGATCTCGGGTCGCGGCACGGTGGTAACGGGCCGTATCGAGCGTGGCAAGGTGAAGGTGGGCGACGAAGTCGAGATGGTCGGAATCAAGGACACGCGCAAGACGGTGGCCACAGGCATCGAGATGTTCAAAAAGCAGCTCGATGAAGGTTTGGCCGGCGACAATGCGGGCGTACTGGTTCGCGGTGTGGACAAGGAAGACGTGGAGCGGGGCATGGTTTTGGCCAAGCCTGGTTCGATTACGCCGCACACGCACTTCAAGGGTTCGGTTTACGTGTTGAGCAAGGAAGAAGGCGGCCGTCATACGCCGTTCTTCAAGGGCTATCGTCCGCAGTTCTACTTCCGNNGCACCGAGATGGTGATGCCTGGCGACAACGTGGAGTTGGAAGTGGAATTGATCGTTCCGGTGGCCATGGAAAAAGGCTTGCGCTTCGCAATCCGCGAAGGCGGCCGTACGGTGGGCGCGGGCACGATTTCGGAGATCATCAAGTAGGAAAGAGCTATCAGCCGTCAGCTTTCAGCTTTCAGTTCATCGCGTGAAATGCGGACTGAAGGCTGAGAGCTGAAAGCTAAAAGCTGGAAAAGGATTTTTGAATGCGGGAAATCATCACATTGCAGTGCTCCGAATGTAAGGAGCGCAACTACTCGACGACGAAGAACAAGAAGACGGTCACCGGCCGTCTGGAGCTCAAGAAGTTCTGTAGGCGCTGCCGCAAGCACCAGGTGCATAAGGAAGCGAAGTAGAACAGCTAACAGCAAACAGTTGACAGCTAACAGCCTGTGGCAAAAGTCCAGTACGCCGAAAAACATCCCTCAGGGGCTAAAGCCCGTGTTTACTTGTTGTATTTGCGGCACGACTAAAGTCGTGCCCTTTCAAAACCAGACTTTTACTACAGGCTGCTAACAGTGGCCATAAGATCCGGTTCCTGTTAGCTGTATGCTGTAAGCTGTCAGCTATCACGAAAGGATCATCGTGAAACTTGTTATTGCATCCGACCATGCGGGATTTTCTCTCAAAGAGGAAGTCAGCGCCTATCTTGCCAAGGCCGGCCACGAGGTGGTGGACCTGGGAGCTTATAACGCCGACTTACCGGACGACTATCCCGACTTCGCCGAGAAGTTGGGCCTGGCGCTGAAGCGGGGCGATGCTCCGCGCGGGATTCTGATCTGCGGCTCGGGAGTTGGAGTGTGCGTGGCAGCCAACAAGATACCGGGAATTCGCGCCGGGATGTGCCACGACACTTACTCGGCGCACCAGGGCGTGGAGCACGATGACATGAACGTCTGCGTGCTGGGCGCTCGCATTATTGGTTCGGCGCTGGCTTTCGAGGTTGTGGACAGATTTATTGCCGCTAAGTTTATCGCTACGGAAGAAAGGTTTATGCGGCGATTCAAGAAGGTTCTGGCCATTGAGGCTAAGTATCAGCGCTGAGATAGCATTGCAAATCCTCATGTAATTCATGCTCTAAGTAATCGCGGAGGCGAGCCAGAGATGGCGACGATACAGATGAGCGTAAGCCCGGAGGACCTTTCCCAGGTCCCGCGGGGCAGCGAGAGGATTCCCGAAGCGGGGATTCTGGTGATCTTTGGCGCCTCCGGCGACCTGACCAGGCGCAAGCTGATGCCGGCGCTCTTCCATCTGGAGCAGGCAGGGCTGCTGCCTGAGCGGTTTGCCATAGTAGGCGTGGCGCGGCGGGAGATTGGCAACAAGTTTGCGGAAGATATGCGCGGCGGCATTGTCGAGTTCGGCGGCATCGAGGCGAGCGCTCCCAAGCTGGATGATTTTATAAGTCGCATAAGTTATTTTTCGCTGCGCTTTGACCATTCCGGAGACTATATAGGACTGAAAGCGGAGTTAGAGCGCATCGCAAACGAGAAAGGCCTCGGCGGCAGGCGGCTTTTCTATCTGGCGACAGCGCCAGAGCACTTTGCGCCGATCATCGAAAACCTTGGCGCAGAGGGAATGGCGCAGCCGGAGCAGGGCAAGGTGTCGGTGGTGATCGAAAAGCCTTTTGGCCACGACCTGGAGTCTGCGCGCGAGCTGAACCGCCAGGTCAACGCGGTCTTCCAGGAAGACCAGGTCTTCCGCATCGATCACTACCTGGGCAAAGAGACGGTGCAGAACATTCTGGTGTTCCGCTTTGCCAACGGAATCTTCGAGCCAATCTGGAACCGGAATTACGTTGATCACGTGCAGATTACCGTGGCTGAAACGCTGGGCGTGGAAGGGCGCGGGCCGTTCTACGAGAAGGCAGGCGCGCTGCGCGACGTGATGCAGAATCACGTGATGGAGTTGCTCAGCCTGGTGGCGCTGGAGCCGCCATCGAGCTTTGAGGCGGAGAGCGTGCGGCGGGAGAAGCTGAAGGTGTGGCGTGCGATTCCTTCGATTCCGATTTTGAATGTGGTGCGCGGACAGTACGGGCCGGGAATGGTGGATGGAAAGCCGGTGGTGGGTTACAGGAACGAGGAGCGAGTTAGTCCGGAATCCGGCACGGAGACTTATGCCGCTGTGAAGCTGGAGGTGGAAAACTGGCGCTGGGCTGGGGTTCCGTTTTATCTGCGCGCAGGCAAGCGGATGAAGAAGCGGGCGACTGAAATCAGCATCCAGTTCAAACAACCACCGCTGTTGATTTTTGATCGGCTTGCTTCGCAATCCGCTTGCCAGGTGATCAAGCCAAACCTGCTGACGATTCGCATCCAACCGGATGAGGGGATCTCGCTGAGATTTGGGGCGAAGGCGCCGACGACGATGGAGATGGCCGTCTGCCCGGTGAATATGGACTTCGATTACGCGGCGGCCTTCGGCAAATCGAGCGCCAACGGCTACGAGCGGCTG
>PMGP01000272.1:3946-10331 GCA_003156235.1 Acidobacteriaceae bacterium
AGCGGAGGACATGCGTGGAGAAACGATTTGGGCAGGAGAGCGTGAGGGACTAGGGACTAGGGACTAGGGACTAGGGACTAGACGGCACCTGTGGTGCAGCCGGCCGCCCATCCCGGCTTGGGTTCGTCGATTTCCAGATGACCTACCCCCACCCCTACTTTGGACGCAAAGTCTGTGTTTTCTAGAGGTTACAGACAGGGGTGCGCTGCAAAATCGTCATAACAAAGGAGTTACCTGCAAAATCGTCCAGGATAAGGAGTTACGTGACGTTTTGGTTTCTTTTGGCCGCTTATGGATGAAAAACGGCGTAAAGGCGAATTGCCGGGACTATGATTTGAAAGAAAACTTCTGAGAATCATTGTGCGCCAAAACGTAGAAATTATCTGCAAGGATCAGGGGAAAAAATGACATGGATCAAACAATACGCTGAGAAACGTTCAGCCAAAGAACCAAAATTCAAGGCTGCTTATGAAGAAGAAGCGGCCCTGCTTGGGCTCGTTCGCGCGCGTCAAATGGCAAATCTGACGCAGCAAAATCTCGCAAAAACGCTTCGTGTCTCCCAACCCTACATCGCTCAGATTGAACGGGGCAGTAAACCGATTAGTCTGTCTTTCATGGTGCGTTACGCCAACGCGGTGGGCGCAACCATTCAAATTACACCCCAACAAGATAACACAGTCCCTGCATAGCCGCACCAAGGCGGAAACCAGCGTGAGGCCGGGGCCATCCGCCCGCTCATCGCGAAGACCGCGATGAACAGGGCACAGCTTTTCAAAGCTCAAGGTGATTCTTCGTGGCTGATGAGCGGGCCACCTGCCTAACCCAAGCGATTAGTGTGGCAGCGCGAAGGCCCCCATAGACCCAACATTCCCCTGGTGCTGTTTAGTAACGCACTGGCCAAGGCCACAGCAAACAGCAAAAAATAGAAGTAGCAGCACCTTTCCCGAATGATTCTTACGAAGATGCCATCGGGACACCCGGCATGAGCACCGTCCCTACGGGACTCCGGATGATTTGTTGGTTGCGCCAACCCCACCCCACGCTGAAGCGCGGGGCTAATAACCATTGCGCCTACGGCGCAGGATTATTCTGTTATGACGATGCAGACAGTGGTTCGNNATTTCGAAGCTGGCGATGCGGCGGGAGAGCTTTCTTGCTTCTTCAAAGAGCGGGCGGAGGATGGGGCTGGCTACCTTGTACTTGCCCTGCATCTGCTTGACCATCAGCTCGGAGTCGGAGATGACGCGGAGGCGCTGGACGTTGTGTTCGACGGCCCACTTGAGCACGCCAAGAAGGCCGGCGTACTCGGCGTAGTTGTTGGTGCGGATGCCGAGGAACTGGCTCAGTTCGGCTACGACGCGGCCTTTGGCGTCCTCGATGACGGCGCCGTAGCCGGAGGGGCCGGGATTGCCTCGGGAGCCGCCGTCGCAGTGGGCGGTGAAGAGTTCGGCGGAGGCTTCGGCTGGGGGGGCGGGAAAGAGGTTTTGATTCATTGCCTATTAGTTTACCGGGTGGGGCGGGGTGTTTTTNNCATCACCCCAACGACTAAGACCAGTCGTTGGGGACCCCGAATCGCAAAGTGCGCGAAATGGATGGGGCACGGGGCCTGGTCTGATTGAGATTCTTGGTTTCCCACCCTAGCCAGAATTACGACCCGCAGGTCCTTCGACTCCGCTGCGCTCCGCTCAGGATGACAGAAAAGATGGGGCACGGGGCTTACCATTGCGGTCCAGGTTCGTCTATCGAAATGCGGAGACTCCCCAATCCTCGGAGCAGGTTCGATGGCAACGGATGCGGCGATCTACCCCACTTGTTTGGTTCAGAGGCCAGCGGGTTTGGCCTGGCCGGTAGCCTGGAGGGTACAATCCTCCTCAGGCATGGAATCGACCAAGGGAAAGAACGCAGAGAAGAGCGCCGAGGAGCGGCGGCAGGCTCGCGAGCCGGAGATGGCGCTGATCCGCGAGGCGCAGGCGGGGTCGCGGGCGGCCTTTGACTCTCTGATTAGGCAGTATGAGCAGCAGGTTCTGCGGCTGGCGCTGCACCTGACGGGAAGCGAGCACGACGCCGAGGACATTTACCAGGAGGCGTTTTTGAAGGCCTACCGGTATTTGGGCAATTTCAGATTTGAATGCTCGTTTTATACGTGGATTTACCGGATTGTTACGAATCTTTGCCTGGATCAGATGCGGCGGCGCAAGACGAGGCGCGAGGACCGCGCGGTGATTGTGGATCACTCGGGTGGCGAAATTGACCTGCTGGCCTCGGTTTCGGATGACCGGTCGTTCTCCAATCCGGCGAAGGAGCTGGAGCGCAAGTTGCTGGGAGAGCGGATTCAAGGCGCGCTGGAGACACTGACGCCGCGCGAGCGGATGGTTTTTGAACTGAAGCACTACCAGGGGCTCCGGTTGCGCGTGATCGGAGAGATGCTGAGCACCACGGAAGAGACCGCCAAGAATACGCTCTTCAGGGCGACAAAGAAGCTGAGAACACAGTTGGCGGGATTGCGATAAGGATTTGCGTGGGGACTCTGAGTGGGTCGTTGTTACAGACGGAGATTCCCTCAGGGGCTAAAGCCCGATTCCATTTATTGGGCTAATGTACGGGCATAAGCCCGTACCCTTCACGTAAGCTCATGAAATTTGATAGGCGGTAAGACAAGCGCCATTGGCATTTTCCCTCAGGGGGAGCCGGATCGTCAGGCGCTGATTGCATTTTTTTTTGGGGGCTGGAAGGACGCAATGATGAAATGCAAAGTTGCACAGGAACGGATTGTGGCGGCGGCGTACGGGGAGTTGGCCGGCGAACAGGCGCAGGAACTGGAGCGGCACTTGGCGGAGTGCGCGGAGTGCGGCAAGGAGCAGGAGCAACTGCTGTCGCTGAAGGAGCTGGCCGAGGCGAATCCGGTGCTGGAGCCGGACGCCAATCTGGTGGCGCGCTCGCGGTTGAAATTAGATGCGGCGCTGGACGCACTGCCNNGCTCCTGTGGCGGCTTGTCTGCTTCTGATGGTTGGCGTGGGAGCGGGCTTGCTGGGCGGCTCAGAGCTTGCCGCGCATCGTGCTGGTCATGCATTGTCGACCCAGGCAGCGGCGACCCAGGCGACGACGGCCCAGGCAACGGCAGCCCAGGCACCGCGGGCACAGGCTCAGCCTGACACGAGTGCCGGAACTGTCGCGCCGACGGAGATTGCCAACGTCTCCAGCATTATGAGAGAGCCAAACAGCCATCGGGTGGAGGTGCGGTACAACCAAGTGGTGCCGCAACGGATTGAAGGCTCACTGGACGATCCGGCGATACGGCAGTTGCTGATGCTGGCCAGCGAGAATGCGACATCGACGGGTGTGCGGAACGACTCGGTGGGGCTGATGGCGGCCGAGTGCAAGGCCGGGCANNTGGCGCTGCGCTACGACAAGAACGCGGACGTGCGCGCGAAGGCGCTACAGGGGCTGGAGCCTTACGTGGCCGAGGATGTGCGTGTGCGGGATGCGGTTCTGGAGTCGCTGATGAATGACGGCGACCCGCAGATTCGCACCGCCGCCATCAACATTCTGGTTCCGGTGGAAGGCGATACGAGCGTGCGGCAGGTGCTGCACTCGGTTGTGAATACGGACCGGAATCCGTATATCCGAAACGTGTCGCGAGAAGTATTGAGCCGCGAGCCGGAGATTCAGTAAAAGCATTACCTTCCGGCGACCGCATCGTCAGAAAAGAGTGCGGGGCTGGATGGGTTTCGTGGTATTCCAGGTTTCAAAATCGAGACCTGGGGCACCCGCCCGCTCATCGCGATAGTGCCGCGATGAACGGGGCACAGCTTCTCATGGCTCATCGTGATTCTTCGTGGCTGATGAGCGGGCCACCTGCCTCCTAATGAACGAAATGGTTGGATGAAGCGGTTTGTAAACAAAGACAGCAAGTTAGCCACCGCTTCGCGGTGACGAGCGAGTTAGCAAGTTAGCAGCAGCTCATTCCAGGTGTAACTCGACGCGGCGAGTCTAACTGCTCAGGATGACATAGGATGGGGCACGGAGCATTTGCAGGGCACCCGCAGGAGATGGAGAGATGAAAGATTTTTTGAGGCCGTACCGGAGATTTGGAATGGGGCTGTTGCTGGGAGCGTGGGCCGTGATGACGCCGCCGGGAGCAGCCGCTCAGGCGCGGGGAATTGCCGGGCTTCTTCAAGAGCCCAGCAAGCTGCTGCACTCCAGTTCGCAGGGCTACCTGGGCGTGGACCTGGCGGACGTTGACCAGGAAAAGGCGCAGGAGTTCAAGCTGAAGGAGGTTCGCGGGGCGGTCATCACGCTGATCGATCACGACGCTCCGGCGGGGAAGATCGGGCTGAAGGTCAACGACGTGGTTCTCGAACTGAACGGGCAGACCGTGGAGGGCGCGGAGCAGTTGCGGCGGATGCTGCGGGAGATTCCGGCGGGTCGCAAGGTCAGCCTGGAAATCAGCCGCGACGGCAACTTGCAGACGCTGGCCGTAGAGCTGGCCAATCGCAAGGTTATGGAGCACGACGTGTGGAACAGGATCGGCACAGGCGGCGATCTGTTTGCGGCGGGGCCGGGGATGGCGATGATGGGCGAGGGCGACTCGCCGCAGCCGGGGGGCTTTCATATGCCGTTCTTCGGCAGCAGCCTGAACGTGGGCGCGCTGGTGGAACCGCTGACATCGCAGATGGCCGAGTACCTGGGCGTACGCGGCGGGCTGATGGTGAGGCAGGTAGCGCACAAGAGCGAGGCCGACGCGGCGGGGCTGAAGGCTTTTGACGTGATTCTCAAGGTTGGGCCGGAGGCCATCACAACACTGGCGGAGTGGGAACACGCGCTACATTCCAACCAGGGCAAGCCGGTGCAGGTGACGGTGCTGCGCGACAGGAAGCAGCAGACGCTGACGTTGCAAGTGGATTCAAAGCGCCACGGCTTGCTGGAGCTTGAGGAGATTTTTCCGGCGGGCGATGAAATGGCAGTGGTGGAGATTGACAGTAGTCTGTAACGCAAGAAGCCACTGGCAGCTCGACGTTGTCAGTTGGGGTTTATCAGCAGCCAATAGTGGAATCCATCGACGATGGCCATCAGTGCGGCCTGATTCAAATCGCTGCTGACTCCCGCAGTGGTCCATGGTTCGTGGCCTTCTGCGCGGAAGCTGACGGTGACGCGGACGTGAGCGGCTGTGTCCTGGGCGGTAACGTCAAGGGCTGTGACGCTGAAGGTGCCCAGATGCATTTGCGCGATTGCCGGATGCCATTTTTCCAATTCGTGGCGCATGGCTTTGGTGAGCGCATCGACCGGGCCGGCGCCCTCGGCGCGGGTTGTTGTTACGGTGGAGTCGTCGATGGACAACAGCATGGAGGCCTGCACGTAGCGGGATCCGATGAGGTCGGATTCGTCGATCACTCTCCAGCTTTTCACGGCGAAGCGATCACGCAAAGTATTGAGAATCCTCATGCAGGCCAGCTTGAAGGAAACTTCACTGACCGTGAAGCCGCCGCCTTCCATCATGAACTGGTTATTGTCGATGAAAGCCTGCGCCTGCGCGGAATCGAGAGGAACACCGAGCGATTGCGAGAGCAGGATGATGTTGGCGCGTCCCGATTGCGCGTTGACGCCGATGGAAGGGATGGCGCCGACGCGGGCGGGATCGCACCAGAGGTAAGCGCCGGGATTCTTGCGCTCGCTGCTGCCATGCATGCCGGCCCAGGTGCCAAATGCGCCGGGACCGACGATGGGAGCGCCGTGCGGCGGCTCCAGCGTGAAGGCCGCGTAGGCCGAATGAGCCAGAGCCGTTAGTCCGGTGAGCGAATCCGGAGAAACAAATTCAGCTTCGCCGCGGAGTTGCATGCTGGCGATGACGGTGGTCAGGTTCACGTTGCCGCAGCGTTCGCCGGTTCCGAGAAGAGTGCCCTGGATTTGAGCCGCGCCGGCAAGGATGGCGGCGCGGGAGTTGGCAACGCCGAGACCGCGATCGGTGTGTCCGTGAAAGCCAAAGCCGACACCGGGATAACGCTGCGTGAGATCGCTGATCACAGAGGAGACTTCTTCGGGGCTTGCGCCGCCAGTGGTGTCGCAGACCACGATGCGGCTGACCTGCTGGCGGACGCACTGCTCGACCATCTGATGGAAGTAGTCGTGGCTCTGCTGGCGGAAATCGGCGTCGCAAGGATTGGCCCATTCGCGGCGGCCGCAACAGGCGTCCATGGCGTGCTCCAGATCCACGATCACTTCCAGACCGCTGTCTTGCAGGCAGGCAACGGTTTCGTAGGCCATGAGGAGATTTTCTTCCGGCGTGGTTTCCAGCGACATCTGCACATCGAGCAGGCGGGATTTGGCGACCAGGACAGCCACGGGAACACGCTGTTTGTGGCTGATGATGAATTGCACGTCGGGCCAT
>PMGP01000287.1 GCA_003156235.1 Acidobacteriaceae bacterium
CCGAAGATGATGTTGGCGTCCTCGTGGGCGGCTGACTGAATCAGCAGTGAAGCCTCGTTCACCTCGGTGAGCTTCAGCGAACTGGAGCCGGTGATGTTGATGAGAATGCCTTGTGCGCCGTCCATCGCTCCGGCCTCCAGCAGGGGCGAAGCCATGGCCGCCTGCGCCGCTTCCACGGCGCGATTCGGCCCTGAGCGAACCGCCGTGCCCATCACCGCATGGCCCATCCCCGCCATGGTGGTTTTCACGTCGGCAAAGTCGCGGTTGATGATGCCGGGGATGGTGATGATGTCGCTGATGNNGCACGTCGTCGGCGATGCGGAAGCTCTCGAAGAAGCCCGTGTCCTTGGCCACCGCCAGCAGCTTCTCGTTGGGAATCACAATCATCGTGTCCACGCACTCAAGTAATTCCTTGATCCCGCGCTCGGCCTGTTGCAGCCGGCGCTTGCCTTCAAATGCAAACGGACGCGTGACCACGGCCACGGTGAGAATGCCCAGTTCGCTGGCCAGCGAGGCGATCACCGGCGCAGCGCCCGTGCCCGTGCCGCCGCCCAGCCCGGCGGTCACGAAGATCATGTCCGCGCCTTCCAGGGCCTCGATAATCTTCTCTGAGTCTTCCAAAGCGGCGCGCCGCCCCAGGTCCGGGTTTGATCCCGCGCCCAGACCGGAGGTCAGCCGCACGCCCAGTTGCAACTTCACTGGAGCCTGCGAGACCCTCAGAGCCTGCACGTCAGTGTTGGCGGCGATAAACTCCACCCCCGCCATCTGCGCCTGTATCATGCGGTTGACCGCGTTGCCGCCGCCGCCGCCCACCCCGATCACCTTGATGCGGGCGCCGCGCATGCTCTCTTCGTGGTACTGAATGCGCATCTCTACGACTTCTTTCCTCATCTGTTCCATTTGTGCTCAGACCTCCTCATGGATGCATCTCACGAAAACCTTAGAACCTGCCTTAAAACTTTGCCTTGAAGGGTACGGGCTTCAGCCCGTACATTGAGAGCCGATTTTGATTTCCGGCTTTAGCCGCTGAGGGAATGCAACCTGCCTTAAAAACTTCCTCAGGAGCTAAAGCCCACAACTACTGCTGCCTTTGATGTACGGGCTAAAGCCCGTACCCTTCGCCCAAATCCGAGTTATTGGACAGATCTTCAAAAGCTTCCTGAAAACACGCTCCGGAATTTCGAGCGAATTGTGGTGCTCTGCGTTGTGGTGTTCATTCTCATCCGCTGGGTATACAGAATCATGCCAATGGCCGCGGAAAAACCGGGATGAACCAGTTCGCCGGGCATTTGCGAAAGGCGCACGGGAAGTCCGGTGCGCGCCGGAACCCGCAATTGGCTCTCGGTTATGTCCAGCATCCCGCGCAGCATCGCCCCGCCGCCGGTCAGCACGCAACCCGCGCCCAGAGCTTCCAGCACGCCGCCATCGCGCAGATTATTTCTAACCAATTGCAGCAACTCGCAGGCCCGCGGCTCAAGAATATCGGCCATTTTGCGCAGGCGCAACATCTGTGGCCGCGGGTTGGCGATCTCAATCTCCGCGTCCAGCGGCACGTCTGTCACCACGGCGTTACCGTAAAGTTTCTTCAGCTCCTCAGCCTGCGCCACGGGCATTCCCAGGCCAATTGCCAGGTCATTGGTAAAGTGCTGCCCGCCAACCCGAATGGATGCCGTATGCACCACCGCGCCCTCGTAAAACACGATCAGGTCGGTGGAGTGGCAGCCAATATCGATAAGGCAGATGCCCAGCTCCCGCTCGTCGGCTGTCAGCGTTGACTCTGCCGCGCCAATCGATTCCAGCACCGCATCGTTCACATCAAGACCTGCCCGGTTGGCGCAGGTAATCGTGCTTTGCAGCGCACTGCCGGAGCAGGTGGCGATGTGCAGGTCCACTTCCAGCCTTTTGCCCACCATGCCCACCGGGTTCGAGATGCCCGGATAATTATCCAGAATGAACTGCCGCCGCAGCAGGTGCAATATATTGCGATCCGGAGGCCGCTCGATATTCCGCGCCTGTTTCATCGCGCTTTGCACATCCTCTTCCTTGATCTCCCGCATGCGTGTGTGCAGCACGATTCCGCCGTTGGTGTTGAGCCCCAGAATATGCGGCCCGCCGACGCCCACCACGCACTGGTCAATGTTGATGCGCGCCACTCGCTCGGCTTGCTCGCTGGCCGCCTTCACCGCTTTGGCTGCCGGGCCAAGCTCCGCGATCAGCCCCTTGCGCATTCCCGCCGACTCCACGATTCCGTGCCCGCAATAGCGCGGCGCGCCTTCATTCAACTCCGCCGCCAACACGCGCGTCCACGCGCTGCCGATGTCCAACACTACGATAACGTCGTCCCTATTCTGGCTCATGGCGCTCACTGGCCCTCTCCGGCAGACGATGCCGGGCGGGTGGCTGGGGCATTCTTCCGCCTGTTAATGTTCTCCGCGGCGCGTTGAATCTCCGCGCGTTTTTTATTTCTCGACTTGGCCGTTCGTTGAGCCGTATTGGCTTTCGCGTGTGTGTTCTTCGTCGCAGTGGTCTTTGCTTTGACGGAAGGCCGGGATTGGTAGGCCGGGGCTTTAGCCCCAGAGGAGTGCTTTTCGGCGGAGTCGCCCGCAGTTTGCCCGTTTTCCGCAGCCTGTAGATCCGGTTGCTTCTCTGCCGTCACGTTCTGCGCGCCGGCTGCCGCTTGCGCTACATCGGCGCCGGGAGCCATCCCCAGCACCACTTGCTGGTCGTAGCGCAGGTCCACTGTCGCCAGCTTGGGATATTGCTGCTGCCACTCGCTGATGTGCGCCTTGTAGCGCTGATAGCGCTCCAGAAAATGATCCTGCCCAAAGTGCGCCAGTATCTCGCCGTTCGCTTCGGGCATCAGCACCCGCGCATCCGCCGGATCGCTCAGGTCTATCTCCGATATCTGCGCGGAGAGCTTCTGCCCGTTTGCGTCCAACTCCGCCAGCAACCGCTGATAGACCTCCATGCGCGTCCTGCGCTGGGCAATCGGGTCCTGGGCGTTGATCCCTGTCACCACCGGAAACGAATAATGGCGCTGGGCCATCATTGCCGCCGGCATAGTGAGCAGAATTCCGTTAGCGTCTACCAGGCCGATCTGCGCTCCCTGGCGCACGAAGGCCACCGGCTGACGCTCCACAATTGAAACGCGAATCTGGTTCGGCAACAGGCGCATCACCGTGGCTTGTTCTACCCAGGGAAGCTTTTCCAGTTGCCGCCGCCGTTCGCCCAGCGGGACAAAAAAGATATTGTGCCCGATGTCTTCGCCGAAGACCGGCAGCATCTCCGCGCGGCTCACCTCGGTCAGCCCGGTAGCCTCAATGTTGTTCGCTCCGGAAATGCGGAAGTGTGCGTCGCTGTTCAGAAAGGTGATGAATAGGAATGTGCAGGTAGCCAGCCCGCCCAGCATGACCAGTGCAGCCAGCGTCAGAAAGGCGCGTCCTAGCTTGCTTGCCGGACGCCACCAAGGCCTCTTAGGCCCATCAAAGCGGCTCCTGCCAAAGCGAGGCTTTCCTTTGGGAGGAAACTCATCGCCTTCAGGATATGCCATCTCCAGCGGTATGTCGGGAAGTGCGCGGCACACTGGGGGCGCACCCTTCTGCACACGCCGCACGAGAGGTTCCTCGGGCGCTTCATCCTCCCACGCGAAGGATCGATTTTTGTTACTGCTTTGAGTCATCACGACTGAGCAAGGTCGTGAGAATCGCCAGTCTCCAATATAGCCCGGGTCCGCCGCCATGATCAACCTTCATGCCAAGGGGAACCCGCAATGTTACGGGTAGGCCGTTTTGAGGTAACGGGAGGGATTCGACGTTTTACACTTGGTTATTGAGAGCGGCGAAGACAAAGTGGTATATAGTAGATAAATGTACGTGACTCTTCCGTACAAGGCATGGAGGCGATTTTATGGCGCTGGCTTTACGCACCGAGCGGACGGAGGCTCGCCTGCTTCCCGAGCAAAAAAAGCGCATTGAGCGGGCAGCCCGGCTCAAGGGGCTTTCTCTCTCCGATTTCATCGTGCAGCATGCCGATGAAGCAGCCATCAAGACCATACAGCAGCACACAAGTTGGACGCTGGAAGACCGGGACCGCGACATTTTCGTCCAGGCTCTTCTTAATCCGCCAGAACCCAGCGATTATATGAAAGCTGCGGTCAAACGTTACAGGAAACGCTTGGGACGAGTGTGACAGGCAAGATCGGCACTACCGCCTACCGTGTCGAACCGCTCACTCCGGGGCACGACCGTGAAGCTTTTTGTTGCGGAAATTCAGCTCTGGACAGCTATTTCCATCAGCAGGCAGGACAGGATCAGAAGCGCAAACTTGCCGCAGTTTTCATCCTCACCGCAGACGGCAGGTCTGTTGACGGCTTTTATACACTTTCGGCACAATCCATTTTGGCACCCGAGTTACCGCCGGAAGTTGCGAAGAAGCTGCCCCGTTTTCCTGTTCCTGTTACGTTGATCGGGCGAATCGCCGTCGCTCAATCTCTCCAAGGCCAGGGTTGGGGAGAGTCTCTCTTGTTGTACGCGCTGGAGAGAGCCTTGCTGACCTCCCGCCAGGTCGCATCCTGGGCCGTCGTTGTGGACGCCAAAGCCGGAGCGAGGGAGTTCTATATCAAGAAAAGTTTCGTGCCGTTCCAAGCTAATCCCGACAGGCTCTTCCTGCCAATGAAGACGATTGAGAAAATGCTCACGTAGTGAACCTTACCAGCCTGCCGGACGCGGCGCGGTCGGTGATGCCGGTTGAATCACCAATACACACGGAGAACAAGGGCGATACTGTATAGAAATAGCATCACTTGCGGTGGCTGAAGCCAATCGCTGCCGGGAAACATCAAACTACCAAGGAGCTTCCCCGATGGCTTTGCCCGAGCATTTCCTCCTCCTATATGGTTACGCGCTGCTCTTTGCCTGGGTACTCGTCGAGCAATTGGGGATTCCGCTGCCGGCCACGCCGGTTCTGCTGGCCGCCGGAGCGCTTTCGGCCGAAAACGAATTGAGCATCGGACTGGCTTTTCTGGCTGGTATGACCGCATCTCTGCTCGCCGATACCTCCTGGTTTTTGGTTGGCCGTCGATATGGCCGCCAAGTCCTGCGTTTTCTCTGCAAGATCTCGATTGAACCCACTACTTGCGTTCGCAGCACAGAGGAATCCTACAGCCGTCGCCACGGCATCGCCCTCACCTACGCCAAATTTGTGCCCGGCCTCTCGATGCTGGCCCCGCCCGTCGCCGGACAGAAAGGCATGGCCTTCCGCAGCTTCCTCTTCTTCGACAGCATCGGGGCCGCGCTATGGGTCGGTCTGCTGCTGGCCGCCGGCCGTCTCTTCGGCGCGATGCTGCTACGCAATCCCGGCCTTCTCGATCATGTGGGGCGCTTCTCCGGAGCCTTGCTTCTTCTGGGTGTCGTCGGCTTCCTCGTCGCACGCATAATTCGCCGCCGCATGATTCTGAACAAATTGATCTCTGCCCGCCTGGAGCCGGTCGAGCTAAAGCGCTGGCTCGATGAAGGCGAAGATGTTTTCATCGTCGATCTGCGCCACCCTGACGATCTGAGAGATGAACCCTTCACCCTGCCCGGCGCGCTGCACATCGCACCCCAGGTCCTCGCTGAGCGCGGCCATGAAATTCCCCGCGACCGCGATATAGTTCTCTACTGCGCCTGCCGCCCCAGCGACGCCACCGCCATAAAAACTGCAACCACTTTGCAAAAGCTCGGCATCGAGCGCGCTCGCCCCCTGCGCGGCGGCTACTACGAGTGGAAGCGCCTCGGTTTCCCGCTGGCCGCCGTCGCCCAAGCCCTGCCTGCTGCGGACTAAGGCATAATTCTCTCTATGGAAGAGAAAACGGAAGACGAGTTCACGCCAATACATCCGGCCGCCGAACGTGTGGCGGCATGAGCGATGGTTCTATCAGCAGTTTCCTACCGGCATTTCGGTGTATCCCTCCCGGAGGGAGCGAAGGAAAATAGCCCAGGACAAGCGAAGCGTAGTCCTGGGTCAGGCAGCCAGAGGAATGTTGCGCCCTGTAGGGGCGCTGTGAAAGCACAGTTTCAAATCTCCCGCCGCGCTGCTATGATGCGTGACAATACGGGTTGATCATTCCGCCCGTGTAAAGAGAGGAATCCGAATGTCGGTAGCCATCGATATTTCCTATTCGGGAATCGCCGTCATATCGCTTGTTTTCGCGGGAATTGGTTTATACATCAAAACGTACGTGACGAAAAAGGCCGAAAATCTCGCTACACGCGAAGATGTGGCTGCGATTACTCAAACAACGAAATCGATTGAGGCGAAAATCTCAGATGAATTTTGGAACAAACAAAGACAATGGGAACTTAAACGAGATGTGCTTTTTCAGGCTGCGGTGCGGCTGGCTGAAATCGATAGTACGCTGCTTGACCAATTCTCAATTGGCCAGCTAGTTAAGGACATGAAAGTCAAGGACGTCTCAGCAGAACAAAGTGAAGCACATGATCGATGGAGCAAGGCGACAAGGGCGTTGGATGAAACAATACTTCTAGTTGGAATAGTCTGCGGAACGGAAACGATGATGGCGATTAAAAACTTCAGGTCCGTTGCATATGGCCTTATTGTAAAACTCTTTGAAGATAAGGACGCTGGAGCTTACTCCAACTCAAAAGATAGATACAACAAGAACCTTGAGGCGGCGAGGGGCGCCATTCGCAAAGAATTGGGAATCGAGGAATAGGCTCGATATCATCCGCTAGATTTTCGATGGTACCAGAGAAAGGACAGCTATCATCGAAAGGGAACACAGCACGGCATCCACCTTTCAGGAGCACCCATGGCCTACGACGATCTGCGCNNAGTGGAAGCGGCTGGGATTTCCACTGGAAGCGGTGCAATTGGCCAAACCGTCCCTTGAACCCGCCAAAACCCTTTAAGCTGGAGGGTTGAGCGCGGCACCTGCCGCACGGGAGCATTCCTTTGGCATACGACGATCTGCGCGACTGGATCAAAACCCTCGAAAAGCACGGCGAACTGAAGCGCATCCGCGAGCAAGTCTCCCCGGAGCTGGAAATCACCGAGATCACCGACCGCGTCTCCAAATCCGGCGGCCCCGCGCTCCTCTTCGAAAACGTAAAGGGCCATCCCGGCCACCAGGTCTTCATCAACCAATTCGGCAGCGAGCGGCGCATGGCCCTGGCTCTCGGCGTTGATAATCTCGACGACATCGCCAACCGCATCACCGGCCTGCTCAACCTCAAAGCCCCCGAAGGCTTCCTCGACAAGCTCAAAATGCTCCCGCAGCTCGGCGAACTCACCAGCGCCTTCCCCAAAACCGTCAGCGCCAAAAACGCCCCCTGCAAGGAAGTCATTCGCCGCGACAACTTCGACCTCAACTACTTTCCCATCCTCAAGTGCTGGCCCCACGACGGCGGCCGCTTCATCACCCTCCCCTGCGTCGTCACTCGCGACCCGCGCTCCGGCAAGCGCAACATCGGCATGTATAGGATGCAGGTCTACGACGGCCAAACCACCGGCATGCACTGGCAGCGCCAGAAGGTCGCCGCCGAGCACTATCGCAATGCAATGCGGAATGCGGTTTCGGCCAACGATCTCAACCAAAACCAATACAGCCCGAAGGGCGCCCGCGTAGCCGCCATGGCAGAATCCGCCGGCGGCGCCTGCGCCATCCCCGACGGCCCCATCGGCGGCCTTCCCCAAGTCGCTCTCGGCAATCTCAAAGGTTCGCGCCTCGAAGTCGCCGTCGCCATCGGCACCGATCCCGCCACCACCTTCGCCGCCATCGTACCCGCCCCGCCCGAAGTCGAGGAGTACCTGATCGCCGGCTTCTTGAGAGGCTCCCCCGTCGAAATCGTCCAATGCGAAACCGTCGATCTCCAGGTCCCCGCCCACGCCGAAATCATCCTCGAGGGCTACGTCGAGCTGGGCGAGCTGCGCCCCGAAGGCCCATTCGGCGACCACACCGGCTTCTACACACTGACCGATGAGTACCCGGTCTTCCATCTCACCTGCATCACGCATCGCAAGAACCCCATCTACG
>PMGP01000403.1:0-213 GCA_003156235.1 Acidobacteriaceae bacterium
GCAACGGCATGAGCCTGCTGATTTTTACCGGCATCGTCGCCGGCCTGCCCCGCGGCGTGATGGACCTGATTGGGAAGGTTCAGACCAACCAGTGGGGTTCGTTCACTATCGTTGCGGTGATTTTGGTAGTAGCGTTCATGTTTGCGGTGGTGGCCTTCATCGTCTATGTGGAGCGTAGCGAGCGGCGCATCCCCATCCAGAGCGCGCGGCGCA
>PMGP01000403.1:304-452 GCA_003156235.1 Acidobacteriaceae bacterium
TTGCCGACAACTTCCGCAAGTCCGGCTCGTTCATCCCCGGAATCCGCCCCGGCAAACGCACTTCGGACTTCATCAACGACATCCTCACCCGCATCACGCTGGTTGGCGCCGCCTACTTGATCATCATTTCGCTGGTGCCCACCTTCCT
>PMGP01000403.1:527-3066 GCA_003156235.1 Acidobacteriaceae bacterium
GGCTTTTCCCCGCGCTCCGGTCGCATTCGCGGAAGGAAAACCTGGTAATGTCTTCTTCTCATACCAATCTTGAGGGTCGGGAACAGGGTCGCAAGACCGCTCCCGGCCCCATTCTATTGTTGGGCGCGCCGGGCGTGGGCAAAGGCACGCAGGCCAAGGAGCTGGTCAAGATCTGGGGGATTCCGCAGATCTCCACCGGCGACCTGCTGCGCGGCAATGTGGCGCAGGGCACTGAGCTGGGCCGGACGGCCAAGGAGATCATGGGGCGCGGAGAGCTGGTCCCCGATTCGCTGGTCAACGAGATGGTGGCTGTGCGGCTCGAGCAACCGGACACGGCTAAAGGCTACATTCTGGATGGTTTCCCGCGCACTTTGCCGCAAGCAGGTTGGCTGGATAGCCGCCTGGCAACCCAGGCCGGAGTACTTCCGGTGGTTGCTGTCAGTATCCAGGTGGACTATAATCAACTCTTGCGCCGGATTACGGGGCGCAGGAATTGCCCTGTCTGCCAGACCATTTATAACGTCCACGGCAAGCCTCCCAAACGGGATGGCTTTTGCGACGTGGATGGCGCCGCGCTGGTTCAGCGAGCCGACGACACGGAGAAGGTCTTCGAGGAGCGCATGAAGGCTTACGCGGCCTCGACCGCGCCGGTGGTCGAGCACTACCGGGCTATGGGGCGCTTTGCGGAAGTGGATGGAGACCGGCCGATAGCGGAAATCGCGGCCGGAATTGTTGCCGCCGTCGAGCGGTTGAGAAGCTAGCCGTCAGCTTTCAGCTATCAGCCGACAGCCGATGTGGCTGATAACTGAAAGCTGAAAGCTGATAGCTGAAAGCTGGGTTAGTGGCTGTAGTACTGAAGTCGTCCAAAGAGATCGAGAAGATGCGCCGCGCGGGCCAGGTGGTTCGCGAGGTGCTCGAGTTGGTGCGGGGGCTGGTAAAGCCAGGCGCCACCACGCTTGATCTGGAGAAGGCGGCTGAGGCGCGTACTAAAGCTCTGGGTGCCAAGCCTGCTTTCAAGGGCTATCACGGTTTTCCCTGCGTGCTGTGCACCTCGGTCAACAGCGAAGTGGTGCATGGCATTCCGTCGGCCAAACGAATCCTCAAGGAAGGGGAGATCGTTTCGGTTGACTACGGGGCGTTCGTGGAAGGTTACTGCGGAGACGCGGCGATCACCGTGCCGGTGGGCAAGAAGATCGACCCCAAGACGGCGGAGTTGGTGAAGGTAACCGAAGCGTCGCTGAATGCCGCGATAGCGGTGGTGAAACCGGGAGCAACGCTGGGTGATGTAGGCTTCGCGGTGCAGAAGGTGGTTGAAGCCGCGGGGTTTTCGGTGGTACGGGATTTTGTGGGCCACGGCATCGGCGTCCACATGCACGAAGATCCGCAGGTGCCGAACTTTGGCGNNCATGATGTCGTGGTTCTGGGCGACGGCTGGACGGCAGTCACCGCGGATGGAAGCATGAGCGCTCATTTTGAGCACACGGTGGCGGTGACCGCCACCGGAGCGAGAATCTTAACCGAGTAGCACGCTCGGGATTACAGGCCGGTTGGGCAAAAGCGCGCCGGCGGAAGTGGGATGCGGTTTGTCGAAGGAAGATGCGATTGAGGTAATGGCGGTGGTCACCGAGACGCTGCCCAATGCCATGTTCAAGGTCAAACTCGAGAACAATCACGAGGCTTTGACCCATGTCTCGGGAAGGATGCGCAAGAACTTCATCCGCATTCTGCCCGGCGATCGCGTGGCCGTGGAGTTGAGTCCCTACGACCTGAATCGCGGGCGGATTGTTTACCGCTACAAATAGCCGTTAGCTACTAGCCTCTAGCTACTAGCTTGTTCGTAGGGAGTCGAAAGACTGAGTTTTCGCAAGAATGTAGCTAGAGGCTAGGAGCTAGCAGCTAGCAGCTTTCGGGAAGGGCAACAAAAGCAATGAAAGTCCGTGCATCAGTCAAAAAGATTTGCGTCAAGTGCAAGGTCATCACCCGCCACGGGGTGGTCAGGGTGATCTGCGNNTCAGGTTTCAGGGATCAGGGATCAGAAAAGCAAGCTAAGCCAACACATTGAACTGACCCCTGACCCCTGACCCCTGATCTCTGACCCCTGGCAAGAGGCTAGTTAGCCTGAGTCAAGGCTTGCGATGAACCTCTGGGGGCTCGCCGCTTAACCCGTGCGAACCGGCTGTGGCCGGGGGCACACAACCGAAGTAGCAAAGGAATCTTCAATGGCACGTATTGCTGGCGTCGATCTGCCCCGCGCAAAGCAGGCACGCATCGCGCTCACATACATCTTCGGCATCGGGAATCCCCGCGCGCTCAAGATTCTGGAGAAGGCGAATGTAGACGCCTTCAAGAAGGTCCAGGATCTGGGCGAGGACGAGGTCAACCGCATCCGCCAGGTGATCGAGGACGAAGGAAACGTTGAAGGCGACCTGCGCAAAGACGTGCAGATGCACATCAAGCGCCTGATCGACATTCAGAGCTATCGCGGCACGCGTCACCGGCGGGGTTTGCCGGTGAACGGCCAGCGCACCCACACCAACGC
>PMGP01000465.1:0-2566 GCA_003156235.1 Acidobacteriaceae bacterium
TGCGAAGCCGGCTACGGAGCAAGTCGCCAGGATCGCCGAGAATGCGCAGCATAAAACCGACTTCTTCGTTGATGCTCTTCGGCGCGGCGCATTCATTGAGGCGCGCATTCTGCTACTGAATGACAGCCGTCTCATTGAAATCGACAAGCATCTTGCCGCCGACAAGCCGATTCAAATGATTGATCGCGTACCCGGCAAAAACCACAGACTGAGGCAACCGCAATTTGTAAGCATCAAAAAACTCGTCGGCCATATCACTGAATGTACGGACTCGTTCGCGGCGCCGGTCGGTGAAGTTGTTGAAGCCTGCCTCCAGCTCGCGTTTGCGCTTCTGCTCGGCCCCTTTGGCTACGGTTTTTGAAGGAGATTTTGAGGATTCGCGGATGCGGCGTCCGGCGAACCAGAATTCGTACCACCAAACATCACCACGNNGTTGCGGCTGTGCCTTCCAGCGTAATGAAGCCGTAACGCGCATAGATGCGCGCAATGCGCGGATTGTCGCGTTGCACTCGTCTACCACTGCGACGTGCGGGGCGAACTTGTTTATCGTGTACTTCTGCAATCCACCCAACCAGCGCAACTCGCGGATCATCACAAGGTCGATTGCGGCATGAATCGTTTTGCCAAAAGTACGCATGCGAACCAACTCGCTTATGCTCATCCCGGCAAGGTCTGCCTCTTCGCGGAGCAGCACACGCTCTGACGCGGTCAACCGCATTTCAAATCGAGAGCAGGCGCGATCATTGGTTCGTGAAGTGAACGGCATTGTCTTTTCTCTACGTGTAGCGTGCGCGGTTGCTTTCAGGATGAGCCTCAATAAAACAAGCGTAGCGCGGAGCATCGTAGGCGACGGGTTAGACGACACAGGGCGAAGCCATGTGTACGGATAACCCGCATCCTATACCGCTCTGTCAACACATAGAGCGGTACACTCACAACTTATCCGAGAAACTGCTTTAATGCAAGGCCACATCGGACGCGGTAATCTTCGCAGAATATTTTTGTTACTCACTATTATGATCTATTGCTCACTCGTTGGAATAACTACTCATCACCCTATAAATAAAGGATTATGACATTATTCATCTGATTTCCTCTCGTGCTATTTTGCATTTAGTCCTCGTTGCTGGAGGCTCTCCGGAGGAACTTAATGACACAAAGAGAAGTAATCGCTGAGGCAATGCTCCAAGCTGCCATCGCGGCCTTGGATAAACGAATTGCAGTGCCTCCTCTGCCTGCGGAGAAAAGATATTCGCGCAGAGAAGCATTTGCAAAGTTGCGCGCAAAAGCCAAGGAAGCACTCGCCGCCGGACACACTCTCGAAACGGTGCTGGATGATCTCAAGGGTATTGGCCTCGGCATGACCATCTCGACCGCGAGGCAATATCTGAAACCTGGAAAAAGAACAAGCAAGACTCGCGGTGGTATTCGACTTGAAGCCCAAGAGAAACCACTTGCGAAGACTGCTCCAGCGGCGACCTCACAATCAAGTGCTGCTCCGGTAAACACCATTGCAACAAAAAGGGGAACATTCACGGTAATCGAAGACGATAAGGAAATGTGAGGAGGAAGTATGGGAAAGCCTGTGTACATGGTCAGCGGTTCAAAGGGTGGAGTCGGCAAGAGCATCGTCTCGATGTCTCTGATTCATTACCTCTCGAACCGCGACGAGAGATTGTTGCTGATTGACGCGGATACTGCAAATCCAGATGTCGGCAAGACGTATGGAAAGACAGTCGAAACCGTCTACATCAACCTGGACGAAAAGGACGGATGGATGGACCTTGTGAATCGTCTGGCCGTGCAGCCCGACGAGACCGTGGTCGTCAACACACCCGCTCACAGTGGAGTGGGCGTATGACTTTACGGATCGCTTCTCACAGAGTCCATGCAAGAGTTGGGACGCAAGTTCGTAACGCTGTGGGTAATCAATTCACAGCGGGATAGCCTCCAACTCTTGAAGGAATATCTGGACNNAAGATCAGGGCAACGGTAGAGGCTCAGGGTAAGACTTTCAATTTCCCAGAGGTGGCAGACCGCATCTCCGATCTGTTGCACAGTGACCGACTGACGATTGAAAAGGTAATCGAGATCGCGCCCATCGGAAATCGCGCAGAGGTAAACCGCTGGGTAAAGGAGTGTGCATCGGTCTTCGATGGGGTTGTTGCATGAATCTAGATACAGCCTTTCTCTCAATCTATGGCCGTGCTCCAAGTCCTGAGGAAACGAACCAATTCAATCGCATCGGTAAGGAACTCGGCATTCGTGACAATGATGCGATATGGGCCATTGCCTTTTTACTTGGCCATCATCTTGATATGGCGAAACAGATGCCGGAACAAATCGACAAACTGATTTCGCGATCGCTAGCAAAGTACACATCTTCGTTAGACAGTGCTCGCAGGCAAGCCGAAACGGACCTCGCTGCAACAAAGGCGCGGATAGAAGAGACTGTGGGTCAAGCCGTAGTAATGTCGGCGCAAAGGGAGATTGCGCGGGCCGCTCAGACTGTTGCACAAAGCACGGCCCGTAAATCCTGGCTTCAGTGGCTCGGCGGCGCAGCGGT
>PMGP01000465.1:2577-3234 GCA_003156235.1 Acidobacteriaceae bacterium
TGGACCGTGCAGCGGAGCCAGGATGGCAAGCATAAGCTATGCATTGTGCGTCCTGCCAGCAATGGTTATGTTTCCGGCTGGTACGTCCCATAGGCTCCTGGGAAAAGACGGCAAGAGCGGAGCTTCGTGGACGCCCTGCTTGCCCTTCATCGCAAGCCGAGGTGCGGAGTGGGATGAAAGGAAAAATCAACTACGAATTCAGCGGCCCTGCCAGGGATAGCGATGGCAGGTTGTCACGAATGTTTTCAGTTGTCTGATTCTTAATTCAGGCACAGCGGAGTGGCCGTTTGTGGATCGGCTGTTTCATAATGAAGATATGGCTGATACCTGGTTCACGTCCGACTTTCACTTCGGGCATTTCAATATAATTCGCTACTGCAATCGACCGTTCACGACAACGGAAGAGATGGATGCGTGCATCGCGGATCGAATGAACCAGTGCATCAAGGCAAACGACACGCTGTATTTCCTCGGTGATTTCTGCATGGGCAGCGTCGAAAAGGTCGCGGCCTATCGCAAGCGCCTGAACTGCAAGACGATCCATTTTGTCGAGGGAAACCATGACAAGGTGACGCGCAAATCCCAAAGCATATTTGCTTCCTGGAGTTCATTGTCCGAAATTCATGTAGGTAAGCAAGGAATCGTTCTTTGCCATTA
>PMGP01000323.1:0-124 GCA_003156235.1 Acidobacteriaceae bacterium
CCATGGGTTGAGTTTAGTGCATTGGCGGATGAAGTGGAGAAGCGGGTTACAGTCTCAAGTCGCAGAGACGTGAGCTGAGGCTCCGCAGATTATCAACCCCATAACGAGCCTCTTGCAAAATAAC
>PMGP01000323.1:211-5655 GCA_003156235.1 Acidobacteriaceae bacterium
AATGATTGTGCTACAAGATGCCAAAATGATCTGCAAACGCTGACTCTACTTGCATTCCTTTTTGAATTTTGCAAGTAGCTCTAACGGCTGACAATCATCCACTGCGTGGTTAATTATCAGCTTTTTGTCCCTTAGTTTTCTCGTCCAGAGGCTTCCACGTATAAAAAATATGTCAATTACACTTGACATTATCCGGCTAATTATGTAAGGTTTAGTTGTCGTTAAGTAAAGGAGACCAATCATGAACTGCTCAACAAACAATCCCGCTAAACGCCGCTATATGTGGCGCCTGGCTATCACCATGGCGCTGTACATTGCGTTTCTCGTTCTGGCCATTGTGATCTTTGTTCATTACCGCCCCACCGGCCCTCTGGCCTGGCTGCTGGCCGTGCTGCCCGCTCTGGCCATCATCCTACAGATCGCGGCCTTCGGAATGTATCTCTCCGAAGAAAAGGACGAGTTCATGCGCAACCTGCAAGTTCAAGCGTTGCTCTGGGGCATCGGAGCGACGCTCTCGGTGACGGTGACCTGGGGATTCCTGGAGAACTTTGTCCACCTGCGGCACATGGATCTGTATCTTGTTTATCCGCTCTATTGCGTGCTCTCCGGCCTTGCGCTGGGCATCCAGCATATGAGGTACAAATGAAAAACCGGTTGCGAGTGCTGCGCGCGGAACGCGACTGGCCGCAGGCCGATCTGAAACAAATCAGTTGTTAACAAAAGGAAACCATCATGGAATGCAAAACCAGCAATCCCGCCGCCAAACGCTTCATGCGTCGCAATCTCATCACCATGCTACTGTACGTACTGTCTCTCGTTCTGGCCATTGGAGTATTTCTCCGCTACCATCCAACCGGCGTATTGGCCTACCTGCTGGCCGTTCTTCCCGCGATTCCGCTCACCGGATTACTGGCTATCTTCGGCCTTTACTTGGCCGAAGAGAAGGATGAATTCCAGCGTTCTATCGGGGTTCAGTCCATGCTCTGGGGCATTGGTGGAACCCTGGCCGTGACGAACATCTGGGGCTTTCTGGAAAGCTTTGTCCACCTCCGGCACCTGAACCCGAGCCTGGATGCTGTCATCTTCTGGATATTCGTAGGCATCTCCATCCCCTTCCTCCTGAGGAGGTACAGATGAAGAACCGATTGCGTGTGCTGCGCGCTGAACGCGACTGGTCGCAGGCCGATCTGGCCCAACGGCTGGAGGTCTCGCGCCAGTCGGTCAACGCCATTGAGACGGGCAAGTTCGACCCCAGCCTTCCGCTGGCCTTCAAACTGGCGCGGCTGTTTGAAACCACTATCGAAGCCATCTTCAGCGACGAGAACTGATGCGGGAAAACCCGGGTCATAGAATCGAGATCTGGGATTCAGGGCGCCCGGAGAACGATACGTTCTCGCCTTAGTGTTATGGCGATTTCGGGACCTCCCTCTGTTGTACCCCTATACTGGTCAGGATAGAGGTATAACTGAATGCACAACAAGGAAGGTATTCCCAGCGAGAAGGCGAACGAGATTCTTCGCCAGATGCGCGAGGATACCGGATCGAAAAAGCATCTCGATCAGCTAAAACTCAGGGCGCAGGCGGCATAGCAGAGAGCAGTCGATGCGCGAGACGAGCAGGCGTTTGCGGCGGCATTAACCGCGCTGGGGATCGATCCTGAAAGTGAAGCTGGGCGGGCGCACTTGCGGGGCTTCCGGCAGTTGCCTGTAAAGCTCTATTGAATATGGGCTACGGCTCGTTCCGCGTTCGTCACCGCTTGCTCCCGCTCTTTCTCGCTCATCTTTTCCAGCGAAGCGGAAACGGAAACCATGACGTTGGCTAGAAGATCCTCTTCTGCCTTCGCAACCGAGATATTCACTTTAGGCTTGGAGGAGCGGATTGGCTGTATGCGTGGCCGGGCTTGGGTTGCCATATGGAATTCCTCCTTATTTCAATCATACTCTAGACTTTGTGCTCGTTTTGATAGCACTGAAAAATTCTCCAATCGAAAGGCATTCGCGCGCGAATCGGAAATTACCGGCAACTAAAACGGCGCTTTGCGGGGGGCGGTATACTGCCTTCATGTTCTCTACCTCTGCGTCGTACCGTGTGTTTCTGTCAGCTCTGGCCTTAGCCGGGCTGGTTTGCGTTCTTGCTATGCCGCCGACTGCCCATGCTTGGGGCAACGGGGGCCATCGGATGATCAACAAGCTGGCGGCCAGCTCGCTGCCAGCCGATGTGCCGGCGTTTCTGCGCTCGCCGGAGGCGATAGCGGAGATCGAGTACCTGGGGCCCGAGCCGGATCGCTGGCGCTCGCCCGCCGAGCCGGAGCTGGTGGCCGCGCAGGCGCCGGAGCACTTCATCGACATGGAGCTGGCCGACGCTTTGGGCCCCCTGCCGCATCGTCGCTTCGACTTTGAAGCCAAGGTCTTTGCCGCCGGACAGCGACCGGAGAAGATCGGCCTGCAACCCTGGGAGACTGACGAGGTTTGGGAGCGGCTGAAGTCGGGCCTACGCGAGTACCGCAGGCTGACCGCGGCCAAGCCAGCCGCCGACCTAGACATCCGCGCAGTTGAGCATGTCATTATCTTCTACGCCGGATGGCTGGGCCACTACGTGGGAGACGGCTCGCAGCCGCTGCACACTACCGTCCAATACAACGGCTGGACAGGGCCGAACCCCAACGGCTATACCACCGAGCACAAGATTCACTGGCAGTTTGAGGGGCCGTTTGTGGAGGCTAACATCCACGAGGCTGACGTGCGGGCGACGATGACGCCGGCCAAGGCCATCGACGGCGATCTGTTTGATGCTTATGTAGCCTACCTGCGCAACACCAAGTCGTACACGGAAAAGGTCTATCAACTGGAGAAGGCAGGCGGGTTTGTGGGAGCAGGAACTGCGGAATCACGGGAGTATACCGCCGAGCGTCTGGGAGCCGGGGCCAGCATGTTGCGCGACATGATTTACACCGCCTGGCTGGAGAGTGCCAAGCCGGTGAACGATCCTTACGCGCCGAAATGAGGTTGATCCCCGGCCTTGTCGCGAGAATTCGGACGTTGCGAGGTTGAGGTTCGTAGTACCTCTCTTGCTCACGGAATTCGAAGCGATGGGTTTGGTTTTGAACCGCTGAAAGGAACAGCAATGCAAAAACGCAAATTGGGAAACAGTAACCTAGAAGTATCGGCGCTGGGGCTCGGCTGCATGGGAATGAGCTTTTCCTACGGGCCGCCCAAAGACAAGCATGAGATGATCACTCTGCTGCGCGCGGCCGTCGAGCGCGGCGTCACTTTCTTCGACACGGCGGAGGTCTACGGCCCGTTCACGAATGAAACCCTGCTCGGCGAAGCCCTCGAGCCCTTCAAGGGCCAAGTAGTGATCGCCACCAAATTCGGTTTCAAACTTGATCCGAGCACCGGCAAACAGGCTGGGCTGGACAGCCGCCCAGAGCACATCAAGCAGGTCGCGGAAGACTCGCTCAAGCGCCTGAAGATCGATGCCATCGATCTCTTCTATCAGCACCGCGTTGATCTCGACGTGCCCATCGAGGATGTAGCGGGAGCGGTGAAGGAACTGATTCAGCAGGGCAAGGTGAAACACTTTGGCCTCTCCGAAGCAGCCGCGAAGACGATCCGCCGCGCACATGCCGCCCAGCCGGTGACAGCGGTGCAGAGCGAATACTCGCTATGGACCAGAGGCCCGGAAGCGGAAGTGCTTCCTACGCTGGAAGAACTCGGCATCGGCTTTGTTCCCTACAGTCCGCTGGGCCGAGGCTTTCTGACGGGCAAGATGGACGCGAATACCAAGTTCGACGAAACCGACTTCCGCAGCAAGCTGCCGCGCTATACACCGGAGGCCCTGAAGGCGAACCAGGCGCTGGTCGATCTGCTGGGCAAAATCGGAGCAGAAAAGAAGGCGACGCCCGCCCAGATCGCGCTTGCCTGGTTGCTGGCGCAAAAACCGTGGATCGTCCCCATTCCGGGGACGACGAAGCTGCATCGCCTGGAAGAGAACATTGGTGCTGCTACAGTCGAGCTTACTTCCGGCGATCTCCGAGAGATCGAAAGCGCCGCCGCTGAGATCAAGGTAGAGGGCGCACGCTACCCCGAAGCCATCGAGAAGATGACCGGCCGCTGAAGGGGAGATAGGCGATATCCTCACGCGCCCTGCCATGAAGCAAGCCTATGAAATGGGTAAGGCTCTGTAAGTGGCAGTCCGCGCAACTATGGCGGTCGCTGATACTCAGTAGCCGGATTCGGCCTGGGCGATGGCCGGAACCCTGCGCAGCAGAGTGGTCAGCATCACGGTCATCAGAGCGACGGCGGGTATGGCAATCATCAGCCAGGCCAGCAGCGCCTGACCGGCCATGCCGCCCAGCTGCGAAATCAGCGCCAGCGGCGAAGTGTGCAGCAGAGAGCCAATCTCGACGGCGCGATGTGAACCGAAGGTAAAGATACGCCCTCCGAGGCGCATAAAGGGCACAATCAGCACCAATTGCAACGGCGCAGCGGTCCAGTTAGCCGCTTGAATGGCGGGAAAGTTGAGCCGCAAAGCGAGGGCCACGAGGACGCACAGGGTGGTGGTCACGCCCAGCACAGGGATGCATCCGATGGCGAACCCGAGGGCGAGGGTGAGCGCCAGCCTCCGGGGCGAGATGCCCTGCAGCAGCCAGGAGTTCACGTGGTGCTTCATTGAATCGAGGAATTTCACAAGCATCATGGGGAACTTATCGGTACGTGCATCTGAATCATGAGAGCTTTCCAATGAAACTATAGTAAATAAACCAATAAAAAACTGTAACAATAAGATTTTTCAATCCTGGAAGCGCAACAGGCCGCGGCGGTTCATCTGGCCCAGAATCTGCTCCACCTTCCAGTCGAGGGCGCCGGTTCCGTCGACGATGAGATCGGCGTTGACGGCCGAAGGGCGGACAAAAGCGATGCTGGAGGGCCGGACGGTGGCCTCATATTGTTGGCGGACCACCTCGGGCGTGCGGCCGCGCTCTGCGATATCGCGTTGCAGCCGCCGCTGAAAGCAGACCTCGTCGGGAGTGTCGATGTAGATGCGCAACTGGTAGAAGGGCAGCAGTTCGGTGAAATGGAGGGCGAAGATGCCCTCGATGAGCAGATAGGCGCCGGGGCGGACGGTCTCAGTAAGGGCGATTCCGTTGGAGTCGAGGACGCGGGTATAAGAGGCGAAGTCGTAGAGCGGGCGCTCGATGGCTTCACCCCTGGCCAGCGCGGCAATGTGGGCTGCCAGGAGGGGAATCTCGATCAGCGAGGGGTGGTCGAAGTTCTGGCGGGCGCGCTCTTCCAGCGGCAGGTGGGCCAGATCGCGATAGTACGTGTCGGTATGGAAGTGGATGCCGCTGAGGGAGCGAGCCAACTCGGCCGTGAGAGTCGTTTTGCCCGAGCCGGTGCAGCCGGCAATTCCCACCACAACAGGCGGAAAGGGGAGGCGCGCGC
>PMGP01000323.1:5706-8872 GCA_003156235.1 Acidobacteriaceae bacterium
CCATGTGGCGGGCGACGATGGTCTCCGGGACGGTGGACATGCCGACCAGGGTTGCGCCCAGCGCGCGGAAGGCGCGAATCTCAGCGGGGGTCTCGTAGCTGGGCCCGCTGACGGCCAGATAGACGCCTTCGGCCAGCGCAAAATTCTCTTCTTTTGCGGCCTCGTGTGCCAGGGCGCGAAGCGGCTTTGAGTATGCCTCTGTCATGTCGAAAAAGCGCAATCCGGCGCCGGGGCGCGCGGCGAAACGGGGCTCGTTGGGGCCAACCAGCGGGTTCCAGCCCATGAAGTTGATGTGATCGCTGAGCACGACGAGCTGGCCCACGTGGTAGCCCTGCAGGACACCGCCGGCGGCGTTGGTCAGGATGACCGCCTGGAGGCCGAGCGCGCCCAGCACGCGCATGGGGAAGGTGACCTGCTGCGGTGAGTAGCCCTCGTAAAAATGCACCCTGCCCTGCATGACGACGACCGGGACCTCGCCCAAGAGGCCAGCGACAATGCGGCCCGAGTGGCCCTCGACGGTGGATTGTGGAAAATGCGGAATCTGGGCGTAGGGAATGGCGACCGGATCGGTGACCACGTCGGCCACAGCGCCCAGCCCGGAGCCGAGGACGATTCCGGTCCGGGGACGGAGCGAACCCAGCTTGATGCGGAGGAACGAAGCGGCTTCGGAGACTTGGTCGTAGTAGGTCATTTTTTGCGCCAGACGATGTGCTTTAGACATTCTACAGGCAAGTCCTTTTTGTGCGCGTTGCCCTCCTCATTAAGTGCAGGATGATGGGGCACGATTACGATCTGCGCCGGTGATGATCCACACGCCAAGTAGCACCAGGCCTCCGCCGAGGATCTGAATGAACGTCATGCGCTCCGCGAAGATCAGCAGCGCGAATACCGCCGTGAGAGGCGCGGTAGCGAGCAGGATCAGCGAGGTCACAGTGGCAGGAAGATGGCCGAGTGCGTAGGTGAGACAGAAGTAACCGGTCAACTGGCAGACCAACGCAAGGCCGGCCAGAGCGGCCAGGGAAGATAGACTCGGCACGGCCAGCGAGATGCGGGCCGATGCGGCAAAGACCAGCAGCACCGCGGCGCTTGCCGTTGTCGATAGAGCAAGAAGTGTAATCGTGTTGCAACTCTTCCGCAGCCGCTCAGTAGCCAGTAGATACAGCGCAAAGCAGATGGAGGACAACACCGCGGCGAGATCGGCAGTGGGCCGGGAGCCAAGGACTCGCGCATCCGCGGCGACGATCAGAAATGCGCCAGCGATAGCGATGGCCAACGCCATCCAGAAATGCCGCGACGGCACTTGCCGCGTGATTCCCCAGGTCAGCAGCCCAACAAGCAGGGGTGTGCTGATAGAGAGAAAAGTGGCGCTGCCGGCCGAGGTATGAAGCACGGCAATGTTATAGAGGCCAACGTCGCCCGCGAAGAAGGCTCCGCCGAGGGCGGCAAGACCGAATGTTGACAAGCGGACGCGAGGAAGCTTTGTTCCGGAGAACAGCAGAAACGGCCAGAGCGCGATAGAAGCAAAGAGGACGCGATAGAAAGCGGATGCGATCCCCGGCATATGGGTCCAGCGGACAAAAATCGCCGACCATGCGATGGAGATGACACCCACCGCCAAGGCAAGATAGGCCTTTGCCGTTCGACCGTTCGCCATGCCTTACTATGACACGCTCTGCTCGCTCCGGATTTGCCCTGGGTGAGAGGATAAAAGCATCGGACAGCTCCGACGAGGGGAGACTTGAAAAATGAAAGAGATTGTCGCGGTGATTTTCGGTTTGGGGCTGGGGTGCAATGCGCTTTTGTTTGTGCCGCAGGTGGTGGCCTTGTGGCGGAAGAAGAGCGACGCGGGAATTTCGCTGCTGACTTTTGGCGGCTTCAGCGTGCTGCAGGTGGTGGGGATTGTGCATGGGGTTTATCAGCGGGATTTGTCGCTGATATTGGGCATGGCGGCGAGCTTGCTGACGTGCGGAAGCGTGACGGCGCTGACGATTTATTACAGATTGAAGAGGATGAGGGCGGGGAATTGAGATTCGTTGTATCCCACTCTTTCGCCAGAAAAGTACGAGAAGCAGGTCCTTCGACTCCGCTGCGCTACGCTCAGGATGACAGGGGCACGGGGCATTTGTGGGACAACCGGCAGGAGAAAAGGAGTTCTCAAGCAGCCGGCCAGACCTCCGGTGACATGGTGACGACACAGCATCCAAGCGAATAGTTGAACCAGAAGTGCTCGGTGGTGGGGGTGGCGAAAAAGCCTTCGAGATGCTGTAGGCGAGCCATTTCGGTTACAAACGCGCGCGGACCGTAGAAGAGGGTGAAAAAACTATCCCAATCCACCGTGAGCAGGAAGGATTCATCCGGAGCAAGAAGAGTGCCGCGGGAGGGGAATGCATCTTTGCGACTCCTGAGGCTGGAAACATGGATTAGCTGGATGGGATCGGTATGGGGAAATTCCGGCACGAAGATCAGTTCTTCCTGACCGGCTGCGGCGAAGGCATCGAGGAAATCCATTTGCAGCAAGGGTTCGAATCGGCCCTGAACGGGCATCCAAACGGATGCGGATTGCAGATAGCTCTGCAGCGCATCGCGGGCCGGATAGTCGCACAATTCGGAGGCGATCGATTCTGTTGAAGTCAACAGCGCATGGTTCAGTTTGCAGCAGGTACTCAGTCCTGTCTTAGCGGCAACGCTGGCCCAGGAGCATTTTGTTCCCAGGCTCAGAATCTGCTCGTCGCATGGATACTTTTTGGTCGCCTTCCAGGCGAGATGGTCCGGTACGCTGACAAACGGGTGAAAGATTACGTAGACGGATTCGAAGAGACCGCCGTACGCGTCTGCGAGCGGTGCATCATAGGGCGGATAGATGTAGCGGTCATACTCCACAAGAGACAGAATAACAAAATCCTATCCCAGAAAGATGCCGGCGATGGAAGCGGAGATGAGGTTGGCCATGGTGCCGGCGAACATGGCGCGGAATCCGAGCTTGGCCAGGTCGTTGCGGCGCTCGGGAACCAGCGCGCCGATGCCGCCGATCTGCATGCCGATCGAGCCCAGATTAGCGAAGCCGCAGAGGGCGAAGGTGGCGATAGTGAAGGATCGCGGCGTGAGCACGGCTTTTTGCGCGCCCAGGCCAATGTAGGCCACCACTTCATTGAGCGCCATGCGCGTG
>PMGP01000133.1 GCA_003156235.1 Acidobacteriaceae bacterium
TTGATGCGAATCTCGCGAATCGCCGACTTGGGCGGCAGTTGTCCGCCGCTGAAGCCGTCGATATAAATCTGCCCGCCGTTCGGACCGGCCGAGGGTCCGGCCAGTGCCGTCAACTCGTTGGATAGCTCATCGGGATCATCGGAGAGCGCGTCCAGGTCAGCGCCCTTCAGGACAATGGCACTGGCGTTGCCGCCCGCCTCCACGCTGACTGCGGGCGATTCGTCGCTGACCACCACACTCTGCTGCTCGACCACCATGGCCATGGAGATGTCCACACGCTTCACCTGCCCTGAAGCGAGCTGTATGGCTGGCGATGTGAAGGGAGCGAAGCCTTCAACGTTGGTCTGCACGATATAGCTGCCGGGTGCCAGGCCGTTCACCACATATTGGCCGCTCGCGTCCGCCGTCGTTTTGGTCACGACTTTCCCAGCCGGTGTTGTGATGGTGATCGATGCGCCTGGAATCAGCGCGCCCGACGGGTCGGCGATGTGCCCGCGCACCGTGGCCGTGGTAGCCGGAGTTGCCGGCGTGGAACTGGCCGTAGTGACAACGGGAGCCGTAGCGGGAACGGTGGGAGCTTGCGTCTGCGCCGCTAGTGCTCCGGCTATGCACAATGCCAGTAATAATACAAAATGAGTGCGGTATTGCATTTTTAGAATCACGAATTCCTCGCTTGTTTACGCGTATTCCGTGTGTGCCTACTGCGCAATGTCAGGTGAGCCGGAGCTCATGCTCCAGTTGGAGAGCAGATTCTGGCTGGCCGCGGGAGATTCAAGCAGAGGCTCGACGCCCGCCAGCAGCGTGATGGCCGTAACCTCCGTTATCCCATCATTGGCTACCAGCATCACCGCATCGCCCTTCTTCAAATCGCTGAGCTGAATGGCCGGGGCGTTGTTGAGCACCTGATGCGGGTCAAGGGCGCCACCGCCCTGTCTGCCATTCTGGCCAGCCCATTGGCCGCCGCCGTTGCCTTGGCCGCCGGCGCGCTGCCCACCTGCCGGACCGTTCCCGCCAGCCCCAGCCGCGCCCGTATTTCCTTTCAGCCGCAATGCCAGCATCTGCGCCATGCGATCCGGCAAACGCTTCATCTGCACATCCGCTGCAATGTGAACCGTGACCGGCTTCTTGGTTGCCAGATCCTTGACCACCAGCGTCGAACTTGCCGCATCCAGCGACACGATCGTTCCTGCTATGTAGCGGAAGCTGCCCGAGACAACTTCTTCGGCGGCAATCTCCGTGCCGTCCGCATTCTTTGTGCCGCGCGCCTGCAACTGGTCGCCCGCGTGAATCGCATCAATCGGCGCCGGCAACGCCGCATCGATGCGCGCCGAGGCCGGCGCATAGCGCTTGAGTGCCGTCGCCTTGGTGGTGTGCACGGTGATGGTTTTGGCAGTGGTTCCCGAGCCGCTGCTCAATACAATCACGCCCGCCGCAGCATCGACGCTCTTCACCAGTCCGCCCACGCCGCGTAGTTGCCAGTCCTGGAGATCCTTCTCCCGCTTCTGCGCCAAATCGGTTTGCTTTATGGCGATAATCCGAAGTGCCTGCGCTGTGGCTTCGGTTGCATTCGGATCGGGCGTCACAAGCACGCGATCTCCCGCAGCCAAATCAGAAAACGGGATCGTCTCCGCGGATTTCAGATCCGTTTGTCCAGGAGCGACCCGCTTGAGCGTCGCCGTGGCAGGCACATTCACCTGCTGAACCCCGTCCGCATCGGTCTTCACCGTAAGCGTATTGCCACTGATGGCGGTGATCGTGCCCCGGAAAGGCTTGGGCGCCTGTGCGCTGGCAACGACCGCGCCAGCCAGCAGGGCAATGCCTACTGCCGCCTGCGCTATCAATAAAGGAAACCGTTTCTTCATCTCGCTTTTCATCATCACTCCGCCAGCCAACGTCTTACGTCGTCCAGAATGGCATACTCTGTTTTAGTAGACGAGTCAGGCCGCCAAAAGGTTGAAAAATCCGTCTTATAGTGTGGTGATTGCTGTGACACTCCAAATTTCATGAAATTACGGACATTTCAGGAATATGAGAGATGTCCCATTATTTCTTTCAATGTTGTCAAAAACAATATTCCGGATCAATTATTGATCCGGTCCAGAAGTTTTGAAACGCTGTGCCCCATCCATTCCGCGCTATTTGCGGAATGGATGGGAGGGAGTGTTGCATTTCTTTGGGACCGATCAGTAAAGGAAGCTGAAGGCCGGATAGTGCATGCAGGCTACGCATAAGTGATCTGCCCCAGGATCGCCGGCCGCGCGGCGCCGGTTGCCCGAGGCACATTCCCCGGCAGGTGGTGCCAGGTCTGCCAGGCCAGCAGCGCAAAGGCCGCGGCTTCCTTGGCTTCGGCGGGCAGGCCGAATTCTTCGCTGGCGGCCAAATCGCAACCCATCGGCTCCAGCCTTGCAGCCAGCATGGCCATCAGCGTGGCATTGCGCGCCCCGCCGCCGGAGACAATGTAATCCACCGCGCAGCCCCTCATCCCGCGCCGGACAAATGCCTTGTAGCTCTGCGCAATCGTCTCAGCCGTCAATGCGGTCGCCGTGGCAAGCGCGTCCTCGGGCCGGTTGCTCTGCTGTCGGCAGGCGGCCAGAAACTTTGCCGCATATTCGCGTCCAAATTGCTCCCGTCCTGCCGTGCGCGGCGGCTTCAGCTTGAAGTAAGGGTTGCCCAACGCATCGGCTAAAACCGGCCCAAGCACACAGCCCCGCGCTGCATAGCCTCCATTGCGGTCAAAGCGTTTGCCGTAGAGTTGCTGTGCCAGCGCGTCGATGATCATATTTCCAGGTCCGGTGTCGAAGGCTATCACTGCATCGGGCTTAGCCCCTGCGGGAATGGCGGTCAGATTCGCGATGCCGCCGATGTTCTGCAGCACGCGCCCACGCTTGCGGTCGGCAAAGAGCACATAGTCCAGCAGCGGAACCAGAGGCGCTCCCTGTCCCCCGGCCATCATGTCGGCGGGCCGGAAGTTCGAGACCACGGGAACTCCAGCCGCCGAGGCAATCACCGCCGCCTCGCCCAACTGCCAGGTACATGCGAATCGCCGTCCGGCGTAGCTCTCCGCGCGCGGCTGATGATAGAGCGTCTGTCCGTG
>PMGP01000291.1:0-3041 GCA_003156235.1 Acidobacteriaceae bacterium
AGAGCGGCTTGGCGCCGAACTGCTTGGTGATCGACTGCGCGTTGAGAATAGGAGGCATCTCTCTCTAGAGTACCGTGCTGAGGAAGAACGAAGATCAAACCCACTTGCGACGTAGTCTCATTGTGACTACAATAACGTTTAGGGAGAATTTCCATGGCCACCGCCGACACCTACGTCCGTGCCCGCATCGACACGAACACCAAAGAGCGAGCCTCCGAAGCGCTCGAAGCAATGGGCCTGTCCATCTCCGATGCGATCCGGCTGCTGATGCTCCGTATTGCCGATGAGCGCCGCCTGCCCTTCGAGGTCAAGGTTCCCAACGCCACCACCCGCAAGGCAATCGCTGAACTGGAGTCTGGAAAAGGCAAGCACTTTGCTACCGTCGAGGCGCTGATGGCGGATTTGCATGCGGACGATTGAGCGTTCTACGGCCTTCAAACGCGACAGCAAGCGCGAGGCGCGAGGCCGGCACGGCGCGGCTCTCTATGCCGCGCTGCTACCCGTATTGCTGGCTTTGGCAAACGACGACCCTTTAGAGCCACGACACCGCGACCACGAGCTGAGCGGCGATTGGCAGGGTTATCGTGAGTGCCACGTCAAGCCGGACCTGCTGTTGATCTACCGGAAAACCGACGCGGAAACCGTCCGTCTGGCTCGTCTCGGCTCTCACAGCGAACTCTTCGGTTAATCGACGGATTGCTTTACTCCGTCCACCCCTTCGCTCGCTCCACTGCCCGCGACCAGCGCCCGCGCCGCTCGGCTCGTTCGTTCGCAGCCATCTTCGGCTCAAAGCGCACGTCGCCCATCCGCTTGGCCCGCAAATCCTCCGGCCCAGCCCAGAATCCCGTAGCCAGCCCTGCGAGATAAGCCGCTCCCAGCGCAGTTGTCTCGGTCACTTGCGGCCGCACCACCGGAACATTCAGCACGTCGGCCTGGAACTGCATCAGCAGGTTGTTCACCGCCGCGCCGCNNGCTTCCAGCACGTCGGCCACCTGGAAGGCGATGCTCTCCAACGCCGCCCGCGCAATGTGTCCCGGCTGCGTCCCTCGGCCGAGGCCAATCAGCATTCCAGAGGCGTGCGGATCCCAGTGCGGCGCGCCCAGCCCCACAAACGCCGGCACCAGAACCACACCGCCGGAATCCGGCACGCTGGCCGCCAGCTCTTCAACCTCGGCCGAGGAGCCGATCAGCTTCAAATTGTCCCTGAGCCACTGCACTACCGCGCCGCCGATGAAGATGCTGCCCTCCAGCGCGTACTCCAGCCGCTTCTCGGCGCTGGCCGCCAGCGTGGTAATCAGCCGGTGCTTGGAGCGCACAAATCCCGTTCCGTTGCCGTCGCGTCCTGTGCCGATATTCTGCAACAGGAAGCAGCCCGTCCCGTAAGTGTTCTTGGCCTCGCCCGCCTTCCAGCACAATTGGCCAAAGAGCGCCGCCTGCTGATCGCCGGCAATGCCCGCAATCGCCACGCCGCCCAGGCCCAGCGTGGTGGTCACCTCGCCCACGTTCTGGCTCGACCACACCACCTCGGGCAACATGCTCTGAGGAACGCAAAAAATGCGTAGCAGTTCCTCATCCCACTCGCCCTTGACGATATTGAAGAGCAGCGTCCGCGAGGCGTTGGTCACGTCCGTCACGTGGTGCTTCCCGCTTGTCAAATGCCAGATCAGCCAACTGTCCACCGTACCGAAGGCCAACTCGCCGCGCTCGGCCCGCGCCCGCGCTCCCGGCACATTGTCCAGAATCCAGCCCACCTTGGTTGCGGAAAAATACGGGTCCAGCACCAGCCCGGTCTTCGAGGAAACCGTTTCCTCCGCGCCGCTCTCCTTCAGCTCCGAGCAGCGCGCAGCCGTTCGCCGGTCCTGCCAGACAATGGCCTTATGAATCGGCTTGCCTGTAGCCCGCTCCCACACAACCACCGTCTCGCGCTGGTTGGTGATGCCGATGGCCGCCACATCGCGCGGCCGCGCGCCCACCTTTCCCAGCGCCTCCACCGCGCAGCTCATCTGGCTGGTCAGAATCTCCATAGCGTCGTGTTCCACCCAGCCAGCTTGCGGAAAGAACTGCTCAAACTCATGCTGCGCTACGGCGGCAATCGTGCCCGCCTGGTTAAAAAGAATTGCGCGGGAACTCGTAGTCCCCTGGTCCAGTGCAAGAATGTAAGCCATTGTGCCGGTCCCTCTTCGACCTCCAGTCAAACACGCGGGGCCGTGCGCGGGCAAGGAGCCGCGTGTGTAAACTTTTGGTTCAACTGCACAGCCCGATCACCTCTGCCACTTTAGAACAGGCGCGCATCTCTCTGGCTGAGGCCCACAAGTCCGCTCGTAGGGACTGGATGATGCTTAACCGCGCGCATGTTGAGCAATAAGGTGCGCTGAAGCGAATTGATTCGCTTTCAATGACGTGTTTTTGTATTCTGAAGTGGATGCCCCGTACGTTTGCGGCGAATCTAACGGAGGAAATTCGAATGGCAGATACAACGAAGAAGACGAAGACCACCGCTAAGCTACGCAAGGCCGCAACAAAGAAAGAGAAAGTCACTAAAGAATCAAAACCGTCTCGTGAGGAGATCGAGCGGCTTGCGAAAAGTTATTGGGCGGCGCGCGGTTGCAAAGATGGACACGCGGAGCAGGATTGGTTGCGTGCGGAAAAGGAACTGCTCAAAGCCGCATCCCTCAAAACGGCATCCTGAAATAGGACTTCCCGCACTGGTCAACTCTCCCGCGGACTCCGCGCTCAATAGCGGAGTCGATGTGCTCTGTTCATACGCAAGTCAGTTGATCCAGCCGCTCTGATCTGAAACGGATGAGATTGGACTACGGCCGGCCTTCCCATCCGTTTCGCCAGCCTTTAGAGAAAAAACCGGCGAAAGGATGGGCAACCCAACTCCGCGGATCACTCCTTCGAGCGCCCCGCCACCAGCATCGAATCAAGAATCTGCTCCGAGACTTCCTTCACCGCTCCGGGCGTATGCGCCAAAAAGAGCGTGTTCGTCTTGTCGCTCTCGCCAATCGACTTCAGCGTGTCGAAGTACTGCGTCACCA
>PMGP01000291.1:3129-22879 GCA_003156235.1 Acidobacteriaceae bacterium
TGATGTCGTTCATCGCCGACTTGACCTTGGCGTCGGGAATAATGTCGGTCACCAGCACATTCACAATCTCGAAGCCGAAGGTGGCCATGTCTGCGTCCAACTCCTGCTTCACCGCCGCGGCAATCGACGATTGCGAGGCAAAGACCTCATCCAGCGTCATACCGGGCACATGGCCCAGAATCACCTGCTCCACGTAAGATTTGATCTGCGCCGTGGGGTCGGACAACTTATAAAAGGCGTCGTAGACCTTCTCCGGACGCACACGATTCTGCACGGAAATCGGAATGGTCACGAAGACGTTGTCCTTGGTCTTGGTCTCCATGGTCAGCGAAATCTGGTTGACCCGCAGGCTCACGGTGCCCGAGATGGTGTCGAAGAACGGAACCTTCCAGTTCAGGCCCGGATCAGCGACCCGCAGAAACTTTCCAAAACGCGTTACGACGGCAACTTCGGCAGTGTTCACGGTGAAGAAGCTGCCGAAAACGATAGAGAGAACGAAAATGAGTACGATGAGAGCCGCGGCTCCCAGAAAAATCAAATAGGTCGAGTCCATTAGCTTCCTCCGTCGCTTCATTTTGAAGCAACCAAGAATTATACGCGACCGGCAGCATAGCCACGTTAAGAATTGGGCGCAGGTGCCCCCACCTTTCCGCCGCCCTCATTTTCTTTATCCACGGCCAATGCCGTAGACTTCATAACATAGATGCAAGCGCACATTGAAAATCTCGTAAAGCTGCAAGCCGTCGAGCTGGAACGCACCAGCCTAGCGCAGGCCGCGCGCGCCCTGCCGGCTGAAATCGCCCAGGCTCAGGCCGCCCTTGCCGCCGCTCAGCGCATGGCAGCCGAGGCCTCCTCCGCCCTCAGCCGCGAGGACTCCCTCCGCACCCGCCTGGAGCGCGAGATCACTTCCCACCGTCAGAAGGTCGTTCGCTACAGCGCACAGCAGAACACCCTCACCACCACCGACCAGGCCAAGGCCAACGAGCACGAACTCCACTTTGCCGAGGCCGAGGCCGAGCGCCTGGAAAATGAGGCCTTCGCCAGTCTGGAGCGCACCGAAGCCCAGGAAGCCGCACTTGCCGCAGCCCGCGCCCAGGTTGAGTCGCTCGCCGCAGTCCTCGACAAGGTTCGTGAGAGCGTCCGCCTTCGCCACGCCGAGCTCGAACGCCAGCAAGCAGCCCTCGCTGTCCAGCGCGAGGCCCTCCGCCCCCTCATCGAGCCGGAGTGGCTCACCCGCTTCGACCGCCTCTGCGCCTCCCGCGGCACCGGCATCGCCCGCGTTGAAAATCAGCAATGCACCGGATGCCGCATGGGCGTCCGTCCCCAGATGTGGAACCAGCTCCGCGAAGGAGAACTGCTCACCTGCGACAGTTGCGCCCGCCTCCTCTACTGGGACCCCGCCATGGCACCTCCTCCTCCGCCGCCAGACGCCAAGAAGCCAAAACGCAAGATCTCCAATCCCCCCGTGGAGGACTAGCAGTGCAGCGCATCTGTGTGGACATGGATGAGGTCATGGCGGACACCCTCGCCGAGCACATTCGCCGCTACAACCAGACCTTCGATGAAGACGTCACCACCCAGGACCTGGCCGGCAAGGGTCTGTGGGAGATCGCGCCGCTCGAACGCAAACAGCAGCTGCGCGACTTCCTCGACGCCGAGGACTTCTTCGAGGACCTGGCCCTCATGCCCGGCGCTCAAGACGTGCTACAGCAGCTCTCCGCCCGCTTTGAAATCTTCATCGCCACCCAGGCCATGGCCGTCCCCAACTCCCTCGGCTCCAAGTACCGCTGGCTGCAGCNNACAAGTCCATCCTCCGCGCCGACTATCTCATCGACGACCTGCCTAAAAATATCCTCCGCTTTGATGGACAGGGCCTGCTCTACACCGCTCCCCATAACCTGGCCGCTACAGGCTTTGTCCGCGTCAATAACTGGGAAGAGGTAGTCCAATACTTCAGTTCTGTTCAAGCTTGATTTCCTGGCCCTGCTGGATGCTGGCCAACGCAATTCTGCAGAGAATCTGATGGGGATTTTCTTGCTCGCTGGGCTGAGAATGGCCCGCTACATTACAGGCTGTTACCAGGACGTAGAAGACACAAGGTAGGGTGGACCGGCCTCGCCGTTGATTTTATCGGTCCTGATCACGATCTCCAGATTCTTATTTCCCCAATTGGCTGGCGCCTTGCTGAGCAGCTGATCGATATACTGCGGTGAGACCGCAAACTCGCTTGCGGCCTCCGTGCCATATGTGCCAAGACCTGCAACCACCATGACGGTACCGTTGGTAGTCGTGTCGTGGTAACGCGTAATCAGGGCGTAATCGCTGGTGCTGCTGTCGGCGCTCTCATAAGTATGGGGATCGTTCCACGCATTGCTATTGGGATTCTCTCTGTCCTGTATTCTCGACAATGAGCCGAAATCAAAACGGAAGCGCAGAGGATCGGTCAGACGCATCGTCCAGGGATTATTTCGGGCGCCGATCAGAATGACCGGACGCGAACGAAAGTCCGTCAGGCTGACCTCACGGTCATCCTTGATCTCATAGGCTTTGCCGTTCGCCTGCAGAAAACCAGCCATGCGGGCGAGCGCAATCGCGCTGGACATCGTGATGTGATGGAACGGCCCCCTCAAGTGGTCTGTCACATCGGCCTCTACGGGCTTCACATTCGGAGGCACAAAATCGCTGGTGCCAACGACGATCAGAACGGAAGCAGGCGAATGCAGGAGTGGATCCCATAGCTTGTCCGTGCTTCTTGGCGCGGACGCCTTGCGGTATGAATATGCGCCGAAGACAGCAAGTGTGAGCAGAAAGGCAGCGGCAACCCACCACAAAGAACGGCTGCGCCTCAGAACCATAACGTTTGGCGCAGCGCCCTTCGGCTTGAACTCCGGCACATAGGAGCCCAACGGCAGTTGAATCAGAAGCTGCGAACTCTCGTCACATTCGCTGTAGTATTGCGCCAGCCGCTTTCTGACCTCGCTCGCGCTGAAACGGACGACAGGATCGGCATTGGTATCGTAATCCGGTGAGCGATCAAAGACTTCCACGCCGAGCGTGCGTTCTTTCAACTCATCCGAATGACCATCCAGGGTCTTACTGACCACGTATTTCAGCAGCGCCGGGTAGCGCTTGCTCCCGCTAAAATGGCTGCTGGAGAGAATCGCGTTCAGTTCTCTTGTGACCAGATCCCGATCTTCTGGGGTCTCTGGCGTCCAGCGTGCGGTTTCATGCGTGTCGCTTGGCATGAGAAAGGGTTCAACTCCTGAATTAGGCGTAGTGTACGTCACCACGACCACAATTGTCACCCACAATGTTACCTCTGTGCACCATGAATGCCGGCCTGCATCAGGCCTGCTAAGTATTGTTATTTCAGTATCTTATTGGCGTAACACGCTCGTAGTATTACGGTATTTACACGGTATTCACCTTGTCAAGTCCCCCATCCAAAGCGGAGAGTAGCTGCCGTATCTAAGATGATACATGTGCTCCGGGACTCAAAACTCCCAGACAGAAGGGCGCATCGGTAGTGCTTTGCACGGATTTCAATTCTATGGAGGCTTCACAATGTTCCGAAAGCTGTCAGTATTTCTCGTCGCGCTGCTCTTCCTGAGCTTGTCGCAAACCATTTTCGCCCAGGCCGTGAACGGCACGCTGCTGGGAACGGTGACTGACGCCACTGGCGCAGCCGTTGTCAATGCCAAGGTTATGATTGTTCTCACGGGTCAGAGTGTTGAACATGCAACCGCCACCAACGGGAGCGGGGACTTCATCGTACCCGATCTTCCTTCCGGAACATATGCCATCACGGTCGTCGCGCCGGGCTTCAAGAAAGAAACCCGGGAGAACATTACTCTGGCGACAAACACCACCGTGCGCGTCGATGTAAACCTGGTCACGGGCAGCGCGTCGGAGTCGATCACAGTGACGACGGCTCCTCCAGAGCTCCAGACCGACCGGGCCGACATCTCCAGCACACTCGAGCAGGCTCAGATCACCAATCTTCCCCTCAGCAGCGGCAACAGCTTCCAGTCCCTGCTGAATATAGTGCCGGGCAATGCGCCGGTCGTCTTCAACAACTCACAGTTCTACAACGCCAACAACGATCTGTCCACGAACTCCAACGGCCAGTCCTCCTACGTCAATCTCTACCAGATTGAGGGTATCGACGACGACCAGCGCACCGGCATCCACATCGTCCTCGTTCCACCCGCGGCGTCGATCCAGAACGTGGACATCACCACCAACAATTTCGAGGCGGAGTTTGGCCGCGCGGTGGGAACCGTCGTCAACGTGACGCTCAAGTCGGGGACAAACTCGCTCCATGGATCGGTCTTCCAGAATATGGAAAACAACGGCGTCAACGCCCGCAGTTACTTCGCCCCAATACTTCCTTCTGGTGCCGCGGCGCCGAATGGACGCCTGGTCTACAACTACACGGGAGCCTCAATCGGCGGGCCAGTCATAAAGAACAAGCTGTTCATCTTTGGCGACTTCCTTCGCGTCTCCGATCACGAAGAGACCGCAACCACCACTACCATTCCGTTCTATAACGTGACGGGCGGCAACATCAACCTGAGCGGCTATAAGGGCCAGGTTTACGATCCAACTACGGGTGATACCGCGGACTGCGTGGGCGCCACAGCAAACAGCGCCTGCGGAACCGGTCGCACGGCGTTCGCCGGCAACCTGATTCCCACGACGACTGCGGCAATCAGCACGGTGGGTAAGACCGTTCTCGCGGACTTGGACACTCTGGCGAGAAATCCCGCAACCAATCTTGCATCGGCGGCGTACATCGCTGGTGCAACCAGCAACAACTTTTCGGCGAACCTGCCTTTCCACAAAGACATGATCAACTACGACATCAAGTCGGACTACACGATGTCTTCCAAGGACCATCTGAGCGGCCGCTTCAGCCATCAGAACATCAGCACATTCCAGGCACCGCTTTTCGGCTCGTTCCTTGGTGGCCCCGCGGGCAGTGGCTTTGAAGCTACCGGAACGGCAAATGCCTATAGCACCGGCGCCAACTACGATCACGTCTTCTCGCCTACCCTGTTCACCGAAGCGCGCGTTGGCGTGGCCCATCTGCGCAACGCGGCAACGCAGTCTGACTTTGGTAAAGACGATGCCGCGACGCTGGGCATTCCCGGCAACGGCCCCAACGGAACAGATATGTCTCCCAATAGCAGCGGCCAGGTTGCTTTCCAGTTGAGCCAGTTCGCCGGCAATTCACAGGCATCTAGCACAAGCTCTCTAACCTCTCCGCTGATCGGATACTCGCAGTCGTTGCCCTGGCTGCGCGCCGAATCCAATGTGGACTTTGCCAATAACTGGACCTTGATCAAAGGCAATCACACCTTGAAGGCCGGCGCAGACATCCGTCGTGTGCGCGACGATCTTCTGCAGGGAAACATCAACGCCGCCGCGGGAACCTTCTACTTCACTGAGAACCAGACCTCGGCGCCGGGCGCCACCGCATTCAACGGCTCGGTCACTGGGCAAGCCAATGATGTCGCCAGCGTTCTCTTCGGCGTTCCTTTTGGGGTGGGGCAGGACACCAACAGCACCTTCCCGTGCTACCGGCAGACCTGGCTCTTCTTCTTTGTCTCTGACAAGTGGCAGGTCTCTCATAAGCTGACCGTGGATCTCGGCGTGCGCTATGAGTTGTATCCGCCGGCCACGCCCCGCAAGGCGGGCGGCTTCGTCAGCTACAACCCCGCCAACAATCAACTGGTTCTCGCCGGTGAAGACGGAAACCCCAGCAATATCGGGATGCAAATGGACTACGCAAACTTAGCTCCGCGGCTAGGAGCGTCTTACCGTCTGTCGGAGAAGACAGTTCTCCGCGCCGGATTTGGCGTCAGCTTTGTTCCCTTTGTAGACAACAGCTATGCCTATAACTATCCCATCAAGACCAGCACCAACTACCTGAATACCCCCACTTACGGACCAGCACTCAACTCGACAGGCGGCGCAGTCAATTTCGTGACCGGAATTCCTGCTACTCCGACAGCCACGTTTACCTCGGGCGGAACACTCACGGAAACTGCGGCCAACGGCACCCTCTCCCTGGGTAACCTCTATATCCCCCTCAACTTCAAGAATGCCTCTGTAGATTCGTGGAACGTGGCGGTTGAGCAGGCTCTGCCATATAACATGGCCCTGCAGATTGCCTATGTCGCGAATCACGGCACACGAGAAGACATTGCGCAGAACATCAACAACCCAAGCGTCTATGGTCAAAGCGGAACATCCGATCCTTTCTACGTCGCCTTCGGAAAGACTGCTTCGGTCACACAGTACTTCATGGGCTTCTCCAGCAACTATGAGTCGCTGCAGGCATCGCTCACAAAGCGCGCTTCCGCCGGCCTTACCTTCACCTCCTCATTTACCTGGGGCAAGGCGCAGGGCTACGTGACCGGCGCTCAGGACGGAGGACTGCTGTATTTTAGCGGTAACAGGCGCCGCAACTACAATCTGCTTGACTTCGACCGGAAGCTGAATGCCGAGGAAGTGGTTACCTACGAGTTGCCTTTCGGCAAAGGCCACAAGTGGATCAACGACAACTCCGCGGCCAACCTGGTTATTGGCGGGTGGAAGCTCTCAACGGTCATCGGGATGGTTTCGGGTTTGCCTTTTACGGTCACATCCTCCACCGTCACGCCTGGAACCACCACGACGGCCAATTTCACTGGCCCGTTCACGGTCACGCACAATGTCAGCGGAAAGTCAGCAGGCCGAACTCCATGGTTCAATACTGCCTCCTTTTCGGCCCCAACTATCGGCGTACTCGGCACTTCAAATCGCAACCAATTCCGCGGGCCGGCGTACTTCTCCGACAATCTGTCGCTCTTCAAGAGCTTTCCCATCTACCGTGCATCCACTCTCGAAGCGCGGTTTGATGCCTTCAACATGACCAACACTCCGGCCTTCGGTCTGCCGACCGCTTCATCCACGTCGAGCAGCTTTGGCATGATCACCGGCATCCTGGGCAGCGGCGTCGGCAATGTCAATGGCGTCGGCGGTCCTCGTGTCCTTCAGGCGGCTATCAAATATACCTTCTGAATCTGACCGCTGTGTCCAGGCGTGCGGAGTTTGGTAGAGTTACATTTCAGGGCCATTCCCGCACGCATTAACCCTCACCGGCCGGTCATCGCTTGCATAGGATGACCGGCCAATTCACCAATCCATCCCGCATTGATCAATTTATTTTTTCCTGGCCCATGAAAAGGAGCAATATGGAAAACCCATCGAGACGGCGCTTTCTAAAAAATGCAACTATAGCCGCTGCTGCCTGCGCCGCGCGTCCGTTGATCAGCCTGGCCTCCGAATCAAAGTCGCCCTTCAGGATTTCCGTTATCAACGATGAAATCTCGCAGGATTTTGACCACGTTTGCTATGTTGTCGCCCACGATTTCGGCCTGAGCTGGATCGAACTGCGCACCATGTGGAACATGAACACCATCGCTTTGAGTGACGCTCAAATCAACGAAGCGCAGAAGATACTCGCCAAATACAATCTCCGCGTCACCGACATCGCCAGCCCGCTCTTCAAAACCGACTGGCCGGGCGCGCCAATATCAACCTATAGCTCCAAGGCCGACTTGCATGGTGCGGCCGAAACGACTTTCAAACAGCAGGATGAGATTCTGGAGCGGTCAATTTCTTTGGCCAAACAGTTCAAGACAGACAAAGTCCGCTGCTTCGACTTCTGGCGTCTGGACGATGTTGCGCCGTACCGCGAGGCCATCGACGAAAAGCTCCGCTCGGCTGCCGAGGTCTGTGGCAAGCAGGGAATTCTGCTTTTGCTGGAAAATGAGTTTGCCTGCAACACCGCGACTGGACGCGAGGCCGCGCGAACCATGAATGCGATTCGGACACCGCATCTGGCGCTCAATTGGGATCCCGCCAATGCCGTCATGCGCGGCGAACTAGACGCTTTTCCCGGCGGCTGGGATGCCATCCCCAAGAAGCGCATTCACCACTGCCACTGCAAAAATGCCGTCAAAGGCGCGGACGGCAAGATCGAGTGGTCGCCGGTCGGCAAGGGGTTCATTGACTGGGCAGCGCAGTTCCGCGCGCTCAAAAACTCCGGCTTTCGCGATGCCGTCAGCCTGGAGACGCACTGGCAGGGCGGCGGCAGCCCGGAAGAGTGCTCTCGCATCAGTTGGGCGGACATGAAACAGGCGCTGACGGATTCCGCAACACTCTAGACCGAAGACAGAATGTCTTGCAATCTGGTCAACGAAGGAGCAACCTTGCCTTTTGGGGCAAACAGGAGAAACAAGATGGTGACTCGACGTGAATTCCTTGACACACTCGTGGTAGGCGCCGCCGGGTTGGCGATTGCATCGACCGCCAAGAGCTATGGCCAGATTCTCGGCGCCAATGATCGCCTCAACTTTGCAATTATCGGCCTCAATGGGCGAGGCTATGCTCATCTTGCCTCTCTCAAGGCAAATCAGGACACTGCCCGCATCTCGCATGTTTGCGACGTGGACGGCGACATTCTGAAAAAATTTGCCGGCGACGCCGAGCGGGAATTAGGCTATGCCCCCGCCACGGACAGAGACTTTCGCCATGTCCTTCAATCGAAGGACGTGGACGCCATCACCATCGCCACTCCCGAACACTGGCACACCCCCATGGCCATCGCCGGCCTGCGGGCGGGCAAGCATGTCTACATTGAAAAGCCATGCAGCCACAATCCCGCCGAGGGCGTACTTCTGGTTCAGGCTCAGCGGAAGTACGGAAAACTCGTCCAGATGGGTAATCAGCGGCGGTCAAATCCCCTGGTCATCGAGGCCGTTGACAAAGTTCACAATGGACTGATCGGTACGCCCTGCTTCGGCAAAGGCTGGTACGCCAATACAAGAAAGTCGATTGGATTCGGGAAGGTAATTCCCGTGCCGGCGCAGCTCGATTGGGAACTTTGGCAGGGTCCCGCGCCGCGCAGGCCCTATACGGACAACATTCATCCCTATAACTGGCACTGGTTCAGGCTCTACGGCGCCGGCGAGGCTCTCAATAACGGCACCCATGAGATCGATGTCTGCCGCTGGGCGATGGGCGTCGATTATCCCCAACGCATTACATCCTCCGGCGGAAGATACCACTTCAAGGACGATTGGCAGTTCTATGACACCCTGGTCACCAGCTTCGACTACGGAGACAAGATGATCTCGTGGGAGGGTAATTCCTGCTCCGGAATGCGATACTACGGTCGCGACCGCGGATCGACGATCCTCGGAACCACCGGCTCAATTCTTATCGACGGCAATGGCTATGAGGTTTACGATCTCAAGGGAAATAAGCTCAGCGAAATCAAGGCTGGTAATGTAATCTCCTCGTCCGACCTCATGGGCCGCGACACGATGACCGATGCCCACTTTGCCAACTTCATCGCGGCGATCCGCAAGGGAGAGAAACTCAATTCTCCCATCGAAATTGGCAATGTTGACGTCACCATCCTACAACTTTCGAACATCGCATGGGAAGTCAGCCGTGAACTGCGCCTTGACACAACGGACGGAAAGATTCTCAACGATGCGGAAGCGATGAAGCTGTGGGGCCGCGAATACGAGAAGGGCTGGGAACCGCATCTCTGAGGCACGTAAAAATCTGAAGTACGCGAGGAGCTGCAAACCTATGAAGCAAACCCTTTCACGCCGCAACTTCGTCCAATCCGGAGCTCTTATCGCCATGGCCTGCGCCGCGCCGAACGCCGCCCTCGCCGAGCCCCGGCCAGCCACTGGAAAGCCGTCTCCCATTCATCTTGGCCTGGCCAGCTACACCTTCCGCAACTTCACCCGCGCCCAGATGATCGGCTTCCTCAAGCAGCTCAACATCGCCGACCTGAACGTCAAGGATGTCAAGGATCACCTTCCCATGGACCCGGTGGAGGAAGCTAAGGCGCTCGCCGACTACGCCGCTGCGGGCATCAAGCTCCACGCCGCCGGGGCCATCTACTTTCGCAACAATGAGGACGCCGATATCCGCGCCAAATTCGACTACTGCAAGCGCGCCGGCATCTCCGTCATCGTCGCCGGCGACCCCACTCCGGATATGCTGCCCCGCATTGAAAAGTTCGTCAAGGAATACGACATTCGCATCGCCATCCATAACCACGGCCCGGAGGATAAGCTGTGGCCCTCGCCGCTCGATGTTCTGAAGTCGCTCCAGAATACCGACCCGCGCATCGGCTGCTGCATCGATGTCGGCCACACGGTGCGCGCCGGCGCCGATCTCGTCGAGTCCATCCACAAGGTCGGGCCGCGCCTCTTCAACGTGCATATGAAGGACCTGACAGATTTCAAGAGCAAGGAGAGTCAGGTCGCCGTGGGCGCGGGCATCATGCCGGTGCGCGAAATGTTTGCCGCGCTGATTGCCATCGACTACAAGGGCTTCGTCGATCTCGAATATGAGATCCACGCCGACGATCCCATGCCCGGCGTCGTGAGCAGCTTTGCTTACATGCGAGGCGTACTGACTGGCATGGGTTACGCCGGCCGCGGTTGAGGAGACGATCTTTCCGGCGGCCGCGCTACGGGCCCCGCCGCCGGACTCTGGTGCAGGGTCACGATGATCGCACCAGCCGGCTTCTTGCCCACGCACAAGTAGGCGTGCGGCGAGTTCGCGTCGAAGTACACCGCGTCTCCCGCTTTCAGCATGTACCCCTGTTCCCCGTGGCGAACTTCCAGTTCCCCCTCCAGTACATACAGAAACTCGCTTCCTGGGTGCATGTGCGCCTTGGGCTCCATCTCCTTGGTCAGTGGGAAAAACTCGGCAAAGTATGGGTCCATCTGCCGGTCCGGAACCATATAGCCCAGGCTCTCAAAAGAGTAAGTTGGAACATCCACCCCCGTCTGAGGCATCCGCACCCGGTCTTTGCGCCGGTGAATCCGGAAGACCGCCGCCGCGTCGTTCTCAAAAAAATAGGCCAGGTCTTTTGAAAATACCATCGCGATCCGCGCCAGGTTGCGCAGCGTCGGCACCACCCGCCCCGTCTCCAACTGCGACAGAAAGCTCGCCGAAAGCCCCGTCAGCTTGCCCAGCTCCACCAGGCCCATGGATTTTTTGAGCCGCAGACGCTTGATCCGCTCGCCGATCCGCTTCTCCGCAATCACCCGCGCGGTGGTCTCCGTATCCACCTGTGACTTTTGCGTCTCGTCGCTGCGAATCGGCTTCGTCTCGCCCATCAACCCTCCAGCTCGCGCGCAGTCGGCCCTTGAAAATGTTGCGCGCATCAAAAACTATTCTCATCCTACTAAATCTGCTGTGCGGTCGCAATCCCTGACCCTTCCGGCCAACTGGGATTACCAGTCTCTATGCAGTGTTGCAGTTTCCGAATCGGCGACCACCCGGGATTCAAAGTACGTGCCATCAATCTTGAGCTAGAATTCATTCATGTCTCGAACATCGAGTATGGTACGGACCGGGGAGATGGCTGACATTTTGGACCGGCGCATTCCTTCCCAATCGACCTCTACCGACATTCTGACTCAGTTCGACCTCATTGGCTGCCTGAACCTCTCATGAACATCGTGCGCCGGTTGAGGGTTATTATCCGCAAATGGGGAAGTTAAATGTTGTGGATTACCAGAGGACTGCTTTACCTATGCGCTGGCGCGGGAGATGTGCGAGCCAGTGCTGTGGAAGAATGATGATTTTGGGCATACGGATTTGCGGCCAGCGGTGCAGCAGCCGTAAGGTTTCTATCCCTCTCCGATCCACGAACTAGCCTACCAACGACCATGAACCCATCAAGAATGCTGAATGCTTCGACCTCGAGTCCGAGAACCCGGAGATAGGAAAACCGGCAAAAAAAACTTTTTCGGGGCTATTTTCGGCTAAAAACTAGATTTTCCGGTGGTTTTCAGAGGTCGAATCTCACGATGTGGGAGAATTAAGGGAGAAAATTTTTCCACAGGTATTGATTTCAAACGAGTTAGAAATAATCTGCAAAGTTATGGAAGGGATTTATACCCCAGGGGAGTATAGGGGGGGAGGGGGGGAGTGCCATTCTGGTAATAATATTTGGAGGCACTTTGTTGGCATTTGAGTACATACGGCCTTCCCTTTCCGGTTGAGCATTTTCTTCATCCAAGATGATTGTGCGCCAGGGGTTGGTAAATTTCTGCAATCTGGGAAGAAACAAGCGTGGACCGGGATGTCCACGCTACAGCCGGACGGGAAGCCGGCGCTACAGTTTCATGCACCGCGGGTCGGTAACGCCGGTGGGGAACTAAGAAGAAACAATCACGCGGCAAGGGCGGGGCACCCAAAGTTATTTTGAACACGAGCAGCAAGTTAGCCTCCGCTGCGCGGAGTTGAGCGAGTTAGCAAGTTAGCTTTCGCTGCGCGGAGATGAGCGAGTTAATAAATTAGCTTTCGCTACGCGGAGATGAGCGAGTTAGCAAGTTAGCGGAAGTTTCATTCCCCGTTGGCCGGCGAAGCCGGCGGCCGGCTCAAAGGAAGAAGATGCGTTTGCCCTTCCCTGTTCCCTATTCCCTGTTCCCTGTTTTATTCTCCGGCCGGAAGAGCCATAAATTGAGCATGGCAAACAGCAGCGCGCCTACGGTGAACTTGAACCAGGCGGGAGCATGCGACGGAGAAAAGAAGCCCTCCAGCAGCCCGGCGATCACCAGCAGGGGAATGATGCCGCTGACTAGCCGTGTGGCTTCGATGCCGCCGCGAGCTACCGACTCCCGCCAGCGCAGAGCGCCGGGGAAGAGCATGGCGTGGCCCAGGCGGAAGCCAGCCCCGCCGGCGATGATAATTGCGGGCAGCTCCAGCGACCCGTGCGGAGCGACAAAGCTCCACAGCGCTTGCGACATCTCGTAATGGTGACAGGCCGCGCCGATTACCCCCAGCATCATGCCGTTCTGGAAGAGCGCCAGGAAGGTTCCCAGTCCAAAGACGATACCCCCGGCAAAGGTGATAAAGCTAACCGAGAGATTGTTGGTCATGATGGCGCTGGAGGCCATCGGCGCAACGCTCACCACTGATTCGGTCCACATGGTGTGGCGCTCCATGGTGGCGATCATCTCCGGGCCTAAGAAGTGACGCATGAACTCCGGCCGTGCGCTGGTCAGCGCCGCGCCCAGCAAGCCAAAAAACAAGAAGACCAGCGCCGAAGCCGCCACAGAACCGATCTGCTGCTGAAAAATGACCGGATACTCGTCGCGCAGAAAGCGCAAGAGGGTGAGAAAATTGGTCTTTCGTCCCGAATAGATGATATGGTGGGCGCGAGCCAGCAAATGATTCACGTGCTCCGAGTAAGTGCGCGAAGTCGAGTCCTGGCGCAGCACGGAGAGGTCTGCCGCTGCCTGCCTGTAAAGCAGGGCCAGCTCCTGCAACTCCGCGCGGGAGAGCTGGCCCAGCCCGCTCGCGTCGGATTGGGCTAGCAGAGCGGCCAGCCGGTCCCAGTGGGGCCGGCGCTTGAGAATCCACTGGTTGGAGAGGACTTGCGCCATGGAGTTAAATACAGATCAGAATAAACCAGATGAGCTTAACATTGATACGCCGGAGCTGGTGCACATTGAGATGCCCCTGGCTGGCATCGGCAGCCGTTTTATCGCGCTGCTGGTCGATTCCCTGATCTGGCTGGCCGGCTTTCTCGTGATTGTAATGCTCCTCGCCATCTTCGTTCAGTCAAGCACTCCCGCAAGCACTCCCGCCTCCTCCGATATTCCTGAACAATGGGCCGTTGCCCTCGTTATTTTCATTATTTTCCTGCTCAACTGGGGCTATTTCACGCTCTTTGAGGCCTTCTGGAACGGTCGCACTCCGGGTAAGCGCGTGGCTCGAATTCGCGTCATCCAGCGCTCTGGCCGCGCCATTGGCCTCTTCGAGTCCATGGCCCGCAACCTGGTCCGCTATGTGGATCAGTTCCCCTTCTGCTACGCCGTAGGAGTGATTGCAATCTTCGCCAGCCGCCAGCACCAGCGGCTGGGCGACATGGCAGCGGGCACTCTGGTCGTGCGAGACCGTGTGCAGGAGGCGCCTATGTGGGGCGAATCGGGCGCGCGAACCTTCACCGCGCACATCTTTGCCCCCAGCGCCCCGTCTCCGGAACCGCACAACGCCTATTCGCTTCCGGCCACCGGCATTGCCCGGCTCTCTTCCACCGACTTGGAAGTTCTGGAGGGATTTTTCGCGCGCCGGCTGGACTTGAGTCTGCCCACGCGCCGAGCCCTGGCCGAGCGCATTGCCGCCGCCATCCAGGCAAAGTCCGGACTGGAGCCGCCCGACGGAGCCAGCGTAGAGACATTTCTGGAGGTCACGGCACGTCAACTGCGCGATCAGGCGCGTATGCAATAAAGCTGATTGGTCTAGGCTGTTTCTTTAGCTCGGATGGCTCTGGGATTCGATGGCCTTTTCCTGCTCCAGCAACGCCGCCAGCGCCCGCTCCGGACAGATGTGCCGTGCCTCCACGCTCGCCAGCTCCTTGTCCGATTCCACAGACGAGGCGATGGTCATGAAGCAGTAAAGGCAGCGGGTGTTGTAGGTCCCGTTCTCGTTTTGGGTGCGGCTGTACATCGTTCCTCGGAAGTTGCAGAAAGATTGAACGATGTTAGATGCCCTTTTGTTTCCTCGACGTGACCTGTGTCACTGGAGTATGTTCGCCGTCCTCTGGCAGAGTACATCGTCCCAGGAAAGTCTCTACTGGGATATTCCCTGGTTGGGATTGCGGCGCAGTTGCCAGCAGGGGGCTTGCCCTGCCTGTGGGAACAAAGAAACCGAGCAGGGCACATCCATCGAACCCAGGTAGTCGAACTCCTGCTTGTTGCCCTTGAGCGGGATGGTGATGTAGCGGTTGACGGTGACCGTGGACTGGGGCGATCCGCGCAGCTTGTAGACGGCCCAGTCGCCGGCGTAAATCACCACAAACACCGCTGCCAGCACCACCAGCACCCGCCCCAACCAAATCATCAACAAACGCATCATGCGAATTTAGCCTTTCTCATCGATCGGGTTGGCAGGCGCCAGCGCGGTTTGTCGCACAAGAGTACCCTCATTGAAGAATAACCTGCCGTGCAAACGGCGAGGGAGTCACGGCTATTGACGATGGCTTAAGCGAGGGTCATGCAATTGATTCCGTTTTGGTCCGATGCTGGCTGGGTGTGAATACGTAAAAGCAATTTCGCCCCTTTGCCTTGGCCTGGTAAAGGGCTGCATCCGCATTCTTCAGCAGGAAGTCCACATCCAGATCCTCCGCGAGTGCAGTGCAGACGCCGACACTGGCAGAGACCGGCACCTCGCCGCCCGCAAAATGAACCGGCACGGCCAGAGTTGCAACAATGTTGGCGGCAATCTCCTCGGCCATCCGAGGGTTGCTCAGGTCGGAAAGAAGCACGACAAACTCGTCGCCGCCCATTCGGGCCACGGTATCGCTCTTGCGCACGGCCTGCAAGAGGCGTTGGGCGGACACGCGCAAGACTTCGTCGCCGGCCTGGTGTCCATAGGTATCGTTGATCTCCTTGAATTTATCGAGATCGACCATGAGAAGAGCCAGACCCGTTTGATGGCGCTTGGCTGCTTCCACCGCGGACGTGAGCCGATCATCCAGTAGCAGCCGCGTAGCCAGTCCCGTCAAGGCATCGTGCAGCGCCATGTGGCGGAAGCGCTCTTCACTCTCGCGGAGAAGAATTGTCTGTTGCAACACGTGCTTTCTGAGCATGATCACCCAGGCAAGCGCAATCAATGTGCCTGTCAGAACCAGGGCCAACAACAGAAGCGCATGAGCCGGCGTCCACCAGGAGGCCTTCTGCAGAACGACAATATCGCCCGGAGTGCGCATGAGAACTCGGAAGGACTTCGCCACCAAGGATCCTTCTCCCTCCGCGACGCCTTCTCGCAACACGCTGCTTTCCGCATTGACGCTCGCCGAGCAGATTCCCGTAATACGCAGCCTGCTCCCGTTCTCCCATCCATCTTCTTCAGTACCCTTCAGGCTTTTAGGTAGAACGGCGGTGAAGATGACATTCCCAGTGCTGAGCATCAGGGTGGTGTCGGGGGAGGCCTGATCGCGGCCGATCAACTGACCTTCGATCACAATCAGATCGGAATCATGCAATCCATGCACAATATCATCAGCGGCCATGGGTATGGCCGCAACAGGTTCGCCTTTGCCCGCAGACCGGTAGAAGACATCGGTCAGGATTTGCGCATCTCCCTCGACTGCCGCAAATCCAACCACATCGGCAATTCCACCCACGGCAAGGGGCGTATGCTCTCTCGTTCGCGCACAGATGGAGCCGCTCGCATCGCGAAGGCAGAGAGACGAGCCAGGCCAAAACAGGGTGACGGTTCCGCGCAAATGCACACGGTGCTTCAAGATGGAAATGTGATCCCAGCGCACCAGGTTGTCGATCGGTGTCGCAGGAAGATTGAAGGGGTCACTGGGAGCGGGTTCCAGTACTTTGATGGCCGCGAGTCCCGGTGCCATGAGCCGGGTGCCGACCATCTCGTATTTGACTCGGCTGAACACGGGAGCTGCATTGGCGCGAATCAGCACCCTGGCATCCACCAGGCTGGAGTAGTTGGCGCTCGCCTCCCGCATCATCAAAACATTGATGCCTCCATCCGGCATCTCTAGGCGCAGTGTGACGGTACGATCGGTCTCGGAAAAGGAATGAATGGTCCCCTCCACCTCGACCCATTGGCTGTCATATACGCCACTGAAGAGGATGGAGCGTGTCACCCGGACAGCTTTTTCCGGCAAAGATGAGCGTCCGATCACGCGCACATTAGGAGACGCGATGACTGGAGCAAAGAGTCCATTGCTGCTTACGCCGGTCACATCGACCTGCGTCCCGGCGGGCAGTGTAGCGAACGTATTGGCTGGCAGATTGACCCAGATGCTTCCAAATGCATCGGTCACAAACATTGCAGCGAAACCATTTCCGTAATTTGGATCGTAGTAGGTCACCACCGCCCGTAGATGGACAGGATAGGCGTGCGCAGCTTGTTCGCCGGTGAGACTGTGCGCCTGGCGCGCCGTGGTGAGTGTGCGCAGCTTACCCGCTGGCTCCTTTGCCGATTGGCCTATTGCCGGAGACGCGAAGAAGAGACATGCTAAGAAAATGACCGATAGCATGGCAACCGGCACTTTGCTGCGAGTGTCGCGGAAAGGCATGAGGCAGGCCTTCCCTTGCTCCTCCCCGCGAAGCTGAATCCCGCCCTTCATCCGATCGCACCGTCCACTGTTCATTCCATCGGCATCCCAAGCCCTTCAAGTCTCAATCCGCTGAGCCTTGCTCCCTCCGGCGAGTCTTCGCTCGAAGCCAAATGCATAAGGGACTTATCGGCAGGTAGGGAACCGAGCATTACGCACATCGCCTCGATTCTCATCCTTTTGCGATTGAAAACGCTAAGAGGCTTCGTGGGCTGGATCGCATCCTGAACTGACGGTTTCGCAATCCGGGGGCTAGGATTCCGGCAACGGGGCAAGAAGTACCGGGCGAGGAGCGCCTGGGGGAGAAATTAGCTCTTGCGGGGCACAGCAGGTGCGGTCCAGCTTGCGCCGGTCAGCGCGCATCTGCCGGTCATCGCCCAGCACGGCAAGCGCGGCGCTGAGGATGGAGCCGGCCGCGGCATCGGCGGGTGCGCAGATGCTGTAGTGCATCCACTTGCCCTCGCGGCGCGCGGCCACGATGCCGGCTTGGCGCAGGTAGGCCAGGTGCCGCGAGATTTTNNTTATTATATACGTATTGACAAATATGAGGGAGGCGAATATATTTGCTTAAGCGAATGTGAGGCGCTTGATATGGATACGAAAACAGTAGTGCAGGAGAAATATGGAGCAGCGGCGCGCGAGGTGCGCAAGAGCGGTTCGGTGGCCTGCGGAGACCCGGCGCTGCGCTGTTGCGACCCCATCACTACCAACCTCTACGATGAGGCTGAGAAGAGCGGGCTGCCGGCAAACGCCGTGCTGGCCTCGCTGGGCTGCGGCAATCCGACGGCGCTGATTGAGCTCAAAGCCGGCGAGACGGTTCTCGACCTGGGCTCAGGCGGCGGCATTGATGTGCTGCTCTCCGCCAAACGAGTGGGCCCAACCGGCAAGGCCTACGGCCTGGACATGACCGACGACATGCTCGCTCTGGCCCGCGAAAACCAGCGGCAGGCCGGCGTGGAGAACGTCGAGTTTCTCAAGGGCGAGATTGAAAGCATCCCTTTGCCAGATAATTCTGTCGATGTGGTGATCTCCAACTGCGTCATTAATCTCTCCGCCGACAAGGATCGCGTGCTGCGCGAGGCCTTCCGGGTGCTCAAGCCGGGCGGTCGCTTTGCTGTCTCCGATGTTGTCGTGCGCGGCGAGGTTCCCGACGAGGTGCGCAGGTCCATGCTGCTCTGGGCAGGCTGCGTCGCCGGCGCGCTCGAAGAGCAGGAGTACACGTCCAAGTTGGCCGCCGCGGGCTTCACCGGCATCTCCGTCGAGCCCACCCGTGTCTACTCTGTCGCAGATGCAAAGGGATTCCTGGCCGAAGCGGGCCTGGATGTGAAGACCGTCGCACCGCTGATCGAGGGCAAGTTCATCAGCGCTTTTATCCGCGCTGCAAAACCTGGGTCAACCAAACCATCTGGCTGCGGCTGCGCTCCCGGCAGCTGCGGCTGATAGAGCCACAAATGCTCCGTGCCCCATCCATTCGCGCTCTTTGCGAATGGGTGGGAGACCACGAACCCTATAGCCATTCATTATGGAGTTCACTTATGCAAAAGCCCTACAACATTTTGGTGTTATGCACCGGCAACTCGGCGCGTAGCATTATGGCGGAAGCGCTCTTCAACACCATGGGCGCGGGCCGCTTCAAAGCCTACAGCGCGGGCAGTCACCCGACGGGCAAGGTCAATCCCTTCGCCATCGAACAGGTGCAGCGGCTGGGTTATCCGCTAGATGGCCTGCGCAGCAAGAGTTGGGACGAGTTTGCAGAACCTAACGCTCCGGAACTCGACTTCGTCATTACTGTCTGCGACAATGCCGCGGGTGAAGTCTGCCCATTTTGGCCCGGCCAGCCGGTAACGGCGCATTGGGGCTTTCCCGACCCAGCGGCCGTCGCAGGCACCGATGAAGAGAAACGCGCGGCGTTTACGCGAGTTTTTCATCAGATGCGCAATCGTGTTCAACTCTTACTCAGCCTGCCGCTGGAGACACTGGACCGCATGGCAATCGAAAAACAAGTACGCAACATCGGAAATGTACCGCTATAACTATGCGCATCGCCGCTGAGGAGAGATAACATGCAGACAGACTCGCAACTTTGCTGCCCTGTGCCGGGCTCTTCAAAGCTATCGTTCATCGACCGCTTTCTGACGCTCTGGATCTTTCTGGCTATGGCGGTTGGCGTCGCGCTGGGGCGCTTTGTGCCGGGCGTGCCCGCGCTGCTGCAACGCTATCAGGCGGGCACCACCAACATCCCCATCGCCGTGGGCCTGATTCTGATGATGTATCCGCCGCTGGCCAAGGTGCAGTACGAGCGGCTGGGCGAGGTCTTTGGCAATCGCAAGGTGCTGGGCCTCTCGCTGATCCAGAACTGGGTGATCGGGCCGGTGTTGATGTTTGCGCTGGCCGTCATTTTTCTGCGCGGCTATCCGGAGTACCGAACCGGGCTGATCCTGATTGGGCTGGCGCGTTGCATCGCCATGGTGATTGTGTGGAATGAGCTGGCGAAGGGAGACAACGATTACGCCGCCGGCCTGGTGGCCTTCAACAGCGTCTTCCAAGTGCTCTTCTACAGCGTCTACG
>PMGP01000095.1 GCA_003156235.1 Acidobacteriaceae bacterium
GACAGAATGTCTCAGGCCGCTTCTCTATGGCCGGTTTTGAAGTGATAACGTATGGCCGCTTTTAGGTGATCGCCAAGGGCAATTGGCAAGAGGTATAATGGCGCTCTATGGCAAAATCGATTCCTCCACCCGAACCCAGCGGGCGCCCCTACAAGACCACGGGGCTTCACCTGCCAGCCGATCTTTGGGAACTCCTCAACAGAGTCGCCTTTGAACGAGCTCGGACTAAGGGCGGGAGAGCGTCCGTTTCGGCGCTCCTGGTGGACATGATCGAAAAACATCGCAAAGAACTGGAGAAGGAGCTAGCAAGCCGCTGGACTGAGAGTACTAAATGACGACACCGGACAATTATTTCGGCCCTGACGAAACCGCACAACCCCAACAGGCTTACCTGACCAACTGGACATGGGAAGGTGCAACTGTAATAGAACTGACCGGGAAAGTCGCTGAACTCTTCCCGCACGTTCCTGTCTTCAGCCGGCATCCTTTTCGAGTCGGGAGCGAAGAGAATCGGTTTAAGGATGAGATTCGGCGGGAGCCGCTGAGGATCACTGATGAGCCTCTCCCGATAGCGACCGTATCGAAGACTTACTCTCTCATCCAACATAGGGATGTTCTGGCATCAGTCTTCCGAGCACTGAAGATGATCCGCATCGACATCTCCAGCGTCGAATCGTCACTCCTGCTTTCTGAGTACGGAGAGAGGATGCACTGGAGTTGTGCCATCCCCGATATGGATTTCAACCCAGGAGACGGCTACCCCCTAGTATTGCGGATCAACTGCCTGAATTCGGTTGACACAAGCACCGTTCTTGAAATTGCTTTCAGTTGGTTCCGACTGGTTTGCAGCAACGGGATGATGTTCGGCCTCAAAGATAGCCGACTTCGCCGACGGCATATTCAATCCCTCGACCCTGAAGACATTGCCGCCTATTTGAAAGAACAACTTGACCAGATCCCACAAGAGAAAAGCATGTATGCCATTTGGCTCCAGTCTGTGGTCGACGCGCAATCGTTGATCGATTGGATTGACGAAACGGTAGCAAAAGAGTGGGGGCCGTACGCTGCATCAAGGGCTTGGAACATTATCAACGAAGGCTTTGACGGCGAGCCTGAACAGGTCCGAGATCTTAGACCTCATCTACTCCCAATTACGAGGATGGTTACCGTTCCCGGAGCATGTTCTCCAGTGCAGAATCTATTCCACGTAAGCCAAGCTCTCAGTTGGATCGCAGGCACCCGAAACACGATTTCTGAGCGGTTGGAGTATGTGAAATCGATCCCACGACTGATGGAACGTCTCACGAAGAGTGCGACATGAACAGGTCGGGCTTGATTCAAAGGCCACCACGATATGGCTTTCAATTAGGAGTCGAACTTTTCGTTGCGCGGGGCACTCGGGAGGACTCATGACCGGCAGTTCCACAGAATCAAGTACAACCCTCGACCAGCTTGCGCAAGCCATTGAACAGGCATCACGCCGTTATTTTCAGCTCGTCATCATGGTGGGCGTCTCAGGCTCGGGCAAGACAAACACCTTGCAATCTATTGGTCAAAGGACTGGATGCAAGGTTCTAAACGTAAACCTAGAGTTGAGCAAAAAGATGCTCGAACTCACCCGAACACAGCGTTCACGGCAGGTTGAAAAGCTGCTGAAAGAGCTCATAGCTGCCACTCAGGGCGAGGTAGTCTTACTCGACAACCTGGAGATTTTGTTCGACACGGCTCTGGATGTCGAGCCAGTACGCCTGCTTCAGGTAGTAAGCCGTAATCGACCCACGGTGGCTTCGTGGACAGGTAGCTACTCGAATGGGACGTTAACGTACGCTGAGCCGGGCCATCCGGAGTTCGCGCAGTTCAACCAACTTGATGCCGTCGTTATAACTGTCGCGAATGCTGCCACCAACTAAAGGAATCATTGTCATGATGAAATTCAGAGACCTTGTGCAGTTCGAGCCAATTGAATCGGTGATCCAGCTTGAGCAGGCAGATTCACCTGCCGCTGTCAGGCAACTCGTTCAGACGTTTGTGGTTTCGAAGCGCATGTCCGAGCAATTATGCGATCTGGTGATCCCGAATCTTCAATTTGACGCACCCGCAGACAACAAGGGTGTTCTCATCGTGGGCAACTACGGCACCGGCAAGAGCCATCTTCTGTCGATGATTTCCGGTCTCGCAGAGCTTAGCGAGATGGTCGAGGTCGTCAAGGACAAGGACGTGGCGAAAGCCGCAATGGCTATATCCGGAAAGTTCAAAGTCGTGCGGCTCGAACTGCCGGCCACAAAGAAGAGCTTGCGCAACATTATTTGCGGCAGACTTGAAGACTTTATGGCCGGCGTGGGTCTAGTATTCAGCTTCCCGCCCGACGATCAAGTGGATAGTAATAAAGACGACCTGTCCAACATGATGGGTCAGTTCAGCGAAAAGTTCCCCAATCATGGGCTGCTACTCGTTGTAGACGAGTTGCTTGATTACCTTCGCTCTCGAAAGCAGCATGATCTCATCCTTGACTTGGGCTTCCTCCGGGAAATCGGCGAGGTCCGGCGTGCAGGAGGCCATCTGCGACAGTGGCTGTTTTGCCCACGTCGCCGACAGCCTGGGCCGCGTGAAGGACCGCTTTCANNATCGGCGAGGTCTGTAGATTTCTCCGCTTCCGCGTCATTGCCGGACTACAGGAAAGCCTATTCGACAACCCAAAGTTCCAGTTTGTGGCCGACAGCCTCCGCCGCGTGAAAGATCGGTTTGATCAGATTCGGATCGTCCGCCAGGACGTGGCCTACGTCGTTTCGGAACGGCTCTTAACGAAGAACGCCGAACAGAAGGCTAAGATTCGGGAGCACCTACAGAAATTCACACCTCTCTATGGCGGAATGGCCGAGCGGCTAGAAGAGTTCGTGCGATTGTTCCCCGTCCACCCCACATACCTGGAGGTCTTCGAAGCCATTGCGGTCGCCGAGAAGCGAGAAGTGCTAAAGACACTAAGCTTCGAGATGAAGCGCAGGCTTAATGACGATGTGCCGCAGGATGAAACTGGACTCATCAGCTACGACTCTTACTGGGAATTCCTCCATGGCAATGCGGTACTACGTTCCGTCCCGGAAATCCGGGAAGTGATCGATGTGAGTAAAGTTGTCGAAAATCGGATTCATCAAGCCTTCACACGCCCAGCGCTTAAGCCAATGGCAGAGCGTATCATCCACGGTCTTTCGATTCAACGACTGACAACCGATGACATTCGCGCCAAGATCGGCCCAACCGCTGAAGAACTTCAAAACGGCCTGTGCCTGTTCGCTCCGATTCCGGAGAGAACTAGCGATTTCCTCCGCACGACCGTTGAAGCGTGCCTGAAAGAAGTGATGAAAACGATGAGCGGTCAGTTCATCACGCACAACACAGAGAACGACCAGTACTATCTCGACCTTCAGAAGACCATCGACCACGATGCAAAGATTCAAGACAGGTCCGATACGATCTCAGATTCGCAGCTGGACCAATATTACTTTGACGCTTTGACTCGCGCACTCGAAGTGACAGACCTCCCACCGTATGTTCGTGGCTACCAGATATGGGAACACGAGATCGAATGGCGAGAGCATAGAATCACACGTCGCGGCTACCTCTTCTTTGGAGCACCCAATGAGCGATCAACGGCTCAGCCTCCACGTGATTTTTACCTTTACTTCCTTCAGCCGTTTGAGCCTCCGACTTTCGAGGACCTTAAACTCGCCGATGAAGTGTTCTTCAAACTGACTCATGTGGACCAACAATTCCAGGATGCTCTCCGCCTCTACGCTGGCGCTCGTGAGATGGCTGCATCAGCCAGCACTGGCACCAAGAAGGTCTATGAGGACAAGGCTGATGGATTCTTAAAGACCCTTGTGGCTTGGTTGCGGAGCAACATGTTGACGTCTTTCGATGTAATCCATCAGGGAGTTCCGAAAAAGATGGTTGAGTGGCTGAAGGGGAACCGTACAGGAAACGCCGCCGTGCGCGACCTCCTAGAGCTGACGGGGTCAGTTTGCTTGGCTGCATCTTTCGCGGACAGTTACCCCGAATACCCGACTTTCGCGCTGCAACTCAGTGTATGTAATCTCAAACAGCCTACAGAGGATGCAATACGTTGGCTGGTGGGCGGCGTCAAGAACGACTTGGCGACTGCGGTTCTCGATGGCCTCGAACTGCTGGATGGCGACAAACTCAAACCGCATCAGTCACGCTATGCCAAGGTAGTGCTGGAGAAGTTGGAAAACAAGCCACCTGGACACGTCGTGAATCGCAAGGAACTCCTGACTTTGAAGAATGGAGTGGAGCGGGAGACTCGGTACCAACTAGAGCCAGAATTCCTGCTTATCATCATTGCGGCACTCGTACAGAGCGGCAACGCCACTTTGAGCTTGACTGGGAGGAAACTCGACGCCGCGAATCTGAGCGAAGCCAGTAAGATCCCCTTGGATCAGCTCGTGGCATTCAAGCATATAGAGAGACCCAAGGGCTTGCCGCTTGCAGAGTTAGTTGCACTCTTTACACTGTTGGATTTGGCCGAAGGTCTGGTACGAAATGAAAACACGCACGATGAAGCGGTAAAGCAACTTCGGTCCAGGGTCGACGAACTGGCTGAGACTGTTGTCACTGTTGCCCAATACGTTCAGTCGGGATTGCCTTGTTGGGGTATTGAATTAATTCCCGCCGAAGATCGGGAACAGCAAAGCAAGACGCTCGATGACTTGAAGGCTTTTTTAGAGGGACTGCAAGCGTTTAATACGCCAGGCAAGCTGAAGAACTTTGCGAGAACCACGATGGAAATCCAGTTTCAAGCAGCCAATCTTGATCTCGTGAAGCAACTACAGGACCTAAACAATCTGGTTCAGGAGTTGACGCCGCTAACCGGCTATCTGGCCACCGCTGCGATGGTCCTACCTCCACAAGATCCATGGCGAACCGAGATGGACACGGTACGCAATGAATGGCGTTCGAAGCTAATGGATGCTGGCGCCCGAAACGTCACAGACTTTCGCCAAAAGATCAATCGGGCTCTCTCTAAGGTCAAGGACGACTACCGGACCGCATACTTCGGGCTTCACAAGAAGTCTCGCCTCGGCGTAAACGAAGACGATAAAAAGAAGGCCCTGCTCAAAGACCCAAGGCTGGATAGCCTGAAGAAGCTGGCCGGCATCTCGTTGCTACCGCACTCCAGCTTGACTGATCTCCAGACTCGGTTGGCCAAACTCCAACCGTGCTTCACTTTGGTAAAGGATGATCTGAGCTCCTCACCTATATGCCCACACTGCAGTTTCCGCCCCCAGGAAGAAAATCTGGGGACCGGTGGGTTGGCCGCTCTCCAACAGATCGACCAACAGCTCGTCGGCATTTTGGAGAGCTGGTGCAAAACACTGTTAGAAAACTTGGACGATCCCACGGCTAAGAAAAGCATCAAGCTACTTCCCGAGGCTCAGAGAGATGCCGTCAATTCATTTCTCAAGGCGAAGGCTCTTCCCGAGAGAATCAGCAACGAATTGATTCAAGGTATGCAAGCAGCTCTGTCTGGCTTGATTGCAATCCTGATCCGGCCTGCCAAGCTCCTTGAAGCTTTAAGCGATAGCGGCGCTCCCTCCACAGCAGATCAACTCCAGTCCCGGTTCGAGAAGTTTTTGCAGAAGGTCACCCAAGGCAATGAACCATCAAAGGTGCGTCTTATTATCGAGCATATCGAGCAGACTGGAGGGCAAGAGTGACCACGCACTTGTCTACCCGGCTCGTCTGGCACGACCGAGCTTGGGATGGCCACATCTGCGACCACCCCAGTAAGAACGCTTACTGCATGGTGCAGCAGCACATCCGGGAAGGCCGCGACGACGACCGGGAGGACAATGCTGCTGGCCTATCCCTTCTGAGTCTCAAAACCTGGCAACCTCCATGCTCCAGAGATCCTATTGCATTTTCGTCTCGCGGCTACACCATCACGCACAACGATCCTCTGGAGTTCAGGCAGTTGGCATCGGTGACAGAAGAGGTACCGCCGTATTCGGTTTGTCCGTCACCTTACCGCTGGCTGCGAGAGGAGAACTTCCGGAGCATCTGCGAAGATGAAAGGATCGGCATCCGGGAATCTGATACGAAGGGAAAAGAATTCGGATGGATTTATGAGCCTGATCGACAGATCGAGCTTCTTCGCCACTTCTGGGAAAAGCTGGAGAAGAAAAAGTCCCTGCTGTTCTTCTACTGCAACCACGGCAACCCGCTAGACGAAAGCCTGAATCGCATACTGCTTGGCGTCGGCCGGATCTCGCGAATCGGTCCTCAACTATACTTCGGCAAGAATCTGCCAAAGTACCCCGATCAGTATCCAATATGGTCCCGCTGCATTACACACGATTTTGAGGACCAGGGCTTCCGGCTCCCGTATCACGAATACCTTAAAGCCGGCCACGACCCGAAGAGCATCCTCTGCCTCGTTCCGGAAGGGGGGATGCTGAACTTTTCCTACGTCGCAGAGCACGTTAGCGACGATATGGCCGTGGGTGCGCTGGAGAGGTTGCTGCAATCAGTCCAGACTGTCAAGGACGAGAACAAAGTGGCTGGCGACTGGGACCGCCATCTTCTTTGGCTGAATGATGTGCTGTCAGAGGTTTGGCAAAATCGTGGACCACTCCCCGGCCTCGGCAGCGTGCTCCAGTACCTTGGCTGTGAATCGGGTACGGCATTTCAGCGTGAAATCTTAGTGCCCTTGCTGAACAACGGAGATGACGCATGGGACTACGTCAAATCCATCCTCGAAGGTCGTCACAAGTGTGATCAACAAAAGTACGCAAAAGCGCTCAAGCAGGCCGGAGAACGCTGGTCAGCTTACAAGGAACCGCGCCAACTTTTGCTGACGCTGCTAACACGTATGGAACTGACACCACAACAGGTGGATCGAGTTGCCAATCCCGATAAGCGCTCTGGCTGCGGCATCTGCGTTAACGACGAACAAATCGTTGCCAATCCTTACCTGCTGTCGGAGATGGATCAGGGTGACGGCGAGTCTGACGTGATTGCTTTGGAGACCGTTGACAGGGCAATGCGGCCGGAAGGCGTCGCTGCTCACTTTATCGACAAGTCAGAAATCTGCGTTCAGGACGACCCTCGCAGGATACGTGGCGTAGCTGTTGCTGTGCTCCAAGGGGCGGCACAGCAAGGAGACACTTTGCTCCCATTTGCAGAAACCGTCAACCGCATCATCAAGCGGTTTCCTGAGCGCCGCATGTGCAGCCCTGATAAGGATTTGGTGCAGGGACAAGCCAGTTTCTACCAAGAGGTCTTGGATTTCGAAATCAACGGCAATCCCCCCACAATGGCATTAAAATGGCTTTCCGACTTGGAACGGGAGGTCAGCAACCGTCTGCCTCGGCGTACGAAAACCAAGAATCCACCACCGAAGGCCGGGTGGAGTTGGGAAAGTCTGCTTAAGGACGAATTCGGCAAAAAGTCCGGTTCCAAACTTCCTCCCGAAGTCGAAGAACGAGCCAGGAAGGAAAAAGCTGCGGCGCTGGCAAAGCTCTACGAGAGCCGCTTCAGTGTCCTCTGTGGGAGGGCCGGTACCGGGAAGACTTCGGTGCTTAAGGTCTTCCTGAAGGGGCTTGAAGAGTTGGACGGCAAGCGCCCGATTCTTCTCCTGGCCCCGACAGGCAAGGCTCGGGTACGCCTGATGGATCGGACCAAGCAGGACGACGGCACGACACGGGATGCGTATACGATCCACCAGTTCCTAATGCGGCACAAGTGGCTCAACCCCGCGAACTTCGCATTGAAACTGCAGGGAGGCGACACGCATGGAGCGCCGACCGTGATCATCGACGAAGCCTCGATGATCCCCATGGATTTGCTCGGGGTTCTCTTTCGGGCTTTGGATTTGAATAAAGTGAGCAGGCTCATCCTGGTGGGCGACCCCAACCAGCTCCCGCCAATTGGCCCAGGCCGTCCGCTCGTAGATGTCATCGCATGGCTTGAAGCGGACGAGGACCGAAAGAAATGTTTGGCTCGATTGATGGAGCGTGCCAGGCATGAGGACCACGAAAGTCAGGCCCTTCAACTTGCGGATGGTTACCTGCGAGATGATACGTCCCCTGGCGACGATGAAATGCTCTCGCGTGTCGCCCGAGAGGATGTCGGCGGTGATTTGGAAGTTCGGTATTGGCGAGATACGAGCCAACTGGAGGAGCAACTGGCTGCCGCGATGCGGAAGCATTTGAAGTTGACTGACGACAAGGACGTCTACATTCCATTCAATGCGAGCCTCGGGCTCAACGGAGACGGGAAGGAAAACGACCCGATTCAGGCCGAGAGTTGGCAGATTCTTAGCCCAGTACGAAATCATGAGTTCGGAACCATCGAAATCAATCGCAAGATTCAGGCCAAGTACCGGGGCGGCATGTTGAACTACTCAAAAAAGCGGGGCACCAAACCGTTCGGCGAGCAGGAAATCGTTTGGACCGACAAGGTGATGCAGTCGATCAACTGCCGGAAGAACTCCTACCCAAAAGATAAGGGCTTGGACTACGTTGCCAATGGCGAGATCGGTCTTGTCGTACAGACCGTCAAAGGGAACGGCCGGCAAGACTCGATCAAGGTTCAGTTTTCGACTCAGCCAACATCCGCTTACTACTACCCTCGTTCAGACGTCGATGGCCAACTTGAACTCGCCTACGCTCTCACCGTGCACAAGTCGCAGGGTAGCGATTTCGACACAGTATTCCTCATTCTGCCGAAGAGCGCAACCACGCTCTCACGAGAACTTTTGTATACCGGACTGACTCGCTTCCGCAAGAAGATGGTGCTGCTGTTGGAACGCGACACCACTGTTCTTGAAAAGCTTCGCAATCCCCAGTGCTCCGACACCCTGCTTCGAAACACGAATATGTTCGTCCTGGCGGTTCGACCTGAATCGGTGGACCGCTACTATGCGGCCCACCTGATTCATCGCACCCGGCCGTCAGCCCAACACCCACTGGGGATTCTCGTCCGCTCTAAGTCCGAGGTGATAGTCGCAGACATTTTAACGAGTCTCGGCGCCAGTTTCGAATATGAGCAAAAGCTCCCCTCCAAGAGCGACCTGAACGACTTCAAACTCCCCGACTTTGCCGTAAGTTTCGAGGGCGATACATTCTACTGGGAGCATCTTGGAATGCTCTCCGTTCCGTCGTACAAGGAAGCGTGGGATCGCAAACGGCAGTGGTACGAAGACAACGGGTACCTCGACCGAGTCATTACGTCAGAAGACGGCGCCGACGGAAGCATCGACGCCGCCGCGATTGAGCGTAAAGCACGTCACAAGATTCTCCTTGAAGACTGAGCATAGAGGGCTCCGCACAATGCCAATGGACACTAGCATGAATCTGTTTAATGCCGGAAAGGATTCGATCTCCGGGAAACCTATTGAATGTCTCGGAAAGACATTCCCGAATGACGAAGCACGGCGAAGCTATTTCATAGAGCTGCTGCGCGCGAAGCTGAGGGATCCTGAGTTTCGCAAAATCGAGGGCTTCCCGATCGGTTCCGACGAAGACATTCTTGCGCGTTCTGATCCGCCTTACTATACGGCCTGTCCGAATCCATTTATAGCGGACTTTCTTAAGCGATATGCTAAACCACACAATCCCGCCTTTTCCTACACGCGTGAACCATTTGCAGCTGACGTAAGCGAGGGAAAGAATGACGCTATCTATAAGTTGCACAGCTATCACACAAAAGTCCCTTACAAATCAATAACACACTATATCGAGCATTTTACAGATCCCGGGGACGTTGTTCTGGATGTCTTCTGTGGCAGCGGGATGACGGCCGTCGCGGCGTCTCAGGTTGGGCGAATTGCGATCTCGTGCGATCTTTCTCCTATTTGTACATTCGTGACACACAACTATGCGTTTGACAACCCGTTAAGAAAGTTGGATGGAATTGATGAGCTTATCAAGCAGTTGGAGAAGAAGTACGAAGATGCCATTACAACGTTCGGGGCCGATAAACGGAAGCACCGCATACAGTTTACTGTGTGGAGCGATGTTCTAGAATGTCCCGAATGCTCAAAAGAGGTGCTGTTTTGGGGCAACGGAGTGGATATATCAACTGGGACAATGCCGAAGGTCTTTCATTGCCCACACTGTCGAGGTGAAATCAATAGCCTCACATACACAAAAGTCCACGAAACATACTTTGATCCAAACCTGAAGAAAGCCGTTCAGCGGATTAAACGAGTTCCCGTGCTGATCAACTATCTTCTTGGGAAACAAGGAAAGGAGAAGCATCTCGACGACCTCGACCGGGAGATGGTGAAAAAGTATGACCGCATCGCTCCGCTCAGAGGGCAAACATTACGTGAATTCATCAAAGGTGACATGTATCGATCTGGTTACCACTTCGGAATGACACATGTTCACCACTTCTTTGACCAGCGCACGCTTTGTATAGCGGAGGACATTCACAGGTCACTGCGTGATAAATACGGAAATTATGGATTGTTTGTTTTCTCATCTCTGCTAAATAGACTAACTAGGATGAACAGGTTCATCCCATTTAAGAATGGCGCCGGGGTTGTGGGTCCGTTCTCCGGAACTTTGTATATGCCTCCGCTGCAAGTCGAAAGAGAGCCTCTATTGTACTTGAGAGACAAAGTCAAGACGCATAGAAAATGCGCTGAAATACTCGGGACCAGGCTAACATGCTCCACTACACAGTCAGCAACTGACCTTCGTCAAATACCAGACAACAGCATTGATTATGTGTTTATTGATCCGCCGTTTGGATCGAATTTGATGTACTCGGAGCTAAACTTCCTTTGGGAACATTGGATTGATGTCTTTTCGAATCCTCTGGAAGAAGCTATACAGAATGAAAATCAGGGGAAGGGATTGGAAGAATATAGAAAATTAATGGGCAAGTCGTTCAATAGCATTTTCAGAGTCCTGAAACCGGGCCGATGGCTCACTGTCGAATTTCACAATTCAAGTAATTCGGTCTGGCGCGCTCTTCAGACATCGATTTGGGAAGCCGGGTTTGTTATTGCGGACGTTCGGATGCTTGATAAGCGCAAGATTACCATGCTGCAAGGAACCCACTCGAATATCGCAAAACAGGACCTGGTCATTTCAGCCTATAAGCCTGGTGAGGATGTGGAGAATGATTTCAAACTTACAGCAGGGTCCGAACAAGGCTGCTGGGGCTTTGTTCGAATGCACCTCAAACATCTTCCGGTTTTTGTTGCGAAGGCACAGCAGGCCGAAGTCGTAGCCGAGCGCCTGGACTATCTATTGTTTGACCGGATGGTGGCTTTTCACATTCAACGTGGCTATTCAGTCCCTCTTTCTACGGCAGAATTCTATTCTGGCCTTAGACAAAGGTTTCCGGTACGAGACGGTATGTACTTCTTGCCGGACCAAATTCCTGAGTACGACCAAAAAATGATTCTTGCTGGCGAACTGGAACAGCTTCAACTCTTCGTAAATGATGAGCGGTCGGCAATTCAGTGGGTCCGTAAGCAGCTAGAGGAGCACCCAATGACCAGTCAGCAGCTGCAGCCACTCTTCATGCGGGAGGCTCAGCGGGTATGGGAGAAGTACGAGCAGCCACTTGAAATGCGGAAAATTCTTGAAGAGAATTTCGTGGAGGATAAGGGTGGTGTCTGGCGAGTGCCTGATGCCAAGAGAGAGTCCGACCTTGAGCAACTCCGGCATCGTGAACTCATGAAGGAGTTCAGACAGTACCTTGACACTAATGGCAAATTGAGGGTAGTTCGCACCGAGGCCCTTCGCGCTGGCTTCAAGGACTGTTGGCAAAGGCAGGATTATTCAACAATTGTGCAGGTGGCAAAGAGAGCTCCCGACGCAGCCATTCAAGAGGACTCCGTTCTGTTGATGTACTACGACAATGCGTCAATTCGCAGTGGGGAGTGAGATGATGGCCGGCGCTCTTCGGCAGAACCTCCCGGTAGGTAGTTGGGCCTATAGCGCGGCACTCGGGGAGCCGGTGCGCATACTTGATGTTGATTCGGTCTGGGACCACACCGTTTGCGTGGTTTGGATTCCTCGATTGGCTAAGGTTGAGAGAGTTCCAGCCAACTCTTTGTCTGCAGCGCAAGCGCCGAAGACGATCGACCTCGACCGCATCGCATATGCCGCCTGCGCCGCGCGCATCGCCGATGCTCTGACCGAGGATGTTCTGTTGGCCCCCCTTGAAGCTGGAGTCATTCCCCTGCCCCATCAGCTCTACGCCCTGACCCGTGCGATGAGCGAGGAACAGGTCCGCTATCTGCTGGCCGATGAAGTTGGCTTGGGTAAGACTATCGAGGCAGGCCTGATCTTTCGGGAACTGAAGCTTCGTGGACTCGTGAAGCGGGTGCTGGTGGTTGCGCCCAAGGGACTCGTGACGCAATGGGTCCAAGAGATGCAGACGCACTTTGGTGAGGAGTTCCGGCTCCTCACCCCAAGCGAGTTCTCCATGTGGCGCAACTTGACGGGCTCGGAGAATGTGTGGCGCCAGTTCGATCAAGTGGTCTGCCCGGTGGATTCCATCAAGCCAGTTGAAAGGCGGCGTGGCTGGCCGAAGGAGAAGCTGGAAGCTTACAACCAGGACCGGCTTGGCGACCTGATTGAAGCAGGGTGGGATCTGATTATCTGCGACGAAGCGCACCGCCTTGGCGGGAGTTCCGAACAGGTCGCCCGGTATCGCCTGGGCAAAGCTCTGGCCGCCGCCGCTCCCTACCTGCTGCTGCTTTCAGCTACGCCCCACCAGGGCAAGACTGCCAGCTTTCAGAGGCTAATGGCACTGCTTGACCCGGACGAGTTCAATACGGCTGGAGCAATCCGCCGCGAAAAGGTGGTCCCGCTGGTGATCAGGACAGAGAAGCGGCGAGCCATCACCGAAAGGGGTGGGCCGCTCTTTCTACCGCGGCTGACCAAACTCATCGCCGTTCGTTGGGAAGACAAACACAAGCTGCAGAGGCATCTCTACGAGTCGGTTACGGAATATGTCCGTCTCGGCTATAACCAGGCAATGCAGCAGAATCGCCAATACGTTGGGTTCCTGATGATCCTGATGCAGCGACTGGTCACGAGCAGCACGCATGCCATAGCCTCTGCATTAGATCGGCGCCTGGCGGCACTGCACACCACAGACATTACTCTGACCGATGAGGAGCCCCCCGAGAATAGCGAGGAGGAGCAGGACAGCCAAGAGAGGTTGGATGAGCTTCTCTCAATCCGACTTGCCGGCCTGGCGAATGAGAAAGAAGAAGTGCGGGTTCTGCTTGATTTGGCCCGCCGCTGCGAAGCGCAAGGATCAGATGCACGAGCCGAGGCCCTGCTGGACCTCCTGTACGAGCATCAACAGCAAGAGAACAACCCGGAGTTGAAATACCTAATCTTCACCGAATTCGTCCCCACGCAAAGTATGCTGCGGAAATTCCTCGAACTGCATGGGTTTTCGGTGGTGTGCCTAAATGGGTTGATGGACCTGGACCAGCGCCGACGGGTTCAGCGAGAATTCGCGGAGAAAACACGAATACTCGTTTCGACCGATGCAGGTGGTGAAGGTCTGAACTTGCAATTTGCCCACATCGTCATCAATTACGATCTCCCGTGGAATCCGATGAGGATAGAGCAGCGCATCGGACGCGTGGACCGCATCGGCCAGAAGTTGCCGGTAAAGGCGTTCAACCTGATTTTCGAAGAGAGCGTGGAACTGCGGGTACAAGAAGTCCTAGAAGAGAAGCTGGCCACAATCCTGCAAGAGNNCAAGACGGAGGATGTACTCGATTCCGCGGAGAGTGGAGCTATCTTTGAGGCGCTATATGCGCAAGCACTAATGCACCCCGAAGACATCGATAAGAATATTGAGAAGCTTCTCCAGGAAGTTCGGGAACAGGCTCAACGAGAAGTCTCTGGCCGTTCGTTTTACGGAGAGACCGTGCTTGATCCGACCCTGGCTCAACAGTTGAGCAATCACCCGTTGCCGTTCTGGGTCGAGCGAATGACGACCGCGTACTTGCGCTCTTCCGGCGGCAAGATACAAAGGGATCTGTTTGGCTACAGCTTGGAATGGCCGGATGGCAGCAAGATGGAATGCGTATCGTTTCACAGCCGGGATGCTCAGAACCACGGTTTATCGCATGTAAGTCTAGAAGACGACCGCATTCGGAGGCTTGTTCAACAATTGCCACGCGTCGTGGTTACAGAACCAATTCTGAGTGTCCGAATCGGGAGTTTGCCAAGCGAAATAGTCGGCTATTGGTCCCTTTGGCGAATTGCTCTTAGCCACGAGTCGTTTCGGGATGTGAAGATTATTCCGATTTTTCACCACGACGATGGCCGCACCCTGATGCCTACGGCTCGGCACATTTGGGACCGTCTGCTCGAGGACCGCTCCAAGGTGGAACAATTGGGGATGAAGACGGATGTAGACGCGAATGCAGTCTTCCAGCGTTTGCGATTAGAGGCCGAACACCAGGGGGAAGATGCTTTCCACGGACTTAACACTCGGCATCAGCAGCGATTGAAGCGAGAGCAGGAGAAAGGGCGCTACGCCTTTCACGTTCGGCGAGAAGCTCTGAACCGCATTGGCTTGCCCGAAGTTAGGCAGCACCGGCTGAAGCGACTGTATGAGGAGGAGAGTGCGTGGGCTGAGGAACTACAGAAGCGAGAACAGGTCCTACCTGAACTTCAACTCGTCGCTCTCTTGCGTGTGGAGGCCGGGAATGGCTAATTGGCGAGACCAAATCCTAAACCACTTTCAGCCGAAGATTTCTCGGCTGACATTGGTTGCCGACCCGGATGGATTGCTCACTGAGGAAGGGATGGTTTCGGCCATTCGTCAACGAGGCTTTGATCTGATCCCTTTCGAGGACCCTATAGCATTCCGATTCGCCTACGAATCGCAATATCGCAGCGCATGGGATCGAGGTGAAAACACAGATCTGGTCGTGGTTCTGCGTTCCACCGAACAGCAGTTGAGCAAGGTGCCGTTCGATCTACTGAAAGCCGGAAGACAACTGACATTTGCGCTACACCATCTGTTCCCTAAGCTGAGCTACCCGGTACTGTATGACCTCGATCGTGCTTACCTTGACGCTGTCGCCGAGGCTTACGAGACCTATGACGGGGACCAGTTGACTGAGCGGGAAACCAAAGATTTCGTATTGATGCATTGCTACGGTATCGTTCCGAAGCTCATCAGGACCCCTGTAGAGTTGCTGAAAATGCTGTTATCCTTGCACGCTCGTCAAGTTCGACTGCCAGACTTCCTGAGTCAGTACTTGTTGGAGAGTCTGACCAAAGACCTAACCTTTGCGACCTGGCCGCTAGCAGAAATTCTGCCAAGCCGGGAGAGCTTTCTGCGGTTCCTCCAAGACGAATGGGTACTCTACCTTAGTTCCATCGGTGGCCTTGGTAAGCAATGCAGGGTCCCATTCCACCATGAAGACATCCGGGTCTACATTGAGAGTTTCTTCTTGGATGGCTCATTGAAGCCGGTTGAGCATGAGGACTTTGGCAGTCTTCCCGCATGGGCCAGACCCGGCGTGCTTCACGATGCTAAAGCCGACGCCGTCCGGCGGTTTCGTGCACTTTGGCAGAGATTTGAGAGCGAAGTCCCGAAGGCAGACTCGTCTTACCGGGATTGGCAGCAAGCAGCCCAGCGCTGGGCTGAACTGGTTGTCCTGCGTTGGAAGTGGGACGAGGCATTGGCCGCCGCCGACCGACTGGCTTGGACGGATCTGCAGTCATCACTGGAGGACGCCTTCGCCCAGTGGATGTTGCAGCGCTATGGTACGCTTCACAACCTGCCATATAACAAACAGCCCGTAATGGTGCATCAAATCCCACGATTCTTGGCAGTCGAACGTGCGCGGAAGAAGCTGGCCAAGATTGCATTAGTCGTTCTCGATGGACTTGCCTTCGATCAGTGGCTTGTTCTGCGGGAGAG
>PMGP01000314.1:0-224 GCA_003156235.1 Acidobacteriaceae bacterium
GCTCGATGATGTGGGCGGCCCATCCGGCCATGCGGCTGATGGCGAAGATGGGGGTATAGAGGTCGATGTCGATTCCCAAGGTGGCGTAAGTGGAGGCGGAATAGAAGTCCACGTTGGCGTTCAGCTTCTTGTCGGCGTTGATGTAAAGTTCGATGGCGCGGGACATCTCAAACCATTTGAGCACGCCGGCGTCCCTGCCGAGTTGCTCGCTCATCTTGCGCAGG
>PMGP01000314.1:324-8803 GCA_003156235.1 Acidobacteriaceae bacterium
CGATGGCGCCGGTGACAGCCGAATGGACATCGGAGAGGGTGGCGGCGATGACCCGGGCGGCAAAGGTGGAAGCGTTCAACTCGTGCTCGGCGTGCAGCACCAGCGCCATGTCCATGGTTTTGACGGCGGTCTCGGAGGGCTTGACGCCGTTGAGCATCCACAGAAAGTTGGCGGCGTGGTTCAGGGAGCGGTCGGGGGGCACAATCTTTAGGCCTTTGCGAAGCCGGTCGTAGATGGCCACGATCATGGCGAACTGCGCGGTGAGGTTGAAGCACTTGCGCACGTTGGCTTCATGGGAGTTGTCCTTCTCGTCGGCGTCGTAGAAGCTGAGCGCGGAGACTGCCGTGCGCAGCACCTCCATGGGAGTGGCCGTGCGGGGAAAGGAGCGCAGCATCTGGACCATTCGCTGGTCGAGCGAACGGGCCAGCGTCAGTTGCGACTGGAACTCGCGCAGCTCAAGCTCGTTGGGCAGAATGCCGTTCCACAGCAGGCTGGTGGTCTCCTCGAAGGTGGAGTGCAGGGCCAGCTCGTGAATGTCGATGCCGCGATAGGAGAGTACTCCGGCCTCTCCGTCGATCCAGCAGATCCCGGAGTTCGCCGCGACAACTCCCTCCAAACCCTTCCCAGCGACAGCAGTCGACATAGCCTTCGGATTTCTCCCTTACGGTGATTCCCGTGGTGGATGCGACAATTTTACCTGAGATTCAGAATGAGCCCTAGCTAAAAGTGCTGCAAAGATGTTTATATCGTAGTGCTTCCATAGTTGTCACGAAAGCGGCGAGGCCGAGACGGAGGGAAAAACGGCCCAGAAGCCATTTAATGAGCGTGAACTGTTCAAATACGAGCAGCTTTCCCTGCACAAGGTGGAATATTTCTATATTCTGTAGGTTCACCCTGGGGGCCCGAAGCGAGAGCTTCGTTTTTTGGCGTTCCGGGTGAAATCCGGCTGATATACGGGAATTTCTAGCGCAAATCCCTTTTCAACCGCGTCTAAACAGGCAGAAAGACGCCCTCCACGAGAAGCGGCCCGCGAGACGGCCCGCCCAAGAAAGGTAAAAAACATGAGTGTACTTGACGACACACCTCGGAGCTATTCGGGCGCGTTGTTGGCGGCCATCGCCGTGGCCCTTCTGGCCGGAGTGGGCGGCCTGATCTGGAACTACGTGCAGAGCGGTACTCTGACCAACCAGCAGAAAGAAATCGATGCGGCCAAGGATCAGAACAAGAAACTGGCCGCGGACCTGCGCGAAACCGACGCCCGCCTCAAAGTGGCGAACGAGGAGTTAGGCCAGTCGCTGGGGCTTACGCAGAAGCAGATGGATGCGCGCGCCCAGGAGATCCTCCGCCGGGAGCAGGCCGACAACCAGCGGCTGGAGAACGCCGAGAAGCAGACCGCGCAGGCGGTCAACGGGCTTTCCACGGATGTTTCCGGGGTGAAGACCGATGTGGGCGGGGTCAAGACGGATCTGAGCAAGACGCAGAGCGACCTGGCCACGACCAACAGCCAGTTGCAGTCGGTGAGGGGTGATCTGGACGGGCATAGCACGCTGATCGCGCGCAATCACGATGAGCTGGAACTGCTGAAGCACAGGAGCGACCGGAATTACTATGAGTTCTCCCTGACCAAAGGCCAGAAGAAGGCGGTGGGCACGGTGAGTCTGCAACTGACCAAGGCCGACCCCAAGAAGTACACCTACAGCTTGATGGTGGTGTCGGATGACAAGCCCGTGCCAAAGAAGGACCGGAACCTGAACGAGCCGTTGCAGTTTTATAGCGGCAAGGACCCGCAGCTCTTTGAGGTGGTGGTGAACACGATCAACTCAAAGAACCAGGTAAGCGGGTACCTGTCAGCGCCCAAGAGCTCGCCGGTTCCTCCTACTGTTCCATAACCGCGGTGTGGGGAGCGAGCACCAGGTTAGCCTGATACTGGAATCTGAAGGTAAAGTTCAGATCCCGGCGCGCGTCCCACTCCTGCCTGGACATGCGGAGAATCCAGAATACGTTGCCCTCCATGCTCTGCCCCGGGTCGAGGGTGGCGTGAGGCGAAAGCGGAGTGGAGTGGAGCGCGGCCAGCTCGGGATAAGCGAGAAAGACCTCCTCGTATTGTCCCGAGCTTCCGGCGGAGACGGAAAGGATGCCGTCTGTCTGGCTGAGATTGGCCAGCACATCCTCAAGGATGAGCGGACTCTTGCTCTGGTTGCGCAGCTTGACGCGGGCAAAGACGAGCACCTGGTCGAAGCTCTGTTTGGCCACGGATTCGCCGTTGGCGTCCAAGCCTGAGGTCACGACGTGGTTGGGGCGAGCCCAGACCTGAACAATCTCTCCGCTGACCACGGGCGGCTTTTGTGTAGACAGCACGTAAAGGGCGAGGGCGACGGTTACCAGTAGGGCCGCGATTGCGCCGGCCCAGACCACATGGGTGGTGCCCCTGGTGAACTCTTCACCGCGGGCGGCATCGTCAATATCTTGCGGGGATTCCTGATGGAGTAAGCTCATCGCGCCCTTATCTTATCTCTCCGGGCGCATAAATCCAGCATATTATTTCTGGAAACGAGACGATTTTCACGGAATGCTATTAAACGGGGCCGTGCGGGAAGGGAGCCGCGCGCCTTGTGACAAGGGACAGAAAACGGACACACGTCAAGCGTCCGCGCCGTGACGGTCGTGCTGTTTCGCCCGGTCTTCAGCGCCTCTAGGTCACGCTGGGAGTGGCGCTGGGAGTGGCGCTCGGGGTGGCGCCCCTTAGACGGATCACTGCATCCGCCTGGGCGCCTTTCTGGCCCTGGACGATGTCGAACTCAACGTCGTCGCCCTCTTTCAGCGTCTTGTATCCGTCCAACTGAATCGATGAATAATGGACGAATACGTCCGGCCCATCTTCACGTCCGATGAAACCGTAACCTTTGGCGTTGTTGAACCACTNNACTTGACCTTCCCTTTGTACTGTGCCACAGGGTCCTGCCTTCCTTACATCCTGTGATATACGGCGGGCGAAAAACTGGGGAATGCCCATCGTATAAATTATGACGCGAAAACATTAAGAAAGATGCAGGAATACGATTAAAAACGCACATTATGGGACAGGGCCGGGTTGTAGCCTCCGGCTCGGGCTGGGAAGGATAGTTTTGATGGACAGTCTGCGGTAAAAGGGGAAGATGGAGGCGGTTTCCCTTAAAGCGACATTCCGGGATCCATGGCGGGTTGGAACCAATTTCCGCCGACCGCATTGATTCTATTGGCATTAGGCGGGGGAAACCCCCGCCTTGGAGCCTTGATACGTTGGCTACTTATTGCCTTTTCCGGTGAGGCTGCGCGCATACAGGAGTACGGCGGAGAGCGTCTTGCCGTCCAGAATAGCGCCCTTTTCGATCAGCTTGACCAGTTCGGAGAGTTTGACCAGGCGAAAGGCAATCTGCTCGTCGTCTTCCGGATGGGCGTCGCCCGCTACCAGGCCCTCGGCCACAAAGACCTTCATCGACTCGCCCAGAAAGCCGGGGCTGGCGTAGTACTCGACCAGCGGCTTCCATTTTTTGGCGCTGTAACCGGTCTCCTCCGCAAGCTCCCGCTGTGCGCCCAGGAGGGGGTCTTCGCCGGGCTCCAGCTTTCCGGCCGGCAGCTCCCACAGGAACCTGTTGGCGGCATGGCGGTACTGCCGCTCGACGACGACCCAAGGGTCGCGCTTGTTTTTGGCGCTGTCGATGGCCAGGACGACCACGCTGCCGTTGTGGCGGACGATGTCGCGGGTAGCCAGCTTGCCGCCCGGCTCGATGAGGCGGTCACGCAGCACACGGAAGAGCGGCCCCTCGAAGACCGTCTCGGAGCTGAGCAGTTCAGCCTTCTCTTCCACCGCGGGCAGAAGCGCCTTGAGGGCCTTCTTCACCCTGGGCTTCAGCGCTTTAGCCTTGAGAGCTTTTTTTGCTTTGGGGCTGGCCGCTTTTTTCCCTTTGGATTTGGCAGCCTTCTTTACCTTGGGATTGGCAAATTTTTTCGCCTTGGGCTTGGCGGTTTTCTTCCCTTTGGATTTGGCGGCTTTCTTTGCCTTGGGCTTGGCGGCCTTGGCGGCTTTCTTCTTCTTCTTGGGCATCTGATGTCTCTCCTCGGGGGCAATTGCTGCGCAATCGGACAACATGCGCAATCAGATACAGAGTATACGCACAGCGCGGCTCAAATGCTTCAATAAAACGTAACAGTGCATCGATTGGGTCCGGCGTGGCATCCTTAACAGGAGCCGAATCCCATTCTGCGCGCGCAAACCATGTTCGCCGTGGGATTTCGATGCATCAAGAGAATGAGTTGCTGACCGCAGATTGCCATCCCATCACCGTAGTGCCGGGGCTGCACCGGCTGTTTCTGGAGTACTGCTCCGGAGCGGCGGCGGCGCGGGCGTTCTATGCCTCCGGCTTCTGGGACGAAAGCTGGCGGGAGCGGCCAGCGGTTCCCGCGCACTGGCCGGAGCTGGTTGGGCTGCTGACCGGGCAGAATGTTGCGCCTTCACCTGCCGCCGCGGCGGCGCTCGATGCTCTGAGCGGTGGAGCGGGAGTGGTGGTGACCGGGCAGCAGGTGGGGCTATTTGGCGGGCCGCTGTTCACGCCCTTCAAGGCGGCTACGGCGCTGGCGCGGGCGCGAGAGGCAACAGCCGCTGGACGGCCACACGCGGCGATTTTCTGGCTGGCCACGGAAGACCACGACTTTGCGGAGATTAACCACGTCGTCTTTCCGGCGCGCCGCGAGTTGCGCTCTCTGACCTATTCGGCGGCGCCTGAGGCAGCGCGGCCGGTGGGCGGATTGGTGCTGGACGACTCGATTACACCGCTGGTTGAGCAGGCGGGGGAGCTGCTGGGGGCTTCCGAAGCCATGGACGCGCTCACCCGCGCTTACCAGCCGGGACGCACGCTGGCCCAGGCCTTTGCGGAGTTTTATTCCCGGGTTTTTGCCTCTCAAGGTCTGCTGGTGCTGGACGCCAGTGGCCGCGAGGCGCATCGCATGGGCGCACCGGTTTTACGCGCGGCCCTGGAGCGCGCCGATGAATTGCATTCTGCTTTGGTTGAGCGCAATCGGGAGTTGGAAGCCTGCGGCTATCACGCGCAGGTGGCTGTTGTTCCGCAATCCAGCCTGCTGTTTCTCATCGACGAACGGAGTGGCGCACGGCTGGCGCTCAAGCGGCTGGCCCCGAGCGCAGAGGAGCCGAATGGCCTGTGGCAGGCGGGGCGGAAGAGCTATTCGACTGCGGAGCTGGTGGGAATTCTGGACGCTGAGCCGGAACGCATCTCGCCCTCGGCGCTGCTGCGGCCGGTTTTCCAGGATATTCTGCTCTCGACTTCGGCCATTGTGGGCGGGCCGGCGGAGATTGCTTACTTTGCCCAGTCCGCCGTGCTGTACGAGCGCATACTGGGACGAGCGACGCCGGCACTGCCGCGTTTTTCCGCCACTCTGATTGAGCCGAAGATCGGCGAGCTGCTCAGGAAGCACGGGCTGACGCTGGAGCGGGTTTTTGCCGAGACACCGGCGTCGCTGGCGCAGTTGCTAGCTGCCCAGGCCATGCCGGAGGAAGGTAAGCAGAGGATGGCGGCAGCGGGAACGGCGCTGGAGTCTGAGCTTGCGGCGCTGCTGGAGTGGATGGGATCGCTGGATGCGGGACTGGTCCGGTCGGCGGAAACGGCGGCCAGCAAAATGCGCTACCAGATGAGCCGATTGCGGCGCCTGGCGGCCAACTTCCAGTTGCAGCGAGAGGAGGCGCTCACGCGCCAGGCTGAGTCTGTCAGCCAAGCGCTTTATCCCGGCGGCGCGTTGCAAGAAAGGCTGCACGGCGCGGCTTATTACTTTGCCCGCTACGGATTTGGGCTGGCGGAAGAGATGACCGCGCAGGCTACGAATGTCTGTCCTGGGCATATGGCGATGTGGATGTAAATCAGAGATCAGAGATCAGGGATCAGGGGTCAGGGCTGCACGGCCATTGATTATTTACTGGCGGCGGCTCAGAATAGATCAGGAGAGACTGCTTCCCTATGGCCTCCGTCGCGACCAATCCGAGGCGACAAGCGCACGAACTGATCGACCGCATGGCGCCTAACCAGGTTTCCGCAGTCGTTGGCTTGCTCGAAACCATGCTTGATCCCGTCTCGTTCGCTATCGCCAACGCGCCCTACGACGATGAGCCAGTCAGCGAAGCAGAGGCCCGCGAAATTGCCACTGACCGGGAATGGCTCAAACATAACAAAGGCATTCCTAACGAAGAGGTTCTTGCCGAATATGGCCTAACTACCGAGGACTTCGAGCGCATGGGCCGTACTCCGCTTGAACCGACCGCGCCAGGTCAATAGTTATGCGGAAGAAGATTATCTGGAATGACCGAGCCAAAGGTGAACTTCGCGCTATTGATCAGCCCACCCCCTGCGCATCCTCCATGCTGTAGCCCATCTGGCAGACACGGGCGAAGGAGACGTCAAACGCCTTCAGGAGATTGATCCGCCCGAATGCCGCCTTCGCGTTGGAGACTACCGCGTCCGTTTCCACGACTTTGGCAATGCACTCGAAATCACCGGCGTCAAGCATCGCCGCGAAGCCTACCGTTGAGCCGCACCGGTGAATATCCATGCCAACGCAATGCTAGACTGATTGAACCATTCTGGAGGGTTTTGCAGATGAAAACTGTTTATCGGATTGGCGCGGTACTGCTGGTTGCACTGGCTTCGCTGTTCCTCTCCCCTGCCATGCGGGCGCAGGAGGTGCGGAGTGCCCCGCCAACGCCGGCGGCGGGAGCGGAGACGCACAAAGACGCCGAAAAGGAAAAAGAAGCTACGCCCGTACCGCCTGAGAAGGCCGTGGCCACGCACCACGAACTGGCGCTGGGCGGCAAGACGCTGAAGTATACGGCGACGGCAGGCACGCTGCTCATCCGCGACGAGGAGGACAAGCCCAACGGCAGCATCTTCTACGTGGCCTACACGCTGGACGGCGCCGACGCGCAGACGCGGCCGGTGAGCTTTCTTTATAACGGCGGGCCCGGTTCGGCATCGCTGTGGCTGCACTTGGGTTCGTTCGGGCCGGTGCGCATCGTGACCGACAGCCCCAACCCGACGGCGGGACCGCCCTTCAAGCTGATTCCCAACGAGTACTCGCTGCTGGACAAAAGTGACCTGGTCTTCATTGACGCGCCGCTGACCGGCTACTCGCGCGCCGTGGGCAAGGGGACGGCCAAGGATTTCACCGGCGTTGACCAGGACCTGCGCGCCTTTGACCGCTTCATCCAGCGCTACCTGAATGTGAACCAGCGCTGGAACTCGCCCAAGTTTCTCATCGGCGAATCCTACGGGACGACGCGTTCGGCGGCTCTGGCCGACATGCTGGGCAACGACGGAGTGCAGTTGAACGGGGTGGTGCTGATCAGCTCGATTCTGAATTACGGAGTCCGCGCCGGCGGCTATGACACGGTGTACATTTCCAACCTGCCCAGCTACGCGGCGGCGGCATGGTACTTCAACAAGATTCCCAACAAGCCGGCTGACCTGGCGGCATGGGTGGAGCAGGCGCGCGTCTTTGCTTCCGGGCAGTACGCGCAGGCGCTGTTTGCGGGGCACAATTTGCCGGCGGCGCAATTGGACACCGTGGCCAAGGAGGTAAGCCGGCTGACGGGATTGAGCGTGGAGTACGTGAAGGAGGCCAATCTGAGGATCTCGCCCACAAGATTCAGAAAAGAAGTGTTGCGCGACGACCGCAAGACGCTGGGCCGCTACGACATGCGCTTTGAGGGCGTGGACGTGGACGCGGCCGGCGAAGCGCCCGGCTACGACGCCTCCGACACGGGCATCATGGGCGCCTTTGTCGCCGCATTGCACGATTATCTTGAGCGGGAGCTGAAGTACGAATCGACCGACGCTTACCGTCCCAGCGCCGACACCATTGGCACGTGGGATTGGAAGCACAAGCCCATCAGCGGCGGACCGGGCCCCGGAGGCCAGCCGCAGTCCGAGCCCTGGGTGGCCGCGGACCTGGCCAGCGCGATCCGCAAGAATCCACATCTGAAGGTCTTTTCGGCCAACGGCTATTTCGACCTGGCCACGCCGTTCTTTGCCACCGAGTTCGACTTGGCGCACATGAACCTGGAGCCGGAGTTGCGCGGCAACGTGCAGTTTGGCTACTACCCGTCCGGGCATATGATCTATCTGAACGTCGATGCATTACGGCAGTTGAAAGGCGACCTGGCGAAGTTCATTGGCACGTCCGGGAACTGAAGGTTTCTCCGGGGCTAAAGCCCGCGTTGTATTGTTTGCCTTATGCGGGGGTTAAAACCCCCGCCTCCCTCCGCATCGAGCTTCCCTCAGCCTGTATAATCGCCGCGAACCATTGTGAGGTTTCCAATGAGACGATTTTTTGCAATCCTGGCCGTAGTTTTACTGACTTGCGGGCTGGCGCAGGCACAACAAAAGCCCTGTGCGGTGGCCGGCAACAACAATGATTTTCTGGGCATCCAGACCATCCG
>PMGP01000169.1 GCA_003156235.1 Acidobacteriaceae bacterium
TGTTGGTGATGAAGCGGCCGCGTTTGTCCACCTGCAGCCAGGGCTCTTCACCCTCTTTCCACTCGGCCACGCGTATTTTGCCGCTCAACATGCTGGCGTCGACGCCCACGTAGGGAATCGGCTCAGTCAAAACAAATGCACCGCGCCAGGGGATGCGGTCCTCGCCCGACTGCGGAGGCGCGGCGAGGCTCTTGTAGCGGTTCACCTGTTCCGGTGTACCGCGTTCATGGATGGGCGAGAGAGCCAGAAAACCGGCCAGGCTCGCCGTGGCCGCGCCGCCGTCCACCCAGGCCAATTCGAAGGCCGCCAGCGCCAGGGCCAGGTTTTTGGGCCCGACGATGAAGCCCCCCTCTTCCGGTTCCATGAAGGCTGCGGTGACGCCGGCGCGGTCAAAGGCCTCCATCATCCCGTTCTTGCCGGGGGTCCATTCGTGGGTGTTGCGCTCGCCGGCGGCCACCAGACGGGCCACGGTNNCGTGGGTGTTGCGCTCGCCGGCCGCGACCAGGCGCGCCACCGTTCCCCGCGCTACGCCACGCGACGACTGAACCAGCATCTGCAAATCAAAACGGTCGGCAAAGCGCCATTGAATCTGGCGCACCGCGTCCCCAGGAAGTGTAAGCATGATTTTTGAATCGGATACCGCAACCGAACCCATATTATTTCCTCAATCAAATGCTCTATTGTGCCTGATCAGACACGTTGCGGCAAGTGACCTGTATCACTCCGGCGCGTCGGCAGCTGGGGTCGTTGAGTACCGCGCAAGTTACGAATCCTTTGTGGAGAAAAAGCGGATGAATCACCTTGATTGCGGAAGCGCGTCTTCCGATGTGTGACCGGCGTCACTTCCGACCGTGCAACAAAGCTATATGACAGGTACTTGACCGGGAAACCACAAAATACCGGCCAAGGAGCATTGCTATGACTCAAGGAATCAAAGCGGCTGCCGTGATCCTGATGGCCGCGTTCATTGCTGCGCCTGCCTTTGCGCAGACATCTGGCGCCGACACCTACAAGAAATGCGTTATGTGCCACGGCGCTGACGGGCTGGCCACTTCGACCATGGCCAAGAACATGAAGGTTCTGTCTTTTAAGGACCCTGCCATGCTTAAGGCTACCGATGCCCAGTTCATTGCCTCGACCACCAACGGCAAGGGCACAAAAATGCCCGCCTACAAAGACAAGCTGACCAGTGCGCAAATCAAGGATGTTGTTGCGTACATCCGCACGCTGCAGAAATAGCAGCGTACGAGGTCAAGCTCTAGCCGCAAGGCGTACACCAGGGGAGACGGCCTCACTCCGTTTCTCCCGCGCCTGCGCCGGAGGCTAGTCTGCAAGCGTAAGGGCTGATAGCGTAAGGATCGATCGGAGCCGAGATGAAGACTGCTTCCTCCATTGCGTTCGCCCTGGGGGCGCTTCTGGTTTTTGCGATGCCGCGCGTCGCGCAGGCGGAAACGGATTGCCTCTCCTGCCACGGGGACAAGAGCCTGCAGGACGCCTCAGGGCACAGTGTCGGCGTGGATGCCGGGACTTTTGGCGCCAGCCTGCATGGCAGCATGAAATGTGGCGATTGCCACACTACCATCAAAGATTATCCCCATCCGGATCAGGTGACGCCGGTCAAGTGCGAGAGCTGCCACACCGGCGAAGCGGAGAGGCTGGTAGGAAGCGTGCATGCCAACCGGGCAGAGCATTCCTGCACCAGTTGCCATGGAGACGCTCACGCCATCTTTCCCAAGGGTGATCCCCGCTCGGCGGTCTACCCGCTCAACATTCCGCACACCTGCGGCGCCTGCCACGGCAACGATGCGCTGGCTAAAAAGCATGGCCTGCCCAACGTCTACCCGATGTATATCGATTCCATCCACGGGTTTGCGCTCAGCAAAGAGGGGCTGCTGGTGGCGGCCAACTGCCAAAGCTGCCACGGATCGCATCACATCCTGAGCCACACCGATCCGCAGAGTCCCACCTACAAGACGAATATTCCCAAGACCTGCGGAACCTGCCACGCGGGGATTGCCGCCAACTATGCGGGCGGCGTGCATGGCAAGGCGGTCGCGGCCGGCGATCTTCATGCGCCGGTCTGCTCGGACTGCCACACGGCGCACGCGATTCTGCAGCCGACCGAAGCGACCTTCCGCATGCAGTCCACGCCCATCTGCGGTTCGTGCCACAAGGACAAGCTGTCCACTTATCGGGACACGTTCCATTCTCAGTTGGGCTCGCTGGGCGGCTACGTGGAGACAGCGCGCTGCTGGGACTGCCACGGAGCGCACGATGTCTTGCCTGCCTCCGACCCCCGCTCCCCCATTGCTCCGGCCAACCTGGTGGCCACCTGCGGCAAGTGCCATGCGGGCGCCAACGCCAGTTTCGTGCAGTATCAGCCTCACGCCAATGCGCACAATCGCAAGCTGAATCCGGCCCTCTACTTTATCCGCTTGTTCATGAACCTGCTGCTGGCCGGCGTACTGACGTTTTTCATGATTCACACCATATTGTGGCTGATCCGCTCGCGATACCAGCAGATCAAAACACGGCCGGCAAAGGGAGGCAAGAATGGCTGATCTCAAACAAGATACAAGCAGAGCGCCGAGCCACGCTGGTGAGCGGTTCTTCATGCGCTTCACGCGCGCGCAGAGATACATGCATGCCGTCCTGTTCTCCACCTTTCTGGGACTGGCGGCCACCGGGCTGCCTATGCGCTTCAGCGAGAGCTTCTGGGCGAGGAGATTTGCCAGCGGCATAGGCGGATTCGGGACCATCATCTTCTTTCATAAGTTTTTCGCGTTGGTCCTGACCGTGGCCTTTCTCATCCACGTGAAAGAAGTCTTCACCCGCGGGCTGATCCATCGTGAAAAAGGAATCTTCTGGGGAAACACCTCCATGGTGGCTAACTGGAAGGATGTGAAGGACCTCTTCGGTCACATGCGCTGGTTTTTGGGACTGGGGCCCAAGCCGCAGTTTGAGCGCTACGCTTACTGGGAGAAGTTCGATTACTGGGCGGTCTTCTGGGGCATGATCGTCATCGGCTTTTCCGGATATGCCATGTGGTTCGCCCCTTTCTTCGCCCATTTCCTGCCCGGCTGGGCGTTGAACGCCGTGCTGGTGATTCACAGCGAGGAAGGGCTGCTGGCCATTCTCTTCATCTTCTCCATCCACTTCGTCAACACCCATCTGCGCCCCGACAGCTTCCCCATGGACATGGTGATTTTTACCGGCGTGGAGAGCGAGGAAGAGTTCAAGACCAAGCGACCGGAAGAGTATCAGAGGGTTGCGGCCGAGGGAAAGCTGGAGTCCAGACTCGCAGTCAAGCCGCCGGTTTGGCTGCTCAATTTCTCAAAAGTAGTGGGATTCACGGCCATTTTCATCGGCCTGCTGCTTTTGGTGCTGACCCTGAGCGCCTATTTCGGATCCTGAGCAGTTCGCCACTCCCGTAGGGAGTGGACGATAATAGCCCAGCATGAAGCGAAGCGGAATGCTGGGAATGTAGGCCAACGAGGAATCGCGTCCCGTAGGGCCGCGACGAAACTTTCCCTCCGCACTAAACCACCTTCATGCGATTGCCCTGAGGCTGACGCCAATACCCTTCGCTGTAACATCGCGCAGGATGGGGCAGACTCTCGAACTGCCGGTTATATCGACGACTGATTATTCCCTTGACTATATATGTAATTAACTACATAATTAGTACATGAACTGGGAAGTCGAGTTCACGAACGAATTCGGTGACTGGTGGGACGGGCTGACGGTCGAAGAACAGGACAGCATCGATTCCGCCGTGTTCATGCTAGAGGATGCGGGTCCGGCGCTTACCAGACCCTATGCCGACACGGTTCATAGCTCGAATTTTCCCAATATGCGCGAACTGCGAATCCAGTATGAAGGCCGTCCTTATCGCATCTTGTATGCCTTCAATCCGCGCCGTACGGGGATTCTGTTGCTTGGCGGTGACAAGACAGGCAATCAACGCTGGTATCAGGAATTTGTGCCGAAAGCGGATGCAATCTACGCGCAGCACCTGCGTGAAATTGGTGAGGAGTAGAGATGGCGAGAAATTTTGAAGAGTTGCGGGCGAAGATGTCTCCGGAACGCCGGGCGCGGAATATTGCTCGAGCCAAAGAGGAGCTTGCCAAGATGCCGCTGCATCAGCTTCGCAACGCCCGCGAAATGACGCAGACCCGCCTGGCAGAGGTGCTGGAGATGGACCAGGGCAACATTTCCAAACTGGAAAAGCGCACCGACATGTACCTCAGCACCCTGCGCAGCTACATCGAAGCGATGGGCGGGGCACTGGAGATTCGCGCCGTATTCCCTGACGGAGTTGTGAAGATCGACCTGCTGAACCAACTGTCGGCTTGACCGCCTGCGGTGCGGCAGCCGCCTTCGGCTCCGCTGGTTTTGGCGTTGTGATTCCATTCACAGCGAGTTAAAGCGGCGGGTGGCGCAGGTCCCAACCCATAAATTCGGGTGCCCCAGGTCCCTCGCTTTTGGGGACCTGGGAGGGACAGCCTGAGAACCATTCTTGGTGGGGATGAAATTCATTCGCACACTGTTTTTCGAGAGAGCGAAGTCGAAAGGTAGTTGCAGATAATTTCCCTCCTCGCGCGCACAATGGAAGCAGTCGCAAATGCGAGGCACATATGATCACCGTCCAATCTTCAATGCGTGCAATCCTGGTCCCTGGTCCCTTTTCCCTGGTCCCTTTTCTCCGTATCTTCCCCTAAATTCACCCGACCCCCCACCCCCCCTACCTGTGGAAATCATTTTTCGACGTTTTTATTTCTTGTAACTTGCTATAAATCAACAACATGCATTTTTGCCCTGTTGACGAATCAGTAACTGCAAACCCCCGATTTTGCCCCTTTTTTAGCCCCAAAAGACGCTTTTTAGCCCCTGAATCGCCTCTTTTGACGATTTTTTGCAAGCCCGCAATAGTGCCTTGAAAATCCAATCCTTTCCCGACGAAAATGCTTGACTCGCAAGAGAGAATCTTCGCTGGATAGGTTCTGAAAGGCTCATGGAACGGCTCCGCGGGCGTTTAACCCTGTGACTCCAATCACTGCTAGTTTTACCGCCGAAGCGTCTGCTCAGATGCGTGAACACGTCCAGAAACATCCTCGCCCAAACGCTTGCTTTGTCCTTGATTCTTTGCGCCTGCGCGGCTCGCGCCGAGCAAAAGCCCAAGGACAAGGACTGTCTTGCCTGCCATTCCGACGCGACCTTAACCACTGAGGTGAACGGCAAGCAGGTCAGCCTGTACGTGGATGAAAGCAAGATGAAGCAATCCATTCACGGCGGTATCTTCGCCTGCGTGGATTGCCACAAGGATGTGAAGGGGCTGGTCCATGAGACTACGCCCAAAAAAATCACCTGCGCCGAGTGCCATGCCGACGCCCAACAGGCTTACGAGCACAGTTTGCACTCCAAGGCGAAGCCAGGCGCGGCCCAGGCAGCCAACTGCCAGGACTGCCACGGAGGCGCGCACGAGATTCTGGCTGCTGCCGATGCCAATTCGCCGGTCAATCATGACAATATTCCCGCCACCTGCGGCCGTTGCCACGGGCAGAAGTTTTTGATGGAGTCGAACGGCGTCAGCGGCCAGACATTCGTCTCTTACCAGCAGAGCGTGCATGGGCTGGCCATCGAAAGGGGCTCCAAGAAGGCCGCGGTCTGTACCGATTGCCACGGCGATCACCAGATTCTGCCAGCCAACGACGCCAAGTCGCCGATCTACAAGTTCAATGTTCCAGCCACCTGCGGCAAGTGCCACGGCGCGGTAGAGCAAACCTACGTCGAGAGCATTCACGGGCAGGCCATTGCGCGCGGCAATGGGCTGGCGCCGGTCTGCACCGATTGCCACGGCATCCACTCCATCAAGGCGCACATCGACCCCAACTCGTCGGTCTCCGAGCAGAACATCGCACGCACCACCTGCGCGCGATGCCACGAGGGCGTGCGCCTTTCGCAGGAGTTCGGCGTGCCCGGAGGCCGCGTCTCCACTTACCTGGACAGTTATCACGGGCTGGCCTCCGAGGGCGGCTCGGAGGTGGTGGCCAATTGCGCCAGTTGCCACGGCGTGCATAACATTTACCCTTCCAGCGATCCCCGCTCCACCGTCAATCGCGCCAATCTGGATGCCACCTGCGGCAAGTGCCACCAGGGAGTCACGCAGAAGTTCACCCTGACCAAGGTCCACGGGGACGGCAGCAAGTCGAAGGACATCGGCTCGATCATCGTGCGCTGGGTGAGATGGTTCTATCTGGCATTGATCCTGCTCGTGATCGGCGCCATGTTCCTGCACAACGCCATCATCTGGCAAAGCAAGGCCAGGGCGCTCAGGGCCATGCAGAATCCCAAGATGACGCGCATGAGCGAAAACCAGCGCTGGCAGCATCTGATTCTGCTTTCCAGTTTCATCATTCTGGTGATCACCGGCTTTGCGCTACGCTTCCCGAACTCCTGGATCGCCGAACTGCTGGGCAACGGCGAGAGGCTGCGCAGCATCACGCATCGCGTGGCTGGAGTGATTCTGATCGCGGCCGGCATCTATCACATTTTCTACCTGGCGATGACCAAGGAAGGCCGGCGGCTGATCTGCGACTTTGCTCCGCGGCCCAAAGACGCCTTCGATGCCTGGGCGACGATGCGCTATTACCTTGGCCTGGGCGGCGAAAAGCCCAAGTTCAGCCGCTTCAACTACGCGGAGAAGGCCGAGTACTGGGCGCTGGTGTGGGGCACGGCGCTGATGG
>PMGP01000215.1 GCA_003156235.1 Acidobacteriaceae bacterium
GAGAAGGGATTGAGATGCAGCTTGGCGGGCAGGCAAACCAGGATCGCCAATATGCCCAGCCAGCGCAGCGGTGAAGCAGGCAGTTGCGCCAGCGCATCCAGCCGGAAGGTGTGCTGCGAGGCGGCGATGGAAACGATGGCCAGCAAAAAGACCACGTTATACGAAACACTAAGAACAGCCTCGCGCGCCGAGCCTATCTCACCGAAGATCGATCCCGAAGAGAAGCCTGCGGCGATAATGCACATGGAGGGCAGTTCGAGCAGCGCCAATAAAAGAATCAAATCGCCCTGGAAACCTCCGCTGGCGGGCAGCACCGGCAACAGGCCCACAGCGCCCGCCGCTGCCGAAACAGCAATCCACGGCCAGGCCTTCATCAGCAGGCCGCCGATGCCGGGGCGCTGCGGCGAGTCTTTGCCCAGCAGCTTGATGAAGTCGAAAAACGGCTGCATGAAGGGAGGGCCGATGCGGCCCTGCATCCGCGCCACCGCTTTGCGTTCCACCCATAGGAAGAACCACGCGGCGGGCACGGCGAAGAGCAAACCGGGAAAGATGAGCAGGCGCGCTAACGCAGTGGTCAAGCTGCTCAAAATCTCTGGCGTCATCATGCCTGCACCTCCGTGGAACTGCAGGCGCAGCTAACGCAATTTGCTCCGGGATCACCCACAATCTCAGGCTTGGCGTCCGCAACAGGGGGCTTGGAGCCTCGAGCGGCCAAAATCTCCGCCGCCTTGGCCACGCCCAGAAGGATGGCGTCGGGACGCGGCGGGCAGCCGGGAACAAAAACATCCACGGGGATGTGCTTGTTGAGCGGCCCAGCCAGCGTGCGGCTGTCGATGAAGACGTTGGTCGTTGCCGGACACGATCCGATGGCCACCACCGCCTTGGGCCCGTAGACCTGGCCGTAGACTGTCTTGATGGCATTCACCGCGTTGTTGGTGACAGGGCCGGTGACGCAGAGAATGTCAGCGTGGCGCGGCGAGCCTTCCAGGCGCACACCCAACTGCTCGGCGTCGTAGCGCGGCGAGAGGGCAGCCACAATCTCAATGTCGCAACCGTTGCAACTACCCGAGTTCATGTGAAAGAGCCATGGGCTGTGGCTGCGGCAATAGCACATCAATTTACTCCAGAGCTTCATGGTCTCCCTCCAAGCAGCATTTGCAGCGCATCCGGCCAGACGCCAGCGGCCACGATTAGCACCACAAGCGCAACAATGACGGCCTGTAACAGGAACGGTTCTCTAGTTTGATGCGGCGGAGATGAAGGCGGATTCGGCACATACTCAGGCCCCCACCAGACGCGGGTTAGAGCCAGCACATACGCGATCAACGCAAAGATCGACGAGAGAATGAAGACCGCCGCCAGCGGCCAGCCAATTTGCACGGCAGTCTCGTAGAGTCTCCAGCGGCCGATGAAGCCCATGGTCGGCGGAATGCCCAACATAGCCAACATTCCAAACAAAAATCCAAAGGTAGCGACCGGATAGCGCGTGGCGAGTCCCGTCTGCTCGCCGTCCAGAGCGCCATCGGCCTCGGGACCGCTGAGGCAGATGAAGAGTAGAGCCTTGGCCAGTGCGTGGGTGAATGCAGCAGCCAATGCACCGTTGAATCCGAGGACGTTAAGGGAGAAGACTCCTAGTAGCAAGAATCCGACATCCTCGACCGTCGATAGGACTAGCAATCGTTTCAGGCTGCGTTGCGTGAGCATCAGCAGAGCTGCAAGGAATGACGTAGCAGCCGCGGCGTAGAGCAGTATCGGCTGCGGCGTGAGTGCGCTTGGAATCAATTGCACGCTGATGGTGAATTCGGCGAAGGCGGCCATATCGACGACCGCGATGATGAGGCCGAGTACCAGTGCTGGCAACTCGTCGGCCAGCGACAAGAGCCAGAAGAAGAGCGGCACAGCGGCCAGCTTGACGAAGATGCTGGTGAGCAGCAGCGCGCGGGACCAAGCCTGATCTTGCGCACTGTAGAGCAATTCACTCGCCACCAGTGAACCGGCGGAGATGAGCACCACCGCGAGGTAAGTGAGTTTGGCGGCCTTGGAGCGAGCCGCGATCCAGACCCGCACGATGGTCAGCAGCGCGGCGGCTTCCAGCAGCCCGAGCCGCAGCCAGGGATTCGCGACCATCAAGCCCGCGACGCAAAGCGCGCCGACAATCAGCACACATGGCCACAGCGGAATTTTGCCCTTTGCGCCGCTGACGAACGAGGCAAGCAGCAACGCGATAGCGGCGCCTGCAACAGCGCCGATCAGCAGCACAGGCGCGTGAGGCTCGGCGGACAGTGGCAGGCCCGTTTGCACTCCAGGCACAACCCAGCGCACAAGCGCGAACACCGCCGCCGCCAGCACGACAACAAGCGCCAGTGCGTGCCGCTCCATCCAGCCGACGATAACGCCCAAGCCGCGCGAAACCGACTGCAAGCCGCGCCAAACGCTCAGGTAAACAGCGTCAACATTGGACCAGCGGAAGAACTCATGCCAGTTTTGCAGGAAGATCGAGGAAAAGTCGCTGGCTGTGAGCCTTCCCTGCTCCGACAACGGCTCGCCGCCGGTGAAGATTCCGCCGCCGGCCAATGCCGCGCCATCAGTCGTGGCCGGACGCGCAACGCGTGCGATGGCGTAGATCATCCCGCCCAGAATCAGCGAAACCACGGCCAGCACCAGGCCGCCCATGCTGGAAAAGCTGCCGACGCTGCCCGACAAGCCAAACCAGGTCACCTGCACCGGGCTGAGTTGCAGCGCCAACAGGATCGGATTGAGCAGGTAGTTGACCGCCAACTGCGGCGCAATGCCCAGAATGACGGTACCCGCGGCCAGCAATCCCATGCCCCAGACCATCGTCGGCGGGGACTCGTGAGCGTCCTTGGTGGCCTTGGTCAGCGGACCGANNGAAGACGGCGCTGGTGGCCTTGACGCCGAAAAAGACCGTGCCCAGGCTGGCTGCCCAGGCGACCATCGCGGGAACGGCCCATCCGGCCTGCAATGCAGCGGCGTAGAGCATCCACTTGCTTGCGAAGCCGCTCATCAGCGGAATGCCCATCATGCTGCCCACACCAATCAGCCACGACAGCGTCGTCTTGGGCATCTTCTGCGCCAGGCCGCCGAGCTGGTTCATATCGCGCGTGCCCGTGGCGTGCTGCACCGAGCCGGCGGTCAAAAACAGCCCGGCTTTGAAGAATCCGTGGTTGAGGCAGTGCAACAGGCCAGCGGCAATCGCCAGCGGCGTACCGATGCCGATACCCATCATCATGTAGCCAATCTGGCTCACCGTGGAGTAGGCCAACATGCGCTTCAGATCGGTCTGCACCATGGCGTACATCACACCCACGGCCATGGTGACGGTACCGATCCACATCAGGGATTCACTGCCCCAGGCGAAGTCTCCGTTCACCGGCCACGCGCCAAAGCTGTGCATGCGGGCGGCAAGGTAAACGCCGGCCTTCACGTAGCAGGCCGCGTGCAACAGGGCGCTCACCGGGGTGGGAGCGGCCATGGCCTCGGGAATCCAGGTATGCAGCGGAACCTGCACGGACTTGGCCACCAGCGCCACCAGCATCAGCACAAAGACGCCGCCTGTAAAGGCTTGAGCCACCTTGGGATCGGTCCAGAGAGCGCTGCCAGTGCGGTGGTAGACCACCAGAATCGCCGCCAGCAAGCCGTAGCCCGCGATGTGGGTCATCAGTAGCACCTTGCGTGCGCCGGCGACGGCCTCGCGGTTGGTGTACCAGAAGCCCACCAAACTGAAGGAGCACAATCCGACCAACTCCCAGCAGAGGTAGAAAATGAAGAGGTTGGCGCTGTAGACCAAGCCGACAAAGCCGCCGATGAAGACGAGCATCGTCGCGTAGAAGCGGGTGGCGGCCTTGTCGTGTGCCATGTAGCCAATGGAGTAGAGCAGCACGAAGGCGCCCAAGCCTGTCCCCATCAATGCAAAAAGGACGCTGAGGGCGTCCACGTGGAGAACCAGGGCCAGCGGGCCATCCCAAGGAAGGACATTAGGAAGGACAGGCAGATCGACGGCCCGTCCGGCTTTGACCCATCCCACCAATCCGATGACAGAAGCCACAGCTGGCAGACAGGTGAGAAAGGCCAGAATCCCCTTTGCCCGGGCGTTCAACAGCCGCGCAACGAGGATCTGCAGCGCGGCGCCCAACAAAAGCGAGCACGGCGCAATCAGAATAAGGTTCTCTGCGTTCATGCTTCGATGCTAATTTGCAGATAGATCGGGGGATGTGATGGGCCTCACCTTCAGGCGTTGGTATCGCAATGCGGGATGCACTTGTGACCTAGATTACCTTTAATAATGACTAAAGCTACCCCCTAACCCAGTTGCGTTTGGTAGTGGCATAGCCGACACTATAAGTCTATGCCTCTTCCGGGTCGGTTCTTTGCCAGCATTTCGGTCTGCTTTTTGTTCCTTTCCCCGTACTTTACGTACGGACAGGATTCCAAGCAATCGATTGTCTTAAACTACTTCAGCTTCAATGGCCAGCCAACTCCCTCGAAGGAGTTGCTGAGCCTGATGGAGCGTCAGGCCCGGTGGGACGATGCAGGGTCCGGGGACCTGAATCTGACAGGATCGCGCCTCAATCCATCTGGGTTGCGCTTGAGCTTCGATAAGATTGACGAGCAGGCGACGCAGGGAGGCCGACTTGTGAAGCGCTATCGCATATTTGCCGAAGGCGCTCCTGAAAACAAGGTCTTTGCTTTTAAAACTTGGACGATAGAGAATACTGTCTCCACCGATATAAGAGATATCTATGTGAATGGACAAGGGTTGTTGATGATTCACCCGCCGACGCCCGAGCAGGAGACGAGCTTCAAAGCAGGGAACGATGAGCTCGATGTCATGCCAGTGACCGAGATCGCGGAGCCGGTCCGCTATCTTTTCGCCGGGAGGGATCGGGAGTTAATTATTTACGGCACACTCGTTCCCCATCCTGTGATTTCGGTAGATAAGGGTTGCAGGCTGGAAGTGAGAGTCGCCCAGCCGAATGCCACGGCAGTTCTGATCATTGCCGACCGATTCCCCGCGAAGGCCAAAATTCCATTGGTGTTGGAGTCGGATGGTTCATCCATCAGCGAGATGCTGAATACGAACGCGGATGGCCACGCGGTGATGGCGGTTTTTCCGTATGTGCCTGGCAAGCCGCAAGGAACGCTCAAGGCGACGGCGGAAGGTCCTGGCTGCCTCCCGTCCGTCCTTCTGCAGTGGGGCGCGGCGCCTCCCGCGGCTCCGAAGACCCCGTAACTTAGAGGGCAACAATTCCCGCATAAAACGCGTAAGAGAACCTCTACTTCGAAGTAGAGGTTTTTTGCGCAAAATTGGGTTATTTGGGAAGCGAAAAACAGGGGTCAGAGATCAGAGATCAGAGAACAGGGAACAGGGAACAGAAAGACGGCTAACAGTGGCCGCAAGGGTCAAAACCCCGTTCCCGGACGGTCGGCGTGTTGCCGGGGTTGAAACCCCGGCCTGCTATGGATTTACCGCCTGTCTCAATGTTTCACGCGTGAAGTTGATGCGCAAACGCATACGAGTGGCTTTGGCGAATCGTTCTAGAGTGCGCGTTGATGGCAGCACCTTACCACTTTCGAGGCGAGCAATGACTGCCTGAGTCGTACCCATCGCCTTGGCAACCTGCTCCTGGGTCATATCCGCGCCGGCACGGGCCTTGATCATGGCCGATGCAAGGGCGAACTCCGCGTCCAGCGCATTGTAGGCCGCAACGTACTTTGGGTCCTTCTTCCACTGCTTGAAGGATTCTTCGACGGGGATGAATTTCTGCTTCACTGAACCTCCATGGCCTTATGGATTTTATACCATTTTTGCAATGTTATTCGCTCAGGGGTGGGGGTGGGGGGTTAATTTTCTGGTAAACATTTTGGCCTGCCGGGCGGCCTGTTCTGCTTCGGCTGATGGCTTAGGGTTCCAAGGGCGACTTGCGCGGCGTAGAGGAGCTGAGTGCCGTGTTGAAATTCGATCGCGCCGATGAGCATTCCGTGCGCGGCGCAGGCAATGAAGTCGCGGATGCTTTCATGATCGATGAGAGCGGGCATGGCTTCGCGGTACGCGGCCTCCGCGTAGTAGCCTGCGAGGACATTGTCTTCTTTTTTCGCCTTCCCGGCCTTAAAGCGGCTCAGCCAGGCTTCGCGGCATCGGTCTAATGCGGCGTTTTCGGGCACCGGTCCGGTCGCGGAGCCGGGTTCGAGAAGGACGTAGGTTGGCAAGGCCATGATGAGGTTTCCTTTCCGTTGAAGTCGGGGTGGACTGCAATGTACAGCGCCCAGGCCGCGTGAATCTCCTTTTATCTTGCGCCCGGGGATGGAAATTATCTGCAAAAGGGGTATTGTCGACGGCCAATGCGCGGGATTTTGTACTGCTTGCGTAGTTTTGCCCGCTGCGGTGGCAGGTTGGTTGAAGGGCCTCGACGATTCGCAGCGGCCCTACGGGACGCTGAATCGATCGGGGTACGCTGACCCAGGGTTTCACTCTTTCACCCCACGGACGAAGACCTGTCCGTGGGGACCCCTAACCCTGGGCTATTTTCGTATTCTCCCTACGGGAGAATCGGCGGTTGGAGGTTCGTGGTTTCCCAGGTCTGAAAATCCAGACATGGGCCACCTGCTTTGTGGTAGTCTATAAACTACAGTCTTCGCGATGATTGAATTCAAACAGACCGAGACCTTCCGGAAGTGGCGAATACGGGTCAAGGACGAGCGGATACGAGCTTTGATTGCCTCTCGACTGGATCGGCTGGCCTTTGGGAATGCAGGGGATGTAAAACCGGTGGGGCAAGGAATCAGCGAGCTACGAATCGATCATGGACCGGGCTACCGAGTCTATTTCATGAAGCGGGGCAACACGATCATCATCCTGTTGTGCGGCGGAGATAAGAACACACAGACAAAGGACATTCAAACAGCGAAACGGCTGGCGGCAGATTGGAGTAAAGAAAATGGCTGAAAGACTGACCAACTATGATCCTGCTGAGGATCTCGGATCGGACGAAGCGATTGCGATTTTCATGGCAGAGGCATTTCAAAGCAACGACGCCGCCTACATCGCGCACGCGCTGGGCGTCGTCGCTCGCGCCAAGGGGATGGCGCAGATTGCCGGGCAGACTGGATTGTCCCGCGAACAGCTCTATCGATCTTTCAGTGAGAAGGGAAATCCAACGCTGAAGACAACACTGGCTGTGATGAAGGCTCTGGGAGTCGAACTCACCGCAAAGATTCCTACGGCGGCTTGACGGGGAGTATAGGAAAAGCAAGCCTCGGGGGTGAAGTTGGTCTTCGCAGCGGCCCTACGGGACGCTGAATCGATCGGGGGACGCTGACCCAGGGTTGCGCTGTGCTCCACCCTGGGCTATTTTCATCTTCTCCCTACGGGAGAATCGGCGGTTGGAGGTTATGGTGGTCGGCCATACTCTGAGTTCAATGTTCTTTCAAACAACAAACCCGACTGGCGGATCGTTGAGTTTCGTGGTCTCCCATGTCTGAAAATCCAGACATGGGCCACCCATCATTTGTGGTCAGACCTGGGCCACCCGCCGAGGCTCATGTTCCGGGATGAATATCGACAAATATGCGGCGGGAACGGCGCAGGCCGTGGCTAACGGTGATATATACGTGCGTGACATCCATGCCCTTGTTCATGCTGGCGCGGATTTCGTACTCACCGTTGGGAAGCTCAAATCGGAAGGCACCATCATTTCCGGTGAGACAGGCAGCGACAGGAAGTGGATCACCCAGTTGCGGCGCGCGGTAAAGCGGGTCACTATGGCTGCGCTTGTAGACCTGCAGAAGGACATCATCGGATGGTACGAGGCCGCCAGCAAGACGGGCGACCCCATTGACGATTCTTACCGGATGGTCGCGGAGATCGACCTCAATGACCTCATTGCCGCCCCAGCGGGTTTCCGTAGTGAGTGGAGCGGATTTGCAGGACTGGGCATCGGCTGAGAGAGCGACCGCGAGGACGATGAAGGCGAGTATGGCGAAGGTTAGCCGCATTTGCTCTCTATGATGACGCATCGATACCGAGCAATGCAATGTGCTCAGAATGCTCGATGGAGATAGTGATGATTAGCTATGCTTGCCCTTCCACTCGGCATAGGGGCCTTGGAAGTCTTCGATGCTGTCTTCGTGGAAGACCCAGAGGCGAGTGGCTACTTCGTCGATTAAATCGTGGTCGTGGGTGACTAAGAGGACTGTGCCTTCGTAGCGCTGGAGNNAGGGCGTTGATGGCTTCGAGGTCTAAGTGGTTGGTGGGCTCGTCGAAGATTAGAATGTTGGGCTTAGTTAGGATTAACTTACAAAATGCGAGGCGGGCTTGTTCGCCGCCGGATAATGCTTTGGTTTGCTTGTCGCCTTCTTCGCCGCTGAAAAGCATTTGGCCGAGGATGCCGCGAATATCTTCTACATGGGCGTCGGGCTTCCAGCGATGGAGCCACTCAGCTACAGTTAGGCCGTGCTCGATGGTCGAGCCGACGTCCTGGGGGAAGTAGCCGATCTGCGCTTCGTGCCCCCAGAAGACTGTGCCGGAGTCGAGGACAAAATCCTTGTCGGCGAGGCCGGGATAGTTATTGAGCAGGCTCTTGAGGAGCGTGGTCTTCCCTGCCCCGTTACGTCCCATGAGACAGATGTGTTCTCCGCGCAGCAGGTTGGCGCTGAAGCCGTCGAGGACCGTTTGATCTCCATAAATCTTGGTGATGTGCTTGAACTCGAGGACGTGCTTGCCGCTGGGACGGAGCTGGTCGAAGCGGATGTAGGGGCGGGCGATGTTGGAGCGGGCGAGGTCGTTGGTTTGCAGGCGCTCGACCTCCTTGCGGCGGCTGGTGACCTG
>PMGP01000166.1 GCA_003156235.1 Acidobacteriaceae bacterium
GTTACGGGACGTTTTGGCCTCTGTTGGCCGCTTCCGGATGGAAGGAGGCGCGGTGAGGACGTGCCGGGACGATGTTTATAGGAAGACTTCTGGGATTATTGTGCGACGAAGTGGGGAAATAATCTGCAAGCACCTGCGGTGCGGCTAAACGCTCGCTATTCGCTCGCATGGGGTTCGTGGTTTCCCCGCTCCCCAACTGCGAGGGACCGGGGGCACTTGGCATAACCCAAAAATCGATATACATCAGCATCATATTATGATATAGGTATTATATATCACAGGAGGCATTATGCGCACGCTCATTGATATTCCGGAAGAAGATCTCAAGCTGCTGACTCAAGTGGCCAAGAAGCTTTCCGTGTCGCGTGCCGAGTTTGTGCGGCAGGTTGTCACAACCTCTCTTGCGCCTCACCGCCAGAAGATGAATCATGCGGCCTTTGGAGCATGGTCTGACTTTCCCGAGGACGGAGTTGCGTATCAAGAGAGGATGCGCGCGGAATGGTAACGACGCCAGTTCTGTTCGACACCAACATACTCATCGATTACCTGCGCGGCATTCCACAGGCCCGCGCCGAGTGCGACCGTCATGCGGACCGCGCGGTCAGCATCATCAGCTGGATGGAAGTGATGGCAGGCTCAACCGCTGCCAATGAGGCGGATGCGCGTACTTTCCTGCTGAATTTCTATACCTTGCCCCTCGGTGCCGATGTGGCGGAACGGGCATTCCTGCTGCGCAGGAGCAGCAGGATCAAACTGCCCGACGCCATCATTCAGGCGACCGCCGAAGCCGCCGGCCGGGTACTCATCACCCGCAACACGCGTGATTTCCCCGCAGGCACGCCAGGGGTGCGGATTCCTTACACGCTCTAAGTGCGACGGATGAATCAGCGGGGTCGGGTTCGAGGAATCCCCGATCCCCAACTGCGAGGGACCGGGGGCACCCGCTATTCTCACCCATTCCCTCCGGGAGTGGCGACTAAGATGAGATAAATTCCGATTTTGGCCGCTCAATGTTCTAAGTTTGTCCCAACAATAAAAACCCGGAAGTATGTACTTTACGTAAGGATAATTGGTCATAGAATTGCTGACAATGTGCGGCAGTCCTGTTTCGGATGAGGGTTGGTAAATGCTAAATGTCCAAATTTGCAGGATAAAATTGAAGCAGACGGCTATTGACATGACGGGGAACAAAAGGCGTAAAATGATGTTAACTAAAGGTACAACACCTTTTCAAATCGCTTTTACTAGAGTAAGATTTCGGCATTATGGAAAACCCGTCTCGCAAGTTGGAGCAACAAAAAGCCTTGTTGCCGAACGATGTTCCTATCACAAACCCCAACAACGTAACGGCGATCTACTCGAACCATTTCGGGATCAGTGCAACGATGACCGATTTCACGATTCATTTCTTGGAGCTGGGACAGGTGCCAGGACCGAATGGACCGATTCACAAGCAGGAAGTGAAGGCGATTGTAACGCTTCCATTGCTAGCTGCTGCCGGGATGATGCAGGTTCTCCAGCAGTTAATTACCGCTCAGGCAAAACAACTCGAAGAAATGCAAAAGTTGATGACCCGTGGCAAGCAATAACGACATTTTTTGGGTACGGCAGGACGTGTTGCACAACACCGTCTCGTTCTATGTCAAGACGTGGGAGCAGCACGCTTCTAAACATACCTCCGACAAAATTCCTGCGACTGAGGAGCATTTCTACCAGGCAATCGTTGATCCTGACTATGCACGCAGGAGTCTGGACCCAGAAATCGGGTATGAATCCTGCATCTTCGAGAAGTTTTTTGAAACGGAACAGCAGCGATTCTTTGTTCCAGTTCTCTATGACGAAGTAAAGGTGGCTGGAGATTATGACCATGGAGGAAAGAGGGGGAAGGTGCTGACCGGCTATTTCCCAAGTGGCCCAAATATGAGCAGATTTATCGGCGAGATATTTTGGTCGAAAGTTAAATCAGATGAGGAGAAGGACACTAAGTGATCTTCCAATACGACGAATGCGCAGATTCGATGTGGGTTTCGATTTCGGAACCTTCATCTCCATGTGTCTACATGGAAAGCCAGACCGCCGGAGTTCTTTTGCGCATAGAGGAGTCTACTGGAATTGTTCGGGGATTTGAGGTGATCGTGTGGAGCCGAAGAATCGCAAAAGGGCCCGTTTTGATTCCGGAAATAACAGACCCTGAATTTCAGGCACAGTGGATCAAGAATCTATCCCTCATGCGCGATTTGAAGTAGCTTTCTTTACTTTGGCCAGCCCTCTGCTGGTTTCCTTTTAGTGAGCGAAAAAACCACAGACGGATCATTGAAGTTCGTGGTATCCCATGTCTGAAAATCCAGACATGGGGCACCCATCATTTCTGGTCAGAACTGGGCCAGCCGCCCCATATCTAGGGATTACGCCATTCGTCTGGTCTTCCATTGCTGGTATGGCGAACCCTTTCAACGTGGATTGCGGCATTCGGCGCAATTTCACGACCTCTTTCAATTGCTTGCGTTTGGGTCCGCTCGACGGCGCTGGCTCTCTCAGACCCGGGTCTACGCACCGCATAGTCGCGCGTTGGTCTACGCTCAATGTAGATTTCTTGCTTTGCCATTTCTGACCTCCTACAGTTTTCTTCTGTCCCTCAACTTCTCTAACTGCAGCCGTTGGTGGTGCCGCAGCTCATGCAGCGATGGCAGGAGCCGTTGCGGACCATGATGGCGCCGCAGACTGGGCAACTTGGCGCATCGCCCATCTCATACATCTCGCGCATGGCTTCGGTGGCGTGGTAGATGCCGCGATCATGCAGTGCTGGTCCCTGGGCTGGGCTGGCAGCGTAGGGCGAGGCAGCGTGCGCCTCGGGCTCGGGAGCAATGCCGCCGCCGCCTGTCTGGCCCATTCCGGAGCCGGCAAAGCTGCCCATGGGGGTGCTGACCTGATTCAGCCGCTTGGCAACCTCCTCGGCCAACTGGGCCAGGTGGTCCTGCGCGAACGAATCCTGATAGGGTCCGGCGTACGGCTCGGTCTCCGGCGCCATGCTGGGCGAGGCGGGCAGTTGCGAAGCCTGCGGAATCAGCCCCGAGAACAACGCCAACTGAGTACCGGAGTGAAAGCGCAGATCGAGCCAGCGGAAGATGTAGTCCATCAGGCTGGTGGCCATGCGAATCTGCGGGTTGCCGGTCCAGCCGGAGGGCTCGAAGCGGGTGTGGGCGAACTTGTTGCACAGCAATTGAAGCGGAACGCCATGCTGCAGGGCGATGGAGACGGAGGTGGCAAAAGAGTCCATCATGCCGGAGACGGTGGAACCCTCCTTGGCCATTCTGATGAAGATTTCGCCGGGCTGTCCGGAGGGGTAGAGGCCGACGGTGATGTAGCCTTCGTGACCGCTGAGTTCGAACTTGTGGGTGACCGAGGCACGCTCGCCGGGCAGGCGGTGGCGGACGGCGCGCGGCGGACCGTTCAGGTCCTGCGCCTCCGGGCTGACGGCATCCTGCACGGCCGTGGCTTGCAGAACAGGCACGGCGGCAGAGTTGGCAATCTCGGCCAGTGCGCGCTGGAAGGCGGCGCCGGCAAGGAGGACCGCCTGCACGGGAACCTCAATCTTTTCGCCGATTTTGCCTTCAAGAATTTTGAGGTCAGCTTCGGCGGCGTGCTGGCCGGCGGCCAATTGCGCCAACATGCGGCTGCCGGCAGCATCCATCGCTGTCGGCTCGCGCTTGGTGTCCATGCTGGTATTCAGCGGCTGGGTTCCCTTGGAACCATCGCGGTAGATGGCCACGGCCTTGATGCCCTGGCGCCAGCTCTCGGCGTAGGCCTCGGCCACATCCTCGACGGTGGCCTCGTGAGGCAGGTTGACGGTCTTGGAGATGGCTCCGGAGAGGAATGGCTGCGCGGCGGCCATCATCTTGATGTGGCCCATGTAGTGGATGGAGCGGGTGCCCTTTGTGGGCTTGAAACTGCAATCGAATACGGCCAGGTGCTCGGGGCGGATGCCGGGCGCGCCCTCGATGGTGCCAGTGGCGTCGATGTAGCTGACGATGGCGTTGACCTCGTCGCTGGAATATCCCAGCTTGAAGAGGGCTTCGGGGACGGTGTTGTTGACGATCTTGATCATGCCGCCTCCGACCAGCTTCTTGTACTTGACCAGTGCCAGGTCGGGCTCGACGCCGGTGGTGTCGCAGTCCATCAGCAGGCCGATCGTCCCGGTCGGAGCGAGCACACTGGCCTGCGAGTTGCGCACGCCGTACTGCTCCCCCATCTCCACGGCCAGGTCCCACGCCTCCTGCGCAGCCGACAGCAGGTCGGTCGGCACCTGCTCCTCGTCGATGCCGGCCACCGCGTCGCGGTGCATCCGCAGGACGTTGAGCATCGGCTCGACGTTCTCGTGGAAGCCGGCGAACGGCCCCATGCGTGCCGCGGTGCGGGCGGAGGTGGCGTAGGCATGACCGGTCATCAGGGCGGTGATGGCCCCGGCCCATGCCCGCCCGTGGTCGGAGTCGTAGGGCAGTCCCTGGGCCATCAGCAGTGCGCCGAGGTTGGCGTACCCGATGCCTAGCTCACGGAAGCGCCGCGAGTTCTCGGCGATCTTCTCGGTCGGATAGTCCGCGTTGCCCACGATGATCTCCTGCGCGGTGAAGATCACCTCGACGGACGCCCGGAAGCCGGCGATGTCGAACGAGGAGTCCTCGTGGAGGAACTTCATCAGATTGAGGCTGGCCAGGTTGCAAGCCGAGTCGTCGAGGTGCATGTACTCCGAGCACGGGTTGGACCCGTTGATGCGCCCGGTGTTCGACGCAGTGTGCCACCGGTTGATCGTGGTGTCGAACTGCATGCCCG
>PMGP01000041.1 GCA_003156235.1 Acidobacteriaceae bacterium
TGCCTTGTTCTCCTGAGCGGAAGAAAGTTTCATTTGCCAGGGAGTAGCCCATCACGCCTTCTCATGTGGTATGGTTTGGCCGCAGTGATCGGGACCATTTTTTCCCCGTCGCCAATGGCGTCGTTGTATTGGTCGATAGCATTTCTCGCCACGATTCTCGCAGCCTGGACCTTTATAGATGCGCGCGATCCCGTTGGTTCTACCAGGCAATTGCTCCTGGTTACCTGGGTGGGGGCATTCATTGTTGCCGCGATTATTGCGCATCAGAGCAGTAACGTCATATTCGGTTCTAGCGCAACCGGCTATGGCTCTATCATGGCAGCGACAGAGGGCCTTTCGCGTTCATCGGGGGTGGCCAGGTGGGCGGCTGTTCCGGGACTCGTATGCCTTGTCCGGGCGTACCATACCCGCCGTCCCATCCTTATCGCAATGTTCCTTGGCTTTGCTGCCATCGCCTTCTTTATTGTGTACCGGATGCAGTCTCGCGGCGCGGTCTTTGGCTCTGTTGCAGCTCTGCTCTTCGCGCTGGTTATCTCCTCTCGCATGCGCCGCTACGCGCTTCCATTTGCAATCCTGGCTATTACAGTGATTCTTCTTGTGGATTCACCTGCCACCGTGTCGGATCAGATTACCACATACCTGGAGCGAGGGCAGAGCGAAGAGGCATTCATTAGCATGACAGGACGTACTCGTGCGTATAACAATGGCGTGGCCGCCATCGAGGCGGCTCCGCTCTTTGGATATGGCCAATGGGCGGATCGCCTAATTATCCATGAGCATGTCCATAATTCCTACCTTTCGGCGCTGATGAATGCCGGTATTGTAGGCGGCATTCCGTATCTTGCATCTTGGATTACTGGATGGATACTGTTCTTCAGGCTCCAGAAAAGTAGTGCCCAACTGCGTCCCGAGGATCGTATTTGTTTGCTGGAAGCTGGAACGGTGATGATGTTCTTTACGGTCCGCGCCATACCAGAGACGACCACGGCCGAATTTAGTGTGGATTTACTGGTCATGGCCGCTGTATATGTGTACTTGGAAATACTCGCGGCTTCCATGGCTGGCATGCCTGTCAGACGCTTGGCGCCGATGCATATTCATGCGAAGAGGCAACTTCTCAGCAGCCGGTAGGCTGATCAGAAACTGTTGCTGGCAAGTGTTGGGGCAAGCGGAACCGTTGCAATTATGTCAAACTCTTCTCTCTTTCTTTCACAACTTGAAGCGGAACGAAGCGCGACAATTCCGCCAGAGATGGCCCCTGCCCCGGGCCGCCCCCGGCTCAAGGTTCTGGTTTGTGCCTACGCCTGCAGTCCCTCCAGAGGATCGGAGTATGGCGTTGGATGGGGCTGGGTCGAGGCCATATCCAAATATCATGACCTGTGGGTGCTAACAGGGGCGCAATGCCATGATGAGATCGAAGCAGAGCTATTGCGCAGACCTGAATTGACAAGCAGAATACAATTTCACTACATCCCCAGAACGCGCTATTTGTGGGCAGAGAAGTTCTGGCCTCCCGCCTATTTGTACACCTACAAGCATCAGTGGCAGAGAGACGCGTATGAAGTAGGAAGGCGTCTTCAAGAGGAAATTCGCTTTGATATCGTACATCAACTAACATATATTGGGTTCCGTGTGCCCGGCTTACTATGGCAACTCGACGCGCCCTTCGTCTGGGGCCCAATCGGAGGACTTGAACAAACTACATGGGCGCTACTTCCCGCACTCGGGCTGCATGGATGCCTATACTTTCTGGCGAGGAATCTGCTGAACGACTGGGACCGGCGATTCAGGCAACTTCCCGAAAAAGCGTTCGCTAAAGCTGATAAAGGCATCATCGCAGCCACCACGGGAATTCAAAAGGAAATCAGGCGATTCTACGGCTATGACTCTACTATCATTAGTGAGATCGGGCTTCCGCCTATCATTCAAAAAACACCATCTCAAAGATCGCCTTCTGAGCCTCTCACTCTTGTGTGGTGTGGCAACCATCTGCCTGGGAAAGCACTCCCATTTTTGTTGGAGGCATTGCAGTTGCTTTCCGCTGATCTTAATTGGAGGCTAACCATCCTCGGCGACGGTCCTTGTACGGCACATTGGCAGAAAATCGCGCGAAACCTTGGTGTAAACAACCGTTGTGACTGGCTCGGTCAGGTGCCCCGCAAAACTGTTCTGCAAAAAATGCAGGACACGCACGTACTTGTGATTACCAGCGTTTACGACCTTACTTCTACAGTCCTTGTTGAGGCGCTTGCCAATGGTATCCCCGTAATTTGCCCAGATCACTGCGGATTTACTGATGCGATTACTCCTGAGTGCGGAATTAAGGTTCCAGCTTCCTCAAAAGGGAAACTCGTTCTGGGCCTACGTGATGCAATTGTGCGATTGAATGATGAAACCTTCCGATTTTGCCTCGCCAATGGCGCTCTTAGTCGAAGTACCAGTTACGAATGGGACCAGAAGGCTCGCACAGTAAGCGACATCTACTACAGCAAGGTTTGCGGCCTTGAAGACTCATTGAGCTCAAGTGACAGCGCGTCATTGCGGCAAAGACACGTCAGATAATGTTAACTGCCATAATTCAACTTATCAATCATGAAAAACATTAACATTATTATGAATGGCTCGCGGTGGTGACCTGACCCCCTCCAACT
>PMGP01000145.1 GCA_003156235.1 Acidobacteriaceae bacterium
AAGAGGCGAAGAAGCGCAAGGCCGCCTACAATGTTCCGGGCAAGGCTTATGGCATCGGCCTCTCCCTGGGCATCTACGGCAGCGGCCTGGATGGTCCGGATGCCTCCGAGGCGGCGGTTGAGCTGCTTCCCAATGGCGACGTGAGGATCTACGACGCCTGGCAGGATCATGGCCAGGGTTCGGATCTGAGCTCGCTCATCTTCGCACACGAGACGCTGCGTCCGCTGGGCATCAAGCCCTCGCAGATCCAGTTGGACCTGAACGATACGCGCAACCCGAACTCCGGTCCTTCCGGCGGTAGCCGTTCGAACGTGTTCACNNTTCCGCTGCGTTACGACGGCAAGTGGGTTGCGGCTGCCTGCACGGCTTGCAGCGAGAGCACCTGCCAGGGCGATCCGTTCCCGGTCTACATGTACGGAACCTTCATCGCCGAAGTCGAAGTGGACCTGAAGAGCTACAAGACGAAGTGCGTCGCTATCACAGCGTGCCTGGACGTGGGTACGATCATCAATCGCATCACGGTTGACGGTCAGAACTATGGCGGCATCACGCAGGCCATGGGCCTCGGTTTGACCGAGGACTTCGATGACCTCAAGGTGCACACCACCCTGGCCAAGTGCGGCATCCCGTACCCGAACGATGTTCCCGATCACTTCGATATCTCGTACATCGAGACTCCTCGTCCGGCGGGACTTCTGGGACAGGCTGGCACCGGCGAAGTCTCGCTGACTTCCCTTCACCCGGCGTGCTCGAACGCCATTTACAGCGCAGTCGGCGCACGTGTCTTCCGGGTTCCCGCGATTCCTGAGAGGATCAAGGCGGCTCTGGAAACGAAGAAGAAGTAAGTAGTTCGACTGCTTGACAACACAGAACGAAAACCAGGGGCGAACGGAGGCAACTCCGTTCGCCCCTGGTTTTTGTTTGATATTCAGTCTTCCGAAATCACCGCGCCTTCGGGGCGTAAGCGATGTCGAACTGTCGCGCGTCGCGCGAGGATAGCCAATCCGCGAAGCGGCGAAGCTCGCTCATTGTTGTCCCAAATTTCCGGCATTCAAACTCCAGTTCTCTGTCCTGGGCGTTAGCGACTACCACCGCCAACATCCTTTTGTGAACATCGATTCCCGCAATGTTATACACGGACTCCATGCCACCCTCCTGGCGCGGCGGGAAGACGCTGCAATTCCAAGCAAGACCGGCAGGCATAACACATGATTCCTATTGCTCAGACTTGGGCAATGCTTGTGACTAGAGTGAGATGCGTAAGGGTAGATAGAAGACGGACCCGGCAATGCAACGGGAATTCATGAACGCACTAAACCCCTTATGGTGACTGCTCGCGCCGTGTTAATTCTTACGGCTGCACGCAGCATCCCACGCAACACATTGAACCGCAGACACCTTAAAGGGGGGTCAAATATGCGCGGACTCAAAACTTTTCTCGGTACTTCAGCATTGCTCGCAGGCCTGAGCTTTGGCTTGGCGCCAGCGGCCAGAGCGCAAGTTGTCGTCGATATTGGCGTTCAGCCCGTCTGTTCGTACGGCTACTATGACTATGCGCCTTACGCCTGCGCGCCTGTGGGATTTTACGGGCCAGGGTATTTCTACAATGGAGTCTTCCTGGGCATGGGCCCTTGGGCCAACTGGGGCTATGGACACGGCTGGGGCGGCCATCGCTTTAACGGTGGTGGCGGCGGAAGCTATCGCGGCGCCGGCTATCGTGGTGGCGGTGGCTATCGCGATAGCGGTGGCTATCGCGGTGGTGGTGGTGGACATGCTGGTGGCGCACCGCATGGCGGCGGTGGCGAACACGGCGGTGGCGGTGGTGGACACAGGTAACCTGTAGCTGCGGCATCGAGTTGCGGGTCTATATGAGACGGCGGAGCAAACCAGCTCCGTCGCTTGCATTTGGGGCTTCATTCCGTCCGCATCGCTTCCGCATAACCGGTTCTTAAAAATAGCTCATCGCTCTATGAATCATTGCGCCGGATTGGCCGCGGCTGGCGGAGGCGCTGGTAGAGGCGTCGGCGTCGGCGCCGGCAGAGGCAGAGGCGTCGGCAAAGGCGCGGCCTTTAACTGGGTCAGATCGGAAAGCACTTTTTGCCAGCGGGATGCATCTTTTTTAGTATCGATCGGCAGCGCCAGGTTGGAATAGAAATCAAGAATGTTATCGCGCAGTTGCGGCGAGGTATGGTCGAACTTTCCGGAGGACAGCTTGGCAAGAAGGCTGGCGTAGGTTTCATCCGCCAGCGAGTATTCTCCTGCCTTGGTCGCGTGGCCGTCATCAAGATCGCAGTCAGGCAGCACCAGCTTGCCGGCGCGAACTTCCTCCAGCAGGGCGCGGTAACTGTCGGTGGTTGTATTAATGCTCTTGATATACATGTCTTCCGTTTGCGGGGTCGGGTTATTGAACCCCAATCCTTTGAAGGGACCTATCTTGGGCACAAAGCGCAGTAGCACGGCCAGGATTCGTGTGCCCGTTCCCGGCTTGGTATAAGTCGAGCCCCACTCCTTCTCATAATCGACGCGGGAGAGACGATACAGGAACTTCTGCTTGGCAAAGTTAGGCGTCTCGCGCATCAGATCCTTCTTATGCATCTTGAGCGCCACCTGGGTCATCTGCGGAATCATCTGGCTGGCAAAAAAACGATAGGAACCAATCGTCAGATCCTCGTGCGGCAGCACGTCCTTCAACTCCAGCCCATAGACAACGGGAAAGACCCGCTCCAGCAATGATTTCGAGACCTGGAATCCTATGAAATCGTGGTACTGCTGCGGCGCATAGCGATTCTTCGCCACCTGCAGGGTGTCGAATCCGAACTCCGTCTTCAAATGCGCCGAGGTGTCCTGGGCATAGCGAACGGAGTTGCCATATTTCGCGCGCAGCTTCGGATAATGGAGCGCGACCGCCTCGTTGACCGCCGGGTGGCCATCGATGTCCGAGATATAGTGCGAGAGCGCGCCCAGCGCAAAGGCATATTCGTCGGCATCCTGGCTTTCAGCCACCAACTCCAGAACAAAGTCCCCGGTGCGGACGTAATGGGCCAGGTTGCTGAAGTCCTTGTCGCCGAATGGGTAATAACCCAGATCCTGAATGACCGAGCCGCCATAGGCATAGGCGTGCGCCTCCCGAAGCTGGTCTTCGGTAAGTTCAGGAAAGCGCTCCAGCAGGAGGGGCCGGATCTCGCCCGTCCACATTAAATCCACAATCTCTTCGTGGGTCAGGATGGAGTATGCAAACGAAACCCCACCGCTGCCCATCAGCACGGCGAGAACAATCGCCGCCACGCGCAGCAAATGAAGGCGCCGCAGCGTGGCCACGGCGCCCAAGGATGTCAGTGCCTGTCGCATAGCTTATTTCCGTCCAATCATATGCCGCGCCGTCCGCTCACCAGGTTGATGATGAGAACGATCACCGCGATCACCAGGAGAATGTGAATCAGGCTGCCGGCAATGTGGAAGCTGAAGCCCAGTAGCCATAGTACCAAAAGAATCACGAAGATTGTCCAGAGCATAGACCCTCCCATCTGCGCATTGCGGGCGCCTGAGAGCTGAAAACCTGCCCAAGGCGCCCGCTATGCATCTTACCACCGATTATCAACCGCTAGTTCCTACCTGTCATGGGACTGCGCTTTTGCACCCCTGACGGCATCGATGAACGGGGC
>PMGP01000089.1 GCA_003156235.1 Acidobacteriaceae bacterium
GGCGCTTGGTGCGGTTGGCGTCGTCGCTGAGGCCGGTGATGAGCAGCGGCTCCAGCTCATAACTGGAAAGCGGCTGGCCATGATCGTCGGCGATTGAATCCACAACCCCGTTGCCGACGCGGATCGTCGCGCCGTCCTGCGAGTGGTAGGACTGCGGGCCGGGGCGCACGGTGATGGTTTGCACGCCCTCCTTGTAGGTTCCCATCTCGGAGGTCTGCGAGGCGCCATCGGCGGAGTAGCCGGCCGCGCTCAACTCGTTGGCGATCAGCCGCGAAGTAAGCTTTTGCCCTGGGCGCACCTCGCGCGGCGCGGCATAAATCTTGGCGGTGTTGGCAAAGATCGGCTGCTTCAGGCGGTCGTCCACAATGTGCTTGTATTTGATGTAAAAAAAACCGAAGACCGCAAAAAACACCAACACTCCCGCAGCAATGGTCCCCAGTCCGATGCGCAACAGCAGTGTTGCCCAGGGATGCTTGCCTGTGGGCATATGAAACCTGATTTTCAATGCCATTGCCGCTCCTTGAAAACAGTGATCAGTGGTCAGTGGTCAGTGAACAGCTTACAGCTAACAGCCGGGTATTGCTGTTACACTTCGACCGCTATCAGCAGCGCATCTTCCTGGACGCGCTGTTTCACTTGCGCTACTACGTCCGGCAACGCTACATCCACGCTGGTTGAAGTCGCACGAGTCACCAGTTCCACTTTGCCTTCGGCGACTTTCTTGCCTACGTTGATGCGGTAGGGAATGCCCACCAGATCCGCGTCCTTGAATTTGACTCCGGCGCGCTCGTCCCGGTCATCAAGGAGTACGTCGAGACCCGCGGCTTCAAGCTCGGCGGCGAGTTTTTCGCCGGTCTCGCGGAGTAGCGCGTCGCTCATATTGGTCACCGTGACCACCACCGTGAAGGGCGCAATCGAAGCTGGCAGCCAGAAACCGTTTTTGTCGTTGGATTGCTCGACAGCCGCGGTCAGGATGCGCTCAATGCCGATGCNNCGAGCTTGAAGATGTGGCCGATTTCGACCGCTTTACCGACGACCAGTTTGCCGTTGCAGCCGTTCTTGGGGCAGGACTCGCCTTCGTTGACGCTGCGAATGTCGGCGCTGAGGGTCCACATGAAATCGCGGCCCGGCGTGACGTTGCGCAGGTGATAGTCGAGTTTGTTTGCGCCGCAGACCATGTTCCTGCGGCCTTCGAGAGATTTATCCACGACGACCGTTAGGCCGTCTTCGAGCGGCTTGTTGCTGGGCTTCAGTCCCACCGGCCCCAGAAAACCAGCCGGGCCGTTGAAGTATTGCTCCAGTTCCTCGGCTTGCATAGTGCGCAACTCCGCCGCGCCGATTGCTCCGAGCAGTTTCGTCTCATTGACCTGGTGATCGCCGCGTAGGAAGGCGGCAACGCCGTGCCAGGAGTCTGATTTCCACCCCACGGACGAAGACCCATCCGTGGGGACCCCGGACTTCGCGAAGGGAGCGCCATGCTTCAGCGCCATGTAGGCCACGCACTTGATGTCGCTCGACTCGGCCATCTTGAGAAAAGCCGCGATGTCGGCAATAGCGCCCATGCCGGGAGTATGAATCAGTTCCGGCTTGCCGTCCCCAGTTGGTTCCAACTCGACCAAAGGCTCAAGCAGCGAAGTTGCTTTTTCCAAGTTCGACGCGTAGCCACAGACCGGGCAGCTTGCGATCAGGTCTTCGCCGGCGTCGGTGTAGACCATGAACTCCTGCGACTGCGAGCCGCCCATGGAGCCGGAATCGGCCTCGACGGCGACAAACTTCAGACCGCAGCGCGTGAAGATTTTGCGGTAAACGGCATCGTGCAGATCGAAACTTTTGTCCAGACCGGCCTTGTCGATGTCGAAGGAGTAGGCGTCCTTCATGATGAACTGGCGGACGCGTAGGAGACCAGATTTGGGACGCGGCTCGTCGCGAAACTTGGTTTGAATCTGGTACCAGATTTGCGGCAACTGCTTGTAGCTGCGCAATTCGCTGCGGGCGATGGTGGTCATGATCTCNNGTCCAGCGGCCGCTTTGCTCCCACGGCTCTTTGGGGAGAAGAGCAGGCAGGAAAAATTCCTGCGCGATCTTGTCCATCTCCTCGCGCACGATGCCGATGATTTTGTTGATGGCGCGCTGGCCGAGAAAGAGGTAGCTGTAGATGCCCGCGCCCAGTTGGCGAATGTAGCCGGAGCGGACGAGAAAGCGGTGGCTGGCCACTTCGGCGTCTGCCGGGGCCTCGCGAAGAGTGGGAATAAAGAGTTTCGACCAGCGTTGCATACGGATAAGTGCGCGCTTTCCCGCCGGCAAGCCGGCGCAAGACAATATACGTCAAGAAACATTCTAAATGTTCTGGGAGTTGAATTGCTTCTAAATGCCTGCCGCGTGCTCCAGATATAATGCGGAGATGGATTCCTGTGTCCGCCCGACGGGTCAACCGGCATGAATAGATTTCCGCGCCTGCTGCGCTATGGGCTTCCTTACTGGCTGCATATGCTGGCCGGCGTAGTGCTGCTGGCCATGGTGGGCCTGCTGGACACCTTTCGCATTCTGCTCCTCCAGCCCATCTTCGACCAGGTTCTGAAGCCGGACGCGCCCGAAGGCCCTATCACGCTGGGCATCGCCAAAAGCTCATGGCACATCGACCTGCGGCTTTTGATTCCCCATTTTCTGCATATGCACAATGCCTGGGTGGTGGTGGCCTTTGCTCTGATCGTTGCCACGCTATTCAAGGGAATCTGCGATTACACAGGCACTTACCTGGTCAATTACGCAGGCTTCGGCACCATCATGGATTTGCGTAACCAACTCTATGAAGCCACGATGCGGCGCTCCTCCAGTTTCTTTCACAAGCACGCCACGGGTACTATCCTATCCACGCTCATCAACGACGTGGACCGCGTGCAGGTGGCAGTCAGTACGGTCATCAGCGAATTTCTGCAGCAGTTCTTCACCTTCGTCGTGGGACTGGTCTTCATCATCAAACTCGGAGGAGAGCTTAGCTGGGCGCTGCTGCTGTTTGTGCCTGTGGTGGTCACCTCCTCGCGCAAGATTGGCAGCGAAGTCAGAACGCGCACCCGCACCGGGCAGGACAAGCTAGCCGAAATTCAGAACATTCTGCATGAAACTGTGACCGGCAACCGCATCGTCAAGGCCTTCAACACTGAACTGTGGGAGATTCTACGCTTCAAGACCGCGGCCCGGAGGCTCTTCCGCGCCAACCTGCGCAACGTGCGCATCCAGTCCCTTAGTTCTCCGTTAATGGACTTCATCGGCTCCATTGCCATCGCCATGTTTCTGTTTATCGGGCGCAATGAGATTCTCCATGGCCACATGACCATGGGCATGTTCGGCGCGTTTATCATTCTGCTCTTCAAGCTCTACGACCCGGTGCGCAAGTTCGCCTACTTCTACAACAGCTTCCAGGGAGCCATGGGCGCCTCCATGTCGATCTTTGGTTTCTTCGACACCGAGGACGACGTGAAGGAACGCGAGCATCCGGCAGTGTTGAAGGGCTTCAATAACTCCATTCAATTTTGCGATGTGGGCTTTTCCTACTCCACCGAGGAGGGCGAGCACCAGATTCTACACAACGTCGATCTGGATATGAACGCCGGCGAGGTGCTGGCGCTGGTTGGTCCCAGCGGCGCGGGCAAATCCACGTTGGCCAACCTGATTCCGCGCTTCTTCGACGTGACCAGCGGCCGCATTCTCATCGACGGCCACGACCTGCGCGACCTGTCGCTTTCCTCGCTGCGCCGCAACGTGGCTCAGGTTACGCAGGAGACGATTCTCTTCAACGACACGGTGCGCAACAACATCGCCTACGGCAAGCCCGACACGCACATGGAACTGGTGGAAGAGGCGGCGCGCAATGCCCTGGCCCACGAATTTATTCTGGGCATGCCGCAAGGCTACGACACGGTGATCGGCGAAAAAGG
>PMGP01000244.1 GCA_003156235.1 Acidobacteriaceae bacterium
ATGCGGACGGTCGACCACATCGAGCGCTGGACCGGCACGCGCGATGGCCGTTGCCGCCAGGTAATTGTGACCGGTTTCCACGGGCTGCTGGAAGCGCACAAGAACCCCGGCATCCGATCGATTCTGAATAGGGCGGAGCTTTGGGTGCCTGACGGCATCGCGCCAGTCTGGTTGGCCCGGATGCGTGGCCACCGCAATGCCGTACGTGCGCCGGGCGCCGAGATCATGCTGGAGTTTCTGAAGCGGGCAGAGGAAAAGCACTACAGCAGCTACTTCTATGGCGATACGGAACAGACCCTTGCCGCACTGTGCGAGACGGTTGCGCGCAACTTTCCCAGCCACAGGATTGCCGGCGCCTATTCCCCGCCCTTTCGCCCTCTCACGCCTTCCGAGGATGCCGCGATAGTGGAGCGGATCAACGCCGCGCGGCCAGACATCCTCTGGGTTGCACTGGGGATGCCAAAACAGGATATCTGGATACACGACAGGCTGAAACATCTCAACGTGCCGGTCGCTATCGGCGTCGGCGCAGCTTTCGCATTCGTTGCCGGCACGGTTCCGCGCTGCCCGGAGTGGATGGGCCGCGCAGGTTTCGAATGGGTTTACCGCCTCCTGAAGGAGCCCGGGAAACTCTGGCGCCGGGACTTGTTCGACGGCCCCCGCTTTCTCTTTTATGCGGGTATGGAGTTCTTCAGAAAATAACGACCGATGCCTAATTACCAATTGACGTTGCAAGACACTGTGTTACGACTTTATCACCGCCATTAAAGAAGCGCATTGAATGAGCAATCATAAACAAAGCGTATTTGTGCACCAATTAGCAGACGTTTCCTCTGGTGCCATCGGCGATGGTACAAGAATCTGGCAGTTTGCTGTTGTGCTTCCCGAAGCAAAAATCGGAGCTGACTGCAATATCTGCGCGCATGTTTTCATCGAAAACGATGTTGTGGTTGGGGATCGGGTCACAATCAAGTGCGGCGTGCAGTTGTGGGATGGCCTAAGGGTTGGAAATGATGTGTTCATTGGACCCAATGCCACCTTTACAAACGATCTGTTTCCTCGGAGCAAAAAGTACCCAGGTAAGTATCTGGAGACAATCATAGAGGACGGAGCGTCAATAGGAGCCGGAGCGGTCATTCTTCCGGGACTTACAATCGGGGCAGATGCGTTGGTCGCTGCTGGAGCAGTTGTAACCAGAAGTGTTGCACCTAGAAGCCTGGTTTGCGGTAACCCTGCCAGGCACGTCAGATTCATCGGAGAAGAGGTATGTGAATGAATATTGATCGTTGCAAGATGATCGATCTTCCGAAGATCTCCGATCCGCGTGGAAACCTGACTTTCATCGAAGGAGGTCATCAAGTTCCCTTTGATATCCAGAGGGTCTACTACCTGTATGATGTACCCGGCGGTTCTGAGCGCGGCGGCCACGCCCACAAGGAATTGCAGCAGCTGATTATCGCTATGTCCGGCAGTTTCGATGTGATTCTTGACGATGGCGAGAAGAAGAAGCGCGTTCATCTGAATCGCTCCTACAACGGCCTCTACGTTTGCCCCATGATCTGGAGAGAGCTGGATAACTTTTCTTCCGGGTCAGTTTGCATGGTGCTGGCGTCTAACCAGTATGATGAAGCCGATTACTACCGTGATTATGCGGACTTCATACAGGCACTGCAATGACAGTGATTGACCTAATCAAGGCCCACATTCAAACCGGCTCAGTCTGCCACTGGATATTGAGGGAGTTTTATCATTCTCCTACAAGGTTCGCATTTGCGCTCGGGAGGAGCCTGATCTGCACGAAGATGCTCACAGGGAGGTACTGGCCTATTCAGGTTCGCGTGGCAGCCGGCCAGAAGTTCAGGGTCCATTGCTCCCCTTCTCAAAAAGTTCAACTTAAAGGAATTCTTAGTGTGATCCATTGGGGGGGACTAGATTCCCCGAGTTCCTTGACATTAGGTGCAGAAAGCCGATTTGTCCTCCTGGGCGATTTTGAGGTCGGCCCCGGAGTTCACATTCTGGTTTCCCCTAGAGCATTGTTAAAGATTGCTGGCCGCCTAAACGCTAGCGCTAGTGGCATAACCTGCAATACACGGATTATGGTTGAGGATTCGGTGGAGATTGGCCACGACTCTATTATTGCTTGGGACGTGTATATCTCAGACTCTAATTGGCACGATATTAAGGGCGTGCAGAAGATTGCCCCAGTATCAATCGGCAGCAACGTCTGGATTTCACACGGCGTTTCGATTCTGAGGGGCGTGACTATTCCTTCCAGATGCATTGTAGGTGCAAAGAGCCTGGTCACCTCGGTCATCGGTTTCGAACGGGCATTGATCGCGGGAATCCCCGCCACCGTCAGGAAGACGGGTGTCGAGTGGTCGCGATGATTCCTTTTCTCGATTTAGGAGCAGCCTATCGCGAGATTCAAGCAGAGCTTGAATCGGCAGTACTGGCCTCTTTGCGCTCCGGATGGTACATCGGCGGGCAGGATGTAGAGGCATTCGAACATGAATTTGCAACCTTCACCGAAACCCGGCATTGCGTGGGTGTCGCCAATGGGCTGGATGCGCTGCACTTGGCGTTGGTTGCCATGGGGATTGGGGCTGGGGATGAGGTGATTGTTCCGTCCAATACTTATATTGCCACCTGGCTGGCCGTTAGTCAGTCTGGAGCGACCCCTATCCCAGTTGAGCCAGTGGTATCCACCTACACCCTCGATCCGGGCAGGATCGAGGCCGCCATTACGCCACGCACCAAGGCCATTTTGCCGGTGCATCTGTATGGGCAGCCGGCGGACCTTGACCCAATACTCGCTGTGGCGCGCAAGCATGGACTGCGCGTCCTGGAAGATGCGGCGCAGGCGCACGGCGCTCGCTATAAGGGCAAACGCATCGGCGGTCATGGGGATGTTGTTGCGTGGAGCTTTTATCCATCAAAGAATCTGGGCGCGCTGGGCGATGCCGGCGCCATTACAACCAACAACCCGGAACTTGCCGACCGAATTCGCATGTTGCGCAATTACGGTTCAAGAGTGAAGTATGTGAATGAAGTAAAGGGTTACAACAGCCGCCTTGACCCTGTGCAAGCAGTAGCTTTGCGGGTCAAGCTCAAGTATCT
>PMGP01000193.1:0-8852 GCA_003156235.1 Acidobacteriaceae bacterium
GAGCGGGCCAAGGGCACCATCAACGCCAGCGTGGGCCGGGACCCGCAGCGGCGCACGCGGATGACGGCGAAACCGTTGGGCGACGCGCGCACGGCCGTCTCGCACTACGAGGTGGTACGGCGGCTTGCGAATCGCTTTGGCAAATTCACGCTGGTGCGGGTGCGCATCGAGACCGGCAGAACGCATCAGATCCGTGTGCACATGGCGTCGATCGGTCATCCGGTGGTGGGCGACACGCTCTACGGAGGTTCGGGGCAGTTGACCGACCAGGTGGCCTCGCAAGCCGCGACTTCCAAGGCGGCGCGGCGCAAGGCTGAGCCGGAGAGGCTGCGGCTGGAGCGAAACTTTCTGCACGCCGCGCACCTGGAGTTTCCGCACCCCCGTACGGGGAAGTTGCTCGAACTGGAGGCGTCGCTGCCTGCCGAGCTGGAGGCGTTTCTGAGCCGGCTGGAAGAGGGCCCGTCCAGGAAAATGAGTTGCGCAGGACCGGCGCACAGACAGGGCGCTCTTGATAAAATGAAAAAGCTATGACCAGAAAGCTTTCAGTACTTGTGTACGCTGCGGCATTTGCGGCAGCCGCTTTGTATGCCCAGCAACCCGCAGCCCCGCCGGCAACCGCGCAGGCGGGCCAACCCGCTCCCGCGCAGGCCGCACAGCCGCCCGCGCCTGTCCCGGCCGCACCGCAGCAGCCGGTCGCGCAACCCGCCGGACAAACTGGACAAGAAGCTGCGCCCACCGTTCTTCGGGTGAATGTGAATGAGGTAAATCTCATCTTCACCGTGACGGACAAGCACGGGCAATATATTCCCAACCTGCGGCAAAGCGACTTTGCCCTGCTGGACGACCGCAAGGCCCCGGCTCATGTGAAGAGCTTTCACCAGCAGATTAATCTTCCGCTGCGGGTGGGCATTGTCATCGACGCCAGCACTTCGATTCGCCAGCGCTTTCAATTTGAGCAGCAATCGGCCACCGAGTTTCTGCTGGAGATTCTCAAGACCCGCAGCGACCGCGCCTTCGTGATGGGCTTCGACGTAACGCCGACTGTGACCCAGGACTGGACCAACAACCTTGACGGTCTGGAGTCGGGCGTGAATCGGCTGCATCCCGGCGGCGGCACGGCGCTGTACGACGCCGTCTATGCAGCTTGCCGCGACAAGTTGCTAACCGAGCGCGGCCCGGAGCCGGTGCGCAAGGCGATGGTGCTGATCTCAGACGGCAACGACAACGTGAGCCACGTGTACCAGGATGAGGCCATCAAGGAATGTCAGCGGGCTGAGACCATCATCTACGCCGTCAGCACTAACTGGACGCCCAGCCGCGGCAAGGGCGACGAGTCGTTGACCCAGATGGCCGAGGAAACCGGCGGGCAGGTGTTCTTTCCGCCTTCGGTCGAAGAGATGTCCAACAGCTTTCACGACATCGAAGAAGCGCTGCGCAGCCAGTACGCGCTGATCTACACTCCGGCTGACTTCAAGGAGGATGGCGCATTTCGTCCCATTTATCTTTACTGCTATGACCGGAGCTATCAGGTGCGCACGCGCAAGGGCTACTTTGCGCCGAAATCGCCAAGCCACTAATCCATTCGGATAGCCGGGAGGGCGAGAAAAACTATTGTTTGGGAATGCGGTTTCAGCATCAATGCGGGATGAACAAGCGATTCATGGGGCTATATTGAGGACTGCATAGGTAATGTCCGTACAAACGCGCCGGAGGCGCAGAGTTGGTTAGCCCCGCGCTTCAGCGTGGGGAAAAGGGATTCCATAAGTTCATTACGGAGTCCCGTAGCGACGGCGCTAGGACATTATTTATGCAGGAACCAATAGCCAGCCGAGGGAGTGGATAATCAACCACTTACAATTCCCTGGGACTGAAGCCTCCTTCGTTTTTGCGCCTCTGCGGTCCCGTTGAAGCCGTATTGATGTCAGGAATCGGGTATATTTCTCAATTCCAACTTTCCTGTTTTTTCAATTAAATCTTCGGGCGTGTTCCGATTCAGAACAATTCCTGATTTTGCTGTTCCCATTTGCCATTATTCTCGTTTCCCTCCGTTCTTCTCTCACAGAATTCACAGGATCAGCGATGAAATAGGTGTGGACAGCTCCAGGAGTTTACCTTGGAGTACGTCTGTGCGGCGTGCGGCTCTTCGAGGTTGATTGCCGCACTGGTCAAAGGGAAAGACTGGAATCGGCCACGCCGCAAATGGATAGTACGACAGGGGGAGACCGGGTGATCCGACAGGCGATATCGTGCGATATCTGCGGAACGGAGAAGAAGCAGACTAACCACTGGTTTGTGGCTTACGACCAGGGAGCGGAACTGCGGGTAAGCGGATGGAACTCGCGCAACCGTCTGCGCCCAGGTTCGAAGCATCTGTGCGGTCAAACCTGCCTGCACAAGCTGGTAGATGATTTTCTGGCCAGGACCTTGACATCGCGCATGTCACGAGCCGCGCAAAACGATGCGGAGGACGAGTTGGCGAGGCCGGCCGTGAAGACCGACGTCAGCCTGACCTCGAGCGTGGCCTATGATGAGGTCGAATCTTCCGCGCGACTCATCACCACGCCGACGCCGGTTTCGCCCTCACCGCTGATTGCCACGCCCGAGCTGGTTTCGCCGGCTCGGCCCCCTCTGCGGATGCAGATGGAACTGGTTGCATTGCCGGTGAAGGCGCGCGCCGAGGAGGCCGCGGTTGCCGTCAACGAGCCGCCCCGTTATGCCTCGCGCAACTGGCGCGCCGCAGCCTGGGAAAGGGAGCGCGAGCGGGAACGCGAATTAAGCGTCGTCGAGCGGCATCCGGGGCTTTCGGCCCGCCGTCACTAAAGATCATTGCCGAAAGGCTTTTTGTGCGGGAGTCCGGAACGCTGTATTTCTGCGGGGATGAAGCGGGATTCAGTTTGTGTCCGGTGCGGCTTCAAGCAGCGCCAGCAGGCCGGCCTCATCCAGGACAGCGATATTAAGTTTGCGCGCATTGTCGAGCTTGGAGCCGGCTTCCTCGCCGGCCACCACGTAGCTGGTTTTCTTGCTGACGGTAGCGGCAGTCTTGCCGCCCGCAGCCTCGATTCTTGCCTTGGCTTCATCGCGTGTGAGCGTGGGCAGCGTGCCGGTTAGCACAAAGGTGAGCCCCGCCAATTGGGCTGAGCGCTGTTTCTTTTCCGCCGTCATCACCACGCCGGCGTCCTGCAAGGCGCGAATCAAAGCCAGATTCGCCGGCTGCGCGAAGAATTCCAGAATCGCCTGTGAAATGCGCGGGCCGACCTCTTCCACTCGCTCCAGTTCTTCGGCGTTGGCCGCTCTGAGCGCCTCGATGGAGCCGAATTCCTCTGACAATAATTCCGCGGTGCGCTCGCCGACAAAGCGAATTCCCAGGCCCATCAGCACGCGGGCGAGTCCGGCTGTTTTGGATCGATCAATTTCTTCGATGAGGGATCGGGCGGATTTTTCCGCAAAGCGGTCGAGGCCGGTCAACTGCTCTTCTGTGAGGGAGTAGAGGTCGGCCACGCTCGCGACCAGACCGCGATCAAGCAACTGCTGCACCACGGCTTCGCCCAGGCCCTCGATGTTCATCACGCCGCGCGAGGCAAAGTGGAGCAGGCTCTCGCGCAGCTTGGCCGGGCAATCGGCGTTGACGCAGCGGAAGTCCACTTCGCCTTCCGCGCGAACGACGGCGCTATTGCACTCAGGACAGTCCAAAGGAAAAACGAAAGGCTGCTTCCCGCGCGGATGGTCAGCGTCTTCAAGAACCTCGACGACTTTTGGAATCACGTCGCCGCCGCGCTCGACGCGCACCCAGTCGCCGAGCTTGAGGCCGAGCCGCTCGATGAAGTCGGCGTTGTGCAGCGTGGCTCTGCTCACTGTTGTCCCGCCGATGAAGACCGGCGTCAGCTCGGCCACCGGAGTCAGCTTGCCGGTACGGCCCACCTGCACGGTGATGGCGTTGACCTGCGTGATGCCGGAGCGCGCGGTGAATTTGTAGGCAATGGCCCAGCGCGGGGCGCGGCCGGTGTAGCCGAGACGTTGCTGCGTGGCGTGTGCGTCCACCTTGAGAACCACGCCGTCGATCTCGTAACCAAGAGTGGAGCGCGCGGCATCAGCCTCGTCGATGAAGCGGGTCATCTGCTCGACTGAGGCAACAAGTTTGTGGTTGGGATTGACGCGAAAGCCGAGGACGGCGAGCGCATCGAGAGTGGCGCGCTGTCCTTGCGGCCAATACTCGCTCTTGCCTTCGATCTCGATGAGCAGGAAGTAGGCGTAGAACTCCAGGCGGCGATTGGCGACGATGCTCGGCTCAAGGGTGCGCAGGGTTCCAGCGGCGGCGTTGCGTGGATTGACGGCCAGCGCAAGCCCCTGCTGCTCCTTCTCTTCGTTCAGGCGAAGGAAGGCGGTTTCGGGCATGATCACTTCACCGCGGACTTCAAAGGCCTGCGGCAGGCCAGCCTTGCTCAAGGCCTCGGCGGAAATTGTCAGCGGCACGCTGCGGATGGTGCGAATGTTCGAGGTGACATCCTCGCCGGTCTGGCCGTCGCCGCGGGTGATGCCGGTCGTCAGCCTCGCGCCGCCATCGGCAGGTTCATAGCGTAGCGCTATACTCAACCCGTCCAGCTTGTACTCGGCAACATACTCGACCGGCAATGGGCCGGCCAGTTCGCGGCAGCNNAGAGCATGGGCCGCGAGTGGGCGACTTTACGAAAGCCATCGGCGGGCTTGCCGCCGACGCGTTGGGTGGGCGAGTCGGGGGTAACGAGCTCTGGGTGCGCGGCTTCGAGCTGCCTCAATTCGTTCATCAGCGCGTCGTACTGAGCGTCGCTGATCTCCGGCGAATCGAGTACGTAGTACAGGTGCTCGTGGCGGCGCAATTCGGCGCTGAGTTCGGCAGCGCGCCGGGCCGGAGATGAGGGTGAGGAGCTTCGTTCGCCCATGGGGAGAATTATAGGGGGTGGGGCAGGGTAGTATGGTTTGCAGACAGTTATGGAACCTGTAACTCATTTTTTGACCGGAGCGTGCATTGGGCGGGCGGGGTTGAACCGCCGGACAGCCTACGCCACGCTGGCAGCCGTGCTGGCCGCCGAGGCTGCCGACATCGACACGCTGTGCGGGCTGGCGGGGCCGGTCGAAGGGCTGAAGCACCACCGCGGCATCACGCATACGTTCATTGCCGTGCCGGTGGTGGCGGCGGTGGTGGTGGGGATGGTTTGGCTCTTTGATCGCTGGTGGCAGAGGCGGAAGCAGGGGGTAGGAATCCTCGCTTTGAAAGGGCACGGCTTCAGCCGTGCCGACGAAAGCCAAAATGAGGACGCGGCTTTAGTCGCCGAGGGAGTGCAATTCGATAACGATAGATTTCCTCAGGGGCTAAAGCCCGAGATTTCATCGGCCCAACGGACGGCACGACTAAAGTCGTGCCCTTTCAAAGCCAAGGTTCCCAATGCAGAGTCAATCCGCTGGGGCTGGCTTTATTTGACGGCGCTCGTTTCGGCGCTGAGCCACCTGCTGCTGGATTGGACGAACAACTACGGGCTGCGGCCGTTTTTTCCATTCAATCCGCGCTGGTATGAGGGGAGCTTTGTTTTTATTGCCGAGCCGGTGATTTGGGCATTGCTCGTATCGGCGATGGTGATTCCGTGGCTGCTGGGGCTGATTGGCGGGGAGATTGGCGCAAAGAAGAAAAAATTTCGCGGGCGAGGATGGGCGATCTTCGCGCTGACGGGGATGCTCTTGCTGTGGGGCTGGCGCTGGACGGAGCAGGGGCGGGCGCGGGCGATGGCGGAAAACACGCAGATCGCGGCGGCTCCGGTGAAGCGCATGGCGCTGGAGCCTTATCCCTTCAATCCCTTTCATTGGCACGCGATTCTGGAGACGAAGGAGTATTACCAGACCGCCGAGATCAACACGCTGAGCGGGGAGATCGTGAGCGACGCGCGCCAGGATGTGATTTACAAGCCGGCGGTGACCGCGGCTACTGAGGCGGCCAAACGTACGCTGCTGGGACAGGTTTATCTGGACTGGGGCTCGTGGGCGGTGGTGCGCGACGTGGGCCCTGAACCCATTCCGGTGCCGGGCATGAAGCCGCCGCAGTTGCCGCTGAACCGGACGTGGACCACGGTCGAGTTTTACGATCTGCGCTTCGACTATCCGTTTTTCGGAGAGGCCAGAACCCCAAGCCAACCGCACCTGAGCGGCTGGGTTTATATCGTGGACGGTCGCGACGAGGCGGGCGAGGCACTGGACGGGCGGGAGCATCGGTAAGGCGGAATTGCCCAAATGAAAAAATTTATTCATCGCGTCAAGGTTCCGGTTGACCCGGCGGGGCGCGACCCGCAGAATGAAAGGAGCGCCGTTTCGCCGCAATTCTTTTGCAGGTTGAAACGGCTGAATCCTGAATTGAGGTGTACATGCCCGCTTATCTTCTGTTGCTGGTTGCCGTGTTGAGCCGTTTGCTGCCCCATGCCGGGCTGTGGAATTTTACCGCGGTGGGCGGCGCTCTGCTGTATTTTGGCGCGCGGCGGCCGTGGCGGGAGATGCTGCTGCCACTGGTGGCTCTCGCTGCCACGGACTACTTGCTCACCGTCTACAGCTACCACTACACCTTTGCCTGGCAGCTCTACGCGGCCACCTGGGCGTGGTATGGGATGGCCATGGCGCTGGGACTGATCCTGCTGCGGGCGCGGACGACGTTTGTGCGCGTGGCGGCGGGAGCGCTGCTGGGGCCGACCTCGTTTTTCCTGGTCTCGAATTATGCGGTGTGGGCCAGCGGCTGGATGTATCCGCACACGCTGCGCGGATTGGGCGCGTGCTACGCGGCAGGCCTGCTGTTCTATCGCAACGACCTGGCTTCAACGGCTATCGTTGCCGGGCTGGCCTTTGGGCTTCCGGTGCTAATACGATTGCTGGTGCGGCGGATGAGCGCGGCGCAGGCGCAGACGGCGCTGGCCGGGAAGTAGATTTATCGTTTTGACATCGCGGTGGATACTTCTATCAAGTTTTCGTTGGAGGTGAATCATGGCAGCAGCGGCGCAAGCAGCGTACACGCCCGTCGAGGTCTACCTGAGCAGCTCCTACGAGCCGGACGCGGAATTTGTGGGCGGCGTGATTGAGGAGAGACCCACGGGCGAATGGAACCATGCTGACTGGCAAGCAGCGATTCTGGAGTTCTTCAGGAGCCGCCGCCACGAGTGGAATGTAAGGGCTGCCGCGGAGTTGAGAGTTCAGGTCTCCGCGGGCAACTTTCGCGTTCCCGACGTAACAGTAACGGATCGCAATCTTCCCGTTGAGCAGGTGATTACCCATCCGCCCATTGCAGTCTTCGAGATTCTCTCGCCGGAGGATACGCTTTCTCGCATGATGACCAAGCTCGGCGACTATGAGCAAATGGGTATTTTAACGATCCTGGTTCTCGATCCAAATGGGCGAAATTTCCGCTATAGCTGCGGGAAGCTGGAACCGCTCCCCGCAGAGCCCTTCGATCTTCCGAATAGTGTCTGCCGCTTTGATCTTGCGGAGATCGTGAAGTTGCTGGATTGAATGGGATTCTCTTTCCCAGGTCTCGGAATCGGGACCTGGGAAACCCATAATGCGTTATTCCGATTCGCCGATAACTTTGTATTTACGCGTACTTCCATCCGCAAACAAAAGCTCATAGACACGCAAATACTCTTTGTCCTTGTCTATCTGGTCTTTAGTTATCCGCGCCATGTAATCACCTGCAGGCAGTACATTGAGGATGTTTGAGAAGGCTTCTAGTTCGTAGTGCTTTCCGCCGATGATTACGTTGAGTTGCTGATATACTTGGCTGGATTCGTCGTTCAATTGCGATGATTGCACATGAACGGCAATTGAGTAGTCTGCCGGGTTCGCGGCGGCCTTCTTCTCTGCGCAAGCCAGCGCTGGCAGCATGAACAACATGGCGATAAGAACTCTCTTCATCGTTTTTCTCCGGATTACTTTGGGTGAGTTGCGATTGATGGCGCTCGGTCTTTTCATTTGATGCCGGCTCGAAGTGATTTGCATTGAACTGTCAGTTAGAACGCACTATCAAAAAAATAGTTGTTGCGCGCCCAATCTTTCTTCGATCATCCTTCAGTCTTCTAGTTTGCCGGCGCGCTTGCGCAGCATCCACCACCATGCAAAGCCAATCACTGCCAAGCCGCCTACGATGGCCAGCAGGGTCAGTCCGTGATGCTGCACCACCTCCACCGCGCCCGGACCCAGCTTGATGACCAGAAACGAGAGCACCAGCCAACGGACCAACCTTCCGCAAAACACTGAAAGCATGAACGGCGCCACGCGCATTTCAAAAACCCCGGCGGCAAAGACGCAGGCCTTCCAGGGCGTGGGCGGTGGCAGCATGGAGGGAATCATCATGGCCAGGAACTCCTGGCGCTCAAAGCGGGTGCGTATCTTCTCGTAATGTTTACGATTGACGTGCTTGAGCAGAAAGAGTTCGCCTCCGGCGCGGCCCAGTCCGTAAGGCAGCAGGCCGCCGATGGCTGAGCCGACCGCGCCCAGCAGGCAATAGAGCCAGAAATGGCTTTTGTCGTACCAAACGTAGCCGGCCAGAATGGCGTCCATGGGAATGGGAATGGTGGATGAGTCCAGCAGCGCGGCCGCGCCCACGCCAAAAATGCCGAACTTGGCCAAAAAATTAGCCAAAAAAAGGGCTACCAGCTTCCACTTGGCCATCCATCGAACAATAAACTGCATCAAACAGGGTCCCCTTCCGCCCGCAAATCCGTCTCACTGTCAGAGACTATTGTACGGTCCAGGGTAGTGAGCCCGGGTTTGGCCGGGATGAGAGAATAGAAAGAAAGGAAGCTGGGGCGAGTGTCTCGAAGGGGATGGGCTTCAGCCCGTCCATTTGG
>PMGP01000193.1:8866-10715 GCA_003156235.1 Acidobacteriaceae bacterium
GCCCGTACCCTTCAATCGAAATCAAGTTTTGGACAGGTTATCAAGAACGAATGCCCACCGATAAAGCGCCAAGCGATGTGAACGAGCCCAACGGGCCCGAGGGAACCAAGCCCGCAGGAATCAGCCTCGCTCCGGGAGTTCCGGCTGAGGGCGAGCAGTTGCGCCCGGCGGCGTCCCCGGTGGTTCGCGGTTCGCGCTGGGTGGACTACGACACCCACGAACTGCTGCAGATGATCGGCGATCTGGAGGACGAGCGGCGCTGGTCGCGTCTGCGCGAGGGCTTCTGGCTGGCTATTCTTTTCCACCTGGCGCTGCTTTCGGCGGTGACCTGGATTCCCAAGTACGTTTTCAAGGTGCCGCCGGTGGTTGACCGGAATCTGCTCAAGGAGCACAAGGATTTTACGTACCTGGATACGCCGTACACGCTGCCGCCCAAGCCGATTATCAAGCCGCTCCCGCAGCATCCGCTGATTGACAAGGAGACGATGGATGAGATGAAGCGGGCGAATCCTCCGGCTCCTGCGCCCGCGCCTGCCGCGCCGGCTCCTGCTCCGCCGCCTCCGCCGCCCAGCCAGCAATCGCAGCTTGAGGCGCCTCGTCCTGCGGCGGTGCCGGCCAAGCCCAACTTTGCCATGGGTTCGCAAAATCCCGCCGACCAGTTGCGCGACGCCATGAAGGGCGCATCGCGGGACCGCGGCATGGGGGGCGAAGGCAATCAGTCCGGAGGCAGGCTGCCGCTGCATCCCGGCGCGGGCACCGGCGGCCTCGAGGTTCTCTCCGACACCCAGGGCGTGGACTTCACCAGTTGGTTGCATTATTGGTACTACGAGACGAAGCACACCTGGGACCCGCTGATTCCCGACGAAGTGAATGCGCCGATTTACAAATCCGGGATGGTGGCGATTCGCTTCAAGGTGCTGCCCAACGGGAGGCTGATGGACGGCAGCCTGATTTTGGAGGGCCGCTCTGGCGACGTGGCTCTGGACCGCGCGGCCTGGGGCGCTTTGACCGGCTCGAACTACCCGCCGCTACCCAAGGATTTTCACGGGCCGTTTCTGGAACTGCGCGCATGGTTCCTCTATAACATGGAGCCGCCGAAATAGGGGAAGACGGATTTCTTAGTCTTCGACTTGCGGAAATGCGAGTTCGACGCTACGGCCGCCGTAAAGAATGCGCAGGATAGCGACAGAGCCGGAATTAATCTGAAAGGCGATCAGAACGCGGCGCTCAAATCCCATCACCCGCAAGCCGGGACAGAGATCGTCGCGACGGGTTCCTCTATCCGGCATTGTGGTGAGGCTCATACAGCTCCTCTCAATGCGCTCGATGTAGCGCATCGCTTGTGTTGTGCTGCTGTGATCGGCAATGTAATTGTAGAGATCGAGTAAATCGTCTTCTGCTTCTGGCGTGAAGGCGACCGTGTATTTCATGCCTTGCGCGCCTCGCGTTCCTGATGGTGAGCGCGAAGAGTGGCAAAGACCTGGCTTGCGGGAATTGCCCGGCTCGGGTCAGCCTGAAGCGCATCATAGGCGGCCACAACATCCGTCCGCAGCCAGCGCTCCACGGCGGCATCCCGTTCTTCCAGCGCGCGCAGGCCAGCGCGGACCACCTCGCTGGCCGAGGCGTAGGCTCCGGAATCCACTAATTGATCGATATAACGGCCTTGCTCACTGGGCAGGCTGACCGTTCGCTTTTCGCAGAGAGTGGCGGACATGGCGTATGGTTCCTCAAGGAAAGTTTAGCATAAGTATGAAGCATTCATACCGGAGTCAATTCCACTTGGCATTACCTTGGGGATATTTGCGACTATGTAACTTGTGGGTTACTCTAAACAACAAAGGAGTAAGTC
>PMGP01000193.1:10754-12410 GCA_003156235.1 Acidobacteriaceae bacterium
CCCGCGATACAGGCATTGCCCGCGAGGCGCTCTACCGCGCGTTGAGCGATGCGGGCAACCCGGAGTTGGGGACAACGCTCAAGGTGATGCACGCGCTGGGCGTGCGGCTTTCCGCCTCGCTGGTGGCGTGATTCAAATATCCAAACCCTGATATTGCGCACCTCTCAGCCTGCGGTGATGGTCTCCAGGCCATGACCGTGCGGGCCTAATTCTCTTTGCCGCAGCAGGAAAGCGAAGAGCATTCCCAGCAGGCCGAGAATGGAAAAGATCCACATGCCCAGATGATACCCGGCGGGATTGGCGGCGCTGGCGTGGCTAAAGTCGTTGGCCGCGCCGATTACGATATTGAAGCCGAACAAGCCTATGTTCTGAACCGCGGTCATCAGCCCGTAGGCGGTGCCCAGCTTGGACTGGGGCACGATGTAGGCCACCGAGGGCCATATCACCGCCGGGATCAGCGAGAAGGCTATGCCCATCAGCGCCATGGGGGCATAGAGCGACGCCTGGGTATGGGTATAGGCCATCATCAGGTAGACGGGAACCAGCAGCACCGAGCCGATCATCATGAGCAGGGCGCGCTTGCCGATCTTGTCCACAAGAATTCCGAGCAGCGGCGTGCCGAACATGGTGCAAAAAGTCAAGCTGCCCACCAGCATTCCGCCAATCTCGAGCGATGTGCCGTGAGTATGCAAGAAGAATTTATAGGCGAAGGTCTCAAAGGGAAAGATCGCTGAATAGAAGACGACGCACAGAGCAACGATGTACCAGAAAGAGACTCCGAATTTGAAGAGATCGCCGAAGACCACCTTGTCGGTAGGTCCGGCATGGCCGAGCTCGTAGTTCTTTTCCGCGTAAGCCTCCATTCCCCAATAGATGAGGGCGCCGGTCACGCAACAGGTGGCAAAGCCAACCGAAATCAACAGTGGCGTGCGCCAACTGGTGTAGGCGAACCTGGCCCATGTGGGTGACATCTGTGCCATCAAGGTGCCTGCGCGGGCAATCATGAGGTTGATGCCGAATGCGAAGCTCAGTTCCTTGCCGCGGAACCATTTTGCAATGGCGGTGGTGACGGCGACGATGAGCGATTCGGCTCCGATGCCGAAGATCAGCCGCCCTGTGGCCATCAGTGGAAGATGGCCGGAAAGAACGGTGACGATCGCTCCGGTCAGGCAGATCGTCCCGAAGAGGAAGATCGCTTTGCGTGCGCCAAGGCGGTCCACAAGATAGCCGCCGATCAGTACCATGATCATATTCGGGAAGCTGTAGATGCCCTGAAGCAGTCCGATATTGGAGTCGGAGAAACCAAGCTGCTTGCTGAGCAGGTCGGTGATCGGCTCAATGCAATCGTAGACGTAGTAGTTGCCGAACATGGCCACGCTGACGAACACGAGTACAAGCCAGCGGTAGGCAGGCGGTGGTAGACGGCGAGACGGTTCAGGCATGAAGGCGATGGTCCTCGGGGCGCGGCGGCGCCGGCAATTTTGGTGCGAAAAAACGCAACTTAATTAAGCTAGCAGATGGGGGTTGGAATTGGCTGGGAATGGAAACGTATTTCGGCGAATCAAAATACTTTAAAGAAACTCTGATTAAGTCGAAATTTTGAAGGGTACGGGCTTTAGCCCGTACATAAATCCAGCAAAATCAATGTGGGCTTTA
>PMGP01000458.1 GCA_003156235.1 Acidobacteriaceae bacterium
CAGGGGCTAAAGCCCAACATCTTCTTGCTGAACTATCGGCACGACTGAAGTCGTGCCCTGACGCTTCGTGCAATTTCAATAGAATATCGCAATCCGCGAACTGTATCTTGACAAATTCGCATTATGCGAACAAGATTATCCAGAGGCATTTGTGCATGTCATAAGCCGAAAGAGGCTGTTGGAAGCGACGGCCCGGCAGGACAATCTCTCAGCTCCGTTGGATGCGTGGTACCGGATCGCGAAAAGAGCCCAATGGCATTCGCTTGAGAACGTCAGGGAAGTCTTCCCCTCTGCGGATGGGGTGGGAAAATATACCGTGTTCAACATCAAAGGAAACACCTTCCGGCTGATCGTGGAGATCAACTACAAAACCGGCCGAATCTACGTCCGTCCTGTTCTCACTCATGCCGCTTACGACAAGGGAGGATGGAAATCATGAACTCACTCGCAGTCAGCCCCGCCTATTCCGCACTGCTGGTCAAGTTCCCCCCTCGTGTCATCCGTTCCGAGGAGCAAAACGAAGGCTATATTCAGGCCCTTTACGAACTCGAACAAAACCAAAATTCTTGGACTCCCGAAGAGGCTGAACTCGCCGACCTGCTCACCCTCCTGATAGAAAACTATGAGGAGAAGCACTACCAGTTGCCGAAGTCTTCCCCTCTGGAAATGCTTCAGTTCCTGATGGATCAACACGGGTTGAAGCAAAAAGATCTAATCGATGTCTTCGGCACTCCCAGCATTGTCTCGGAGGTGCTGAACAGCAAGCGAGAGCTGAGCAAAGAGCACATTCGCCGCCTGAGCGCCCGCTTCAAGGTCTCACCGGAGCTGTTTTTCTAGAGACTGTCAGAGAATAGCCGTAGTAATCGCTTTATGCTTGCCAGGCTTGCGTTTGTGACAACGGCAAGTGGTAGCCAACCTCAGTACGCTCGCCTGTCGCGTTATCCTGTCACCACATGATTCGACGGCCGTTTCTCCCCATTCTGACAGCCTTGCTCGGCGCCTCGCTCATCATCCCCGCCCTCGCCTTCGCCCAGCAGGACGCGCCGCTTCCCTATCGCGACGAACAGCCCGTGCGCGCTCGCCACGGCATGGTGGTCAGCGTGCACCATCTGGCCTCCGACGCCGGCCTTGAAACGTTGCGCGCGGGCGGCAACGCCATGGACGCTGCCGTGGCCACCGGCTTTGCCCTGGCCGTGGTGCATCCGGCGGCCGGAAACCTGGGCGGCGGAGGCTTTCTGCTTCTGCGCACACACGACGGCAAAACCACCTTCATCGACTTCCGCGAGAAGGCCCCGCACCAGGCCACCGAAACCATGTACCAGGACGCCAGCGGCAACGTCATCCCTGACTCCAGCGTCCTCGGCTACCGTTCCATCGCCACTCCCGGCTCGGTTGCCGGCCTGGTCTACGCCGAACGCAAGTACGGCAAGCTCGGCTTACGGCGCGTCATCGCCCCGGCTATCCGGCTAGCCACTGAAGGCTTTCAACTGACCGCCGAAGAGGCTCATGAACTCAGCGACCCCGACCTGGCTCTCTTCCCTGACTCGAAACGCATCTTCCAGCTTGACGGGCAACTCTACAAAGAGGGCGAGACCTTCCGTCAGCCCGAGCTGGCCCGCACACTCCGCCGCATCGCCGCAAATCCCGAGGACTTCTACCACGGAAAAATGGCTCGTGAACTGGTCGCAGATGTGCGCAAGGGCGGCGCGCTGCTCACCCTCGAAGACCTCGCCGCCTACACCGTCGTCGAACGCGCGCCCATCACCGGCAGCTTCCACGAGTACACCGTTATCAGCGCCCCGCCGCCCTCTTCCGGCGGAATCGTGCTGCTCAGCTCCCTCAACATTCTCGAAGGCGACGACCTGGCCAAGCTCGGCGACCGCAGCCCCGCGTCCATGCACCTGATCGTCGAGGCCTTCCGCCGCGCCTACATGGACCGCGCCGAATACCTCGGCGACCCCGACTACAACGCGATTCCCGCCGCCGAGCTGACCAGCAAAAACTACGCCGCCGCCTGGCGCGCCTCCATCGATCCCCACGCGGCCACGCCCAGCGCCACGCTCCGCCGCCCCGGAGGCTTTTTGCCTCCCGCGCCCAAAACCGCCGGCCGCCGCGCCGAATCGCCCGACACCACCCACTATTCGGTGGTCGATAGCCAGGGCAACGCCGTTGCCGTCACCACCACCCTCAACAACTCCTTCGGCTCCCACGTCACCTCCGGCTCATTGGGCTTTCTGCTCAACGACGAGATGGACGATTTTACGGTCAAGCTCGGCACGCCCAACATGTTCGGCCTGATTCAGGGCTCGGCCAACGCCATTGCCCCCGGCAAGCGCCCCCTGAGCGCCATGACCCCTACCATTATTTTGGAGAACGGCAAGCTTCGCTACGTCCTCGGCTCACCCGGCGGCGCGCGCATCATCTCCACCGTCGCCAACATCTTTCTCTCCGCCTCGGTGGGCGGCCTCAATATTCAGCAGGCGGTCGATGCGCCCCGCTTCCACCACCAGTACCTGCCCGACAAGCTTTATCTCGAGCCGGGCTTCCCGCCCGCGACCCTGACCGTCCTGCGCGCCCTAGGCTACGACCTCAGCATCAGTCACAGCCATTGGTCCAACGGCGAGTGCATCGCCGTGGACCCCGCGACCAGAGAGCTTGAAGCCGGTCAGGATCACCGCAGCCACTACGGCAAGGCTGCCGGCTACTGAGCTGCCTTGTAACGTGCGCTCTTGCAGTGCCTTGCAGGCAGTTTCTCCGTGGAATCAATTGGCCGCCGGCGGAGCAGCATCGCGATGAAAGAAGATAGATCGCATGTGGTACGCGAAACTTTGACGGCAATCACAGAATATTCACAATGATTTTTCTGTACATGTGCAATTTTGCACTTCTTTTCCACAGCGCCTTTATCGATACTCCCAAATAAGCACGATCCGCGATGTATTCCGAAAAATTCAAAAAGAATGAAATGGAGGCTTGAGCCTCCGTGCTGCCTAAAGGGCGCCCAGCCCTGCGTTGAACTTCCCAAGCCTTCGGGGCCAGCGCGTTGGATTGTTCGGGAATGCCGTTCGTTACTGCCCGGATTTACTTTTTGAAGTCGAGTCAGGCGCTTTACCACAGAAGACCCATCTCAGGAGTTTCCTATGACCACCATCAAGCCTGGGTGGAGCAAGCCCTCCACCATCCTCTTCGCCTCTGAGTTTCCCGCCAATGAGAAGGCCTTTGCCTTTGCCTTGGCCCAGGCCGCCGAGTTCGGCTCGGATCTCGTTATCTTTCATGTTTATGACAGTGTAGACATTGCCGCGCAGGAGGACTCCGCGACCCCTCCTGACAACTACGCCCAGATCCGCGACAGGAAGCAGCGTTTTGAGCCTTTCGTCCAACGCTCCGGGAATCTCGGCGTCCATTGCACAACCGTGGTTCGCTATGGATTGGCCGCCGAACAAATCCTGGCCTTCCTGCGCGAGCGGAAGATTGATCACGTCGTCATGGGCACTCATTCTCCCGGCCCCATTGGCAAGCTGCTGGTTGGTTCCGTGGCTGAGGAGGTCTTGCGCAATTCTCCCGTGCCGGTCGACATCGTCGGTCCCAACGTGGTTGAGGGCGCCTATCGTCACTTTTCCGCCCGCACCATCCTGTGCTCCGTTGGCGCGCACGAGTCCAGCCGTGTGGTGGCGCAGTTTGCCGCAGAGCTGGCCGCCCATCACAAGGCCAGCCTGATCCTGCAGCATGTCATCCCCCACCAGGAACGCGATGAAATCCTCGCCGGACGCACTCTCGGCCAGATCGAGGCCGAACTGCCCTCCCTGGTTCCACCCCGATTGCAGCACAAGGTCGGTGTGCGAACTAGAGCCGTGCTCGGCGACCCCACCGAGGAGTTGCTCTATCAGGGCAGAGCGCAGAACGCCAGCCTGATCGTGCTGGGCGCGCAGAGCGTCTCTCACTTTGCCGCCGTCTCCCGCGCCAGCATCTTCTACAAGGTGCTGGCCTACGCGCAATGCCCCGTCATCACGCTCTCGCCTATCGTGCTGGCTGAGTGCGGCGCCATTGAGGAACATCCGCGTACCTCCGAACTCTGTCTGGCCGGCGTTTTTTAAATGAATGTCAAGCTACCATCAGCATGATGGTAAGTCATTCAAGGCAAATTCCATGGCAGTCGTCTGACTTGGCGGATAGGTAGCTCACATGACAGCGAACTCGAATCAAGCAGCCCCCGCACGAGAAAGGTCGCGCTGGGGCCAAATTGGACTGATTGTGTTTGTTATCGTCTTGATAGCCGCCTTTTTTCTCCTTGGCCAAAGCATGGTGCATCACCGCTTTTTTAAAGGCAGCCGGATCGACCGGTACGGCCATATCAAACAATAGCGGGTACTGCAAACCCAGCATTCTGCTCTTTGGGCGCTTGTGTCGCGCTCTCCCAGGTCTCAAAATCGAGACCGGAGGCGCCCGGTCCCGCGCCATCGCCCGCTCCACCATCGATTATCCTGATACATGGAGCCTGACGCACAACCGGATCGCCCGTCACCCAGCAAGCTGGCCGTGGCCGCGGTTGCGCTCTGCGGTGTCTGCGCCTTTCTGGAACTCTATTCCACCCAGCCTCTGCTTCCCCTGCTCGCGCGCCTCTTCCATGCCTCCAAAACCGGCGTCAGCCTGACTGTCTCGGCCGCCACGCTGGGCGCGGCTTTGTCGGCTCCTATCTTTGGCTCTCTAGTCGAGCGGCTGCCCCGCAAGCGGGTCATCGTCGCCTGCCTGGCCGGAATCGCCGTGCCCACGCTGCTGGCCGCCACCTCCAACTCGCTCGCCCAACTCATCTTCTGGCGCTTTTTGCAGGGCATCATGGTGCCCGGAATCGTGGCCGTGGTGGTCACCTACATCGGCGAGGAGTGGCCGCCCAACCGCGTGGCCCTGGTTATGAGTTTTTACGTCAGCGGAACCGCGCTGGGCGGATTTCTGGGCCGCGTCTCGGCCGGTATGCTGGCCGATTGGTTCAATTGGCGGGTGAGCTTTCTCGTCGTCGGGATCATTGCTCTGGCAGGAGCCGGAGCCGTGGCCGCATGGCTCCCGCACGGACGCCGCCGCCCGCCGCTGCCCCCGCTCTCCGGCCCACAGGTCTCGTTCTTTCCTCAACTCTGGTCTCAGGTGGGGACGCTCTTTCGCAACCGCCGTTTGGTAGCCACCTATGCGGTCGGCTGCAACGTCCTCTTCACCCTGGTGGCCGTTTTCACCTGGATCACCTTCCACCTCAGCGCCGCGCCCTTCCGGCTCTCCACCGCCGCGCTCAGCTCGCTTTTTTTCGTCTATCTCATCGGCCTCGTGACCACCCCCGCGGCCGGTTACATCATCACCCACGTGGGCCTGCGCAAGGGCATTGGCGGCGCCATCGTTTGCTGCATGGCCGGCGTCCTGCTCACCCTGGCGCCCTCGCTTCCCGTCATCATCCTTGGACTGGCTCTGGTCTCCTCCGGCACCTTTATCTCTCAGACCGCCTCGCAAAGCCATCTGCGCGTGGTCTCGCCGCCCGAGTCGCGCGTCACCGCCGCCGGACTCTACATCACCTGCTATTACATCGGAGGCACAGCCGCTGGGGTTGTTCCCGGAGCCTTCTGGGCGCTGGGCAAGTGGCCGGCCTGTGTCGCCTTCATCTTCGCCATGCAGGCCATCGCGCTGGCCATCGCGCTCATAGGCTGGCGCGCGCCCAAAGCCGCGTAGAGGGAAAACTTATCCGGGGCAGCACGTCCCCGCTTTGCCGCTGCCCGGAGATCGATGAACCCCAACAGCGGTAAGACGAATCAATTCATTAGGCAGACATATTGTGAGATTCTCCGGGGCCTTCTTCCCAGTGAGGCTTTCGACCCATATCAACCCTCAAGAACGCCGCCCTTCCCGGCTTGCAAAAGAGAAGAATAAAGCAGTCAAGGAGCATATTTTTGTCTGATTTCGCGCCCGCATCGCCAGGAAAAACCGGTCCCGCGGCAGCGCCCCGGCCCATCATGATTCAGGAAGGCTCCAGCGCGGTCTGGAAACCCAGGGTCAATCCCTGGATCATCGCCGCCACCGTGGCGCTGGCCGCGTTCATGGAGGTGCTGGACACCTCCATCGCAAACGTGGCCCTGCCCCACATCGCCGGCTCGCTCGGCGCTTCCACCGATCAGGGCACCTGGGTGCTGACCAGCTACCTGGTCTCGAACGCCATCGTGCTGCCCATCGGCGCCTGGGCCTCGAGCGTGATGGGNNTGCGGCGTGGCTCCCTCGCTGCCCATGCTGCTCGTCTTTCGCGTACTGCAAGGCGCCGGCGGCGGCGGAATGCAGCCCATGGCCCAGGCCATCATGGCCGACAGCTTCGAGCCGCAGAAGCGCGGCCAGGCATTTGCCCTCTATGGCCTGGTCGCCGTCCTCGCGCCCTCCATCGGGCCCACGCTCGGCGGCTGGATTACCGACAACTTCTCCTGGCGCTGGATCTTCTTCATCAACATTCCGGTCGGTATTCTGACCTTCTTCCTGGTCACCCGGCTGGTAGAGGACCCGCCGTGGATCAAGGCCGACCGCTCCCGCCTCAGGCAGATCGACTACCTCGGCCTGAGCTTTCTCACCCTCGCCATGGGCGGCCTGCAGATCATGCTCGATAAAGGCGAGGAGAACGATTGGTTTGCATCGGGCTTCATCTGCTTGTTCGCCTTCCTCTTTGTCGGCGGCATCGCCGCCCTCGTCTGGTGGGAGTTGCGCCACAAGAATCCGCTTATCAACCTCAGGCTCTTCCGCTTCAAGAACTTCGCCATCTGCTGTTTTCTCATGGCTCTGGTGGGCGGCGTGCTGAACGCCAACACCGTCTTGCAGCCGCAGTTCATGCAGCAACTGCTGGGCTGGACCGCCACCACCGCCGGCATGGCGCTGACCGCGGGCGGTGTCGTTCTGCTTTTTGTCATGCCCATGGCCGGATACGCCACCGGCAAGGTCGCCGCCCGCTACCTGGCAATGGCCGGCTTCATGCTTTTCGTGCTTACCTTTCGCTACGCGGCCGATGTGACCACGCTTCAGATGAGCTTCTCTGCGGCCTCCTGGCTGCGCGTCGTCCAGATGATGCCCATCCCCTTCTGCTTCATCTCCATCACCACGGCGGCTTACGTGGGCATGCCCAAAGAGCAGAGCAACCAGGTCGCGGGCCTCATCAACTTTGTGCGCAACATCGGCGGCAGCATACTGATCGCCGTCACCAACGCCCAGGTGACCAGCCGCACCATGTGGCATCAACAGCACCTGCAAAGCGCCATGACCTCGGCCAGCATCGCCTTTCAGCAGCACACGCAGGCGCTCACCGGCTTCTTTGACGGCAGCTTCGGTTCGCCCAACGGCAAGGCGATGGCGCTAGCCTCCATCTACAACCAGCTCAACCAGCAGGCGCAGTTGCAGGGCTACCAGGACGTGTACATGGAGCTGTCGTGGATGTCGGTGGGGCTGGTGGTGCTGGCCTTCCTGCTGAGCAAGAACAAGCCCGGCGCGGGAATGGACGTGGTGGAGATGCATTAACGCAATGAACAGGGTCATGACGGGCTTGACCGGGAACTGGAAATGCCATGCTACCCTAGCCTTTGCTCGATCGATTGATCCGGTAGTCAATCTAGCAACCCCGTGCCCCATCCTTTCCGCTTTTTTCTGCGGAAAGGGTGGAAATCGAGCGATTGCTGGTTCGAAAAGGAGCAGGCCGCCCATGAAGCCACTCACCCGCGATTCCGCCTGCAACCCGTCGCGCAGCCGGATCGCCGCGGTCTTGGCGTTTTTCACCCTGAACCTCGCCGTCTATCTCATCCGCATCTTCAGCGTCTGGCGCTATGGCGCGTTCTTCTGCTCCACTGCCGTCGAGTCGCCCATGATCGACTCCGTATGGAGATGCATGAACCACCGGTCCGTCTATCAGTGGCCCCTCGCATTTCCATTTTCTCTTTCGCTGTACAACTATCTTTTTTATTACGTGTATGCCGGCGCCCTCCGCTTGATGGGCGCTGTGGATGCCGGCATCCTCACCTGGGGACGCCAGTTCACGCTGCTCTTTGCGCTTGTTGGAGCATTCGCACAGTGGAGGCTGGTGCGCTCTCTGCTTAATCTGCGCGGCCTCGCCAGCGCGCTCTCTCTTGCGCTCGCCATCGGCCTCTGGCTTTGCACTTCGCTGGTCAAGTATTGGGCGCTCAGCATTCGCCCCGACATGGCCGCCGCCGCGCTGGTGATGATCGCTCTCTGGGTCGTCGTCCGCAAGCCCCAGTCCCAACCCCAGCCTCAATTGAGGTTTTGCTTTGCCTGGGCGGGCCTCCTGCTTTATCTCGCCTGGACCTTCAAGCAATCGGTGGTCCTCACCTTCGCCGGTCTCTGCCTCTGGTTGCTTCTCAACAAACGCTGGCGCGATCTCACTCTCCTGGCCACGGTCTTTGCCGCGCTGGTTTGTGCCACGCTTCTCCTCGGCACGCCCGAATACCGCTTCAGTATTCTCATCGCCCCGCAAATGGTTCGCGGATTCACCTTCTCGATTCCCTGGATTCTGCGCGCTCTCGGCACGGGGCTAACCGCCGTAGGCCTGAATCTCTACTGGGTAGCCGCGCCTTTCGTTTTGCTGCGCGCATCAGGCGGCGCGAAGAAAACATACACAGGAGTTAAGAAATCTCCACTGCAATCTGTTTTGTATCAGGGCACGACTGGTAGGTCGGGGCTTCAGCCCCGATTGCCGCAAGAGCAGCAAAATAAACGTTGGGCTATAGCCCCTGAGGAAATCTCTCCTTTGCGCGAAGGACTTGCGCAGAGATTCAATAGCCCACTTTTCACCATCTTCGCCATCGCCCTGATCTTCGGCCTCGCCGGCATGGGAAAAGTCGGTGGAACCTCCAACTATCTCTTCGAGGCCTTCGCCGCCGGCTCCACTCTGCTGCAACTGGCCGTCTTCACGCTACCGGGAAGGCTGGTGACCGCTCTGGTTCTCTTCGGCTGCATCCAGCCCGCAACCCAGCTCGTGGGCGTTGCCATCGGCTACCATCATCCCGGCAAAAAGGACATGGTCCCCATCGCCACGGCATCCGAGTACCGCGACGCCGTCGCGCTGCGCAATCGCCTGGCTGAACTAAAAAAGCCCCTCTTCACCACCGATGGAGTTTTCGCCCTGCCCTGGAACTCCACCGAAAACGGCGCACCCGCCATTGTCCTCGATCCCAACTTTCAGGAGGCCGCGCGCTCGCACGAACAGAATGGCGGCATTGAAGGCATGTTGCAACGCGGCGAATTTTCCACCGTCATGCTCGCCTCCACCGATTTCGTCTACCTCAAGAGTCTTAATCCCGGCTACCGCAAGGTCGGCGAATCCGTCCAGCAAGGCATCCCCTACAGCATCTACGAATTCAACCCCACCCCGCCCGCGACTTTATACTGAAAGACATCATGAGCACGTTTCTTCCCGTAGACGAACAGATGGACCTGCTCCAGAANNGAGATCATCCGCGTCGCCGACCTGAGAGAGCGCCTCGAGGATAGCCGCAAATCCGGACTGCCTTTGCGAATTAAAGCCGGCTTCGATCCCACGGCGCCCGACCTGCACCTCGGCCACACCGTGCTCATGCGCAAGCTCCGCCACTTTCAGCAGCTGGGCCACACCGTCATCTTCCTCATCGGCGACTCCACCGCGCTTATTGGCGATCCCACGGGCCGCAACGTCACCCGCAAGCCTCTGACACGGGAGCAAATTGACGCCAACGCCGAGACCTACAAGGCCCAGGTCTTCAAAATCCTCGACGAAAAACTCACCGAGGTCCGCTACAACTCCGAGTGGCTCGATCAGCTCGGTTATGCGGGCTTAATCGGCCTCTCCGCCAAGGTCACGCTCTCCCAGATGCTTGACCGCAAGGAGTTTCTGACCCGCTTCCGCGCCGAACAGGACATAAGTCTCCACGAGCTCCTCTATCCGCTCGCGCAAGGCTACGACTCCGTCGCCTTGAACAGTGATGTCGAACTCGGTGGCACTGACCAGAAATTCAACCTCTTGATGGGCCGCGAGCTCCAGCGCGACTACGGCCAGAAGCCGCAGATCGTCCTCATGACCCCCATCCTCGAAGGCCTGGACGGCGTGCAGAAAATGTCCAAATCGCTGGGCAACGCCATCGGCATCAACGAGCCGCCCTCCGAGATGTACGGCAAGCTGATGAGCATCTCCGACGAGTTGATGTGGAAGTATTGGGTGTTGTTGACCGATCTCAAGCAGTCGGAAGTGGACGCGCTCCAGGCTTCGGTCGCCACGGGATCAGCCCATCCGATGGAAGTGAAGAAGCGCCTCGCCCGCACCATCACCGCCGGCTTCCACAGCGAAGCCGCAGCCCAGAGCGCCGACGAAAACTGGGCGCGCATGTTCCAGCAGAAAGAGACCGCCGAAGACCTCGAAGAGGTAGCAGTCGCTTTCGCCGATGTGGCCACCTCTGCTGGCGCAAGCAGGGATGGGGCTGTTCAGATACGCCTTCCGAAACTGCTTGTTCATCTGGGTCTCGCCGCATCGGGAACCGAAGCAAACCGAAAGATAGCCGAGAAGGCCGTCAAGCTGGATGGGGACTTAGCAGGTAGTGCACCGATCTTGATCGACGGGTTGCCGGCACGAATAGTAGTCCGTCTCGGCAAGCGAGCCAAGGTTGCGGTGATCACGTAAAAATGGCGCTTTCGGATTAGCCAAATGGCGTATACTGAATTCGGAGGCAGATCATGGCCACGTTGACCGTACCCGCCGTTCTTGGCGGTGAAGTTGTTCTCGGCAAACCGGCGGATCAAGGCGGCGCACTGGCCGAGCTGGTCCGCGAAGGCCTGCCCGCAGAGGCGCTCTTTCTGCTGGCCAAGCGCCTTAATCTGACTCAGGCCGAAATCTCCTCCAAGATCGGAATCCCCCAGCGCACTCTCACCCGGCGGCTCACCCGCAACACGCGCCTGACCGCAGCCGAATCCGACCGGACAGTCCGGTTGGCTCAGGTCTTTGCCACAGCGGCCGAGACGCTGGGCACTGAAGAAAAGGCCGCGCAATGGCTCAAGACGCCCAATCGCGCCCTGCGCGGCGGCTGCCCGCTGGACCAGTTGGACACCGATCCCGGCGTGCGCGAAGTCGAAGACATTCTTGGCCGCATCTCCTACGGCGTTTATAGCTGATGCGCATCTGGAGAATTTGCCGGGAACCCTACGCGGCCTTCAGCGGCGAGGGAGCGCGGCGCTTTGGCGGCCGTTGGAACTCGCGCGGCGTGCCGATGGTTTATGCATCCACCTCGCTGGCGCTGGCCGCCATCGAACTCTTTGTTCACCTCGAGCCCGGCCAGGCGCCCGGCGACTTGGTTTACATCTCCGCAGTTCTGCCGGAAAGAGAACCGGCGCGCACCCTCCAGCCAGCCGAGTTGCCGCCCGCATGGTGGACGGACGCTGCGGCAGCCACAACCCGCGATCTGGGCGACGCCTGGATACGAACCCAGCCTGCCGCCCACTCCTCGCTGGCCTTGTTGGTTCCCTCGGTTCCCATTCGCGCGGAGTGGAACATCCTCCTTAATCCACTCCATCCTCGCATCAGCGAGTTGTTGATTGATCCGCCTCAGCCCTTTGTCTTCGACAAACGAATGTTCCAGCAGGCGCAACCATAGAGGGCACACGGCAAGATTTTTCCCTGAGGAGGCTCCCCTGATCAATATTGTTTGAGCATCAAAAGATATAAGATCAAGCGGAGGAGTTTTTCCATGGATCGCAGAAGTTTCTTATTCCAGGCCAGTGCCGTAGTTGCCGCGACAACCTGCTCCCATCGCGCGGCTGCACAGGATGCATCTGCCGTTTCCGCGGAGTTAACGCTGCGTGAAGAGCCGGGATCACCGCTGATTCCGCTCACCTACACCGGCCTGAGCTATGAACTGGCCCAGTTGACCGATCCCACCTTCTTCTCCGCCTCTAATCGCGATCTGGTCGCCCACTTCCGGCTACTGAGCCCGCATGGAATTCTCCGCATCGGCGGCAACACCAGCGAGTTTTGCTGGTTTCAGGCCGATGCTTCCACCGTGGCGCCGAAGTTGAGGGTTCCGCTGGGCAAGTTGGAAGAGAACTGGATGCCGCACCGCCTGTTTGCAATCAAGCCGGAAGCCATCTATGCACTGGCCGGATTCCTCGACGCAACGGGCTGGCGGCTGATCTACG
>PMGP01000461.1 GCA_003156235.1 Acidobacteriaceae bacterium
TCGTGCCCACGTCGCCGCTCTTGGTGAGGAACGCCGTCTCATTCCAGAAGCCATACAGGTTGATGTGGTCGTTCAGCGCAGCCGCGTCTTTCCACGGCTTGATGACCTTGTCGAGCCGCAGCATCAGATCACATCCACACGCGGGATGCCTTGCTTGGCAGCGTCATAGCGCACGTTGTAGCGCTCCGATTTTGCCAGGATGCGCAAGAAAGCCGGGTCGGTATTCGTAACCCAATGGCCAAACGCGAAGCCGCCAGCAAAGACGGCAATTCCAGCCAGCAGGCTGTTAAAGAGATTGAACGCGCCCACCGCTCCGACGCATACGAAATAGAAAAGCGTCCGCTCGATGCCGAGGTATGTGAGGGGCTTGTGCAGACTCTTGTAGACCCGGTTCCTCCGCCGGACTGTTGTGTGTGTCTGCATCCTCGCCCCTCACAGCTTGAGAAATGGTTGGATTGGCATGGTTTGCGTAGCTTTTCTGAAACAGGCTGGGAGTTGCCTACACTCCCCACAGCCAGGTCAGTACGTTGGTGGCCATCACGGCAATCCCCGTGCCGGCGGCGACACCGGCCAGGGTCTTCTTCGCGCCCGGTTCGCCGTGTGCGAACTGGTAGCCGCCAACCACGATTGCGATCAGGCTGGCGACCTTGGCAACCGTGCCGGTAAAGAGCGTTTGCATGGCGGTGAATCCGCTATCGAACGGCGATTGCGCCAGGGCAAGCGCCGGAAAGAGGATCAGCAGGGTGAATAGGCTAAGGCAAGGTCGCATCCGGCGGTTGAGTTTGAGCCTGACAATCATCGGCACCTCCAGCGGCCCATGCCGGGCCGCGATATGCCGTGAGCGTATGACGGCTTTTTTCCGCCGTCCAATACTTTTTATATATCAGGTGATAGCTGGGACATATCACTGGCGGTCAGCAGGGGTATTTTCAAGACTTTGGTGTTGGAGCGAAGTTGTGAAGAAGGCATTGTGGGCTGTCACGAGGCGTCAGGTTTTAGGCTGCCGATTACGGTTTGGCCGTCTGAAGAGCCCTACGCCGCTCCCAGGACCGTTTTGAAATGGTGCAATTTGATGGCCGGGGCCGAGGGCCACATGGCCAGCCCTCGTTCACGGGAAGTTTTGCGCCAACTGAAAATGCATCCTGGCGACATCGACGTTTTCGGGGAGTGATCCCGACAACAACGCGTAACCGGCTGTCAATGAGTGCGTTGGCCTGTTACCAACAGATGACAGCCTGAACTCCTAAAGTTACTTCATCTAAGTTGTTTGGAATGTCCAACTCTTTCTGGCGGCGGTCACTGGAGCGATTGGAGTTGCCCTTGCTGCAGCGTTGACTGCGGCGGCGCTTGGCATCCTAAATGTGCTACTTCCGGGCAAATCCTTGAGCAATGTTTTGCAGGTCTCAGCGAAAAAGCCGCTCGTTATTTCAGAGTCAATGGAGTGCCGAACGCGTCCGGTCCCGGCCATTTACAATCAGTACTTGCTTGGTGGCCGCGAGTGTCCATTTTGTGAAAATCACTAATCGTCTCGTGTTCTCGGCACGCGTTGGGAGACTTTGTTTATGGTGGGGAGGCGCCGTGCTCGCAATCGGAACGTTCGCGAGGATTACCAGAGAGTTGATCGAAGGGGAGACCGGCGCATTAGACCGCGGGATACTGCTCCGAGTGGCGAAGTTCCGTACCCCATCGCTTACAAGAGCAGCGATTGATGTGACCGCCCTAGGGTCGACCGCACTGGTCATATTGCTCTCGGGGTTTGCTCTTCTGGTGTTACTTGCGATGCGTGATCGAAGGGGAGCCCTCCAATTGCTCCTAGCCTCCGCTGGAGCTGGAATTCTGACCTTCGTCACAAAGAACATGATCGAAAGGGTTCGTCCGCTAGATGTGACTCAACTGATCGTAGTCTCCGGCTTCTCGTACCCGAGCGGACATTCGGTCTCGACTTCGGCGCTCTATTTGACGATTGCGATTATCGGATGCCGATATGTGCAGCGAGCAAGTGCAAGGGCCACGATGGTCCTTGCCGCTTTCGTAGTGTCTGTCCTGGTAGCTGCGTCACGCGTTTACCTTGGGGTTCACTATGCAACTGACGTCTTGAGCGGACTCTCGCTCGGGGTGGCATGGGCGCTTTTGCTCACCGGTCTCTTCACACTCCATGCTCACCGTCGCGATGGTTGATCTTGCACGAAAGGTGAAATCTCTTTATGGGTGCCCTCGCTCGTCATCCTGCCTTTCGCGATGTTGCCCCCTTCTTGATTTTCTTCGATGCAGAAATCTTGTAAGACCATACCGGCTTTGTCTATTCCGTCGCATTCACCCCTTATGATGCTCTCGCAGGTAACTGGTACAAGAGCGGCGCACAGATAGTTGCCCGTAATCCATGGTTCCATGATTAGAGATGGTAGCATGACATCCAGAGGCTGTTATGAACTTTATTCACATAGAATGAAAGAGTTATGAGCCGGGCCATAGATCGGGCAGCATATTTTCAGACATAAGAATTACCGGACCGGGTACACAAGACCCGGTGGCAGGCCCTACCCCTAGTCAACACCGCGGCGGCGATCTTCGATGAGCGCAAAATCCCCAAAGCACTCATCGAGCGCAGATAGGGAACGAAAAGTCGCCCAGGGGTAAGAATTCCGCCTGCCCACCCGGCACCAGTTCCCCAGTTCCCCAAGTCAGATCCCTCATGAACGGGAGCAATATCCTCCCTCGCAGGATTCAGCTCATCGCAAAAATGGACGACGCCGGAGTATAGACTATTTCTTTACAGGCCCAACTTCACGATGACCATTGAACAGGAACTGCGCGACAAACTCCGAAAAATTTCAGCACTTTTTGAGGGCGCAACCACCACCGGAGAACGAGAGGCGACTGCGGCTGCGATCGACCGGTTGCGTAAGGTGCTTGCTGCTGCAGAGCAGGTTGAACCCTCCACGGAGATGCAATTCACCAATCTCGACCGGTGGCACCGCAAGCTGTTTCTGGCGCTGTGCCGCCGCTACGGCCTCAAGCCGTATCGCTACCGCCGCCAGCGCTATTCAACGATCACCCTGCGGGCGCCCCGGTCGTTTTTGAACCACACCCTCTAGCCAGAGTACCTGGAAATTCAAAAAGCACTTGATGAATACCTGGAAGAGGCCACAGAACGCATCATCCGCGAAGAGGTTTTCGTGGACGACGAAGAGGCCGTGGAGATTGTTGGCAGCTTGGGACCTGGCAATTGAGCCTAGGCTGACCAAAAGGATTGAACGCAACCCGGGATACCTCCGGCGTACGATGGCGCCCGGAAATCATGGCATTTCTTGCCTCTGCGAAAACGTGTTTCTATAACTTACAGATAGTAATCGTGGCCCCAAAGATCGATCCCAATCCGCAAGCAATGAGCTGCGCGGCCCTGAATCCAAGCCCAACGATGCAGAAGGCAGTCAGGAGCACTGCGACCCTGCTTCATGCCATCCGGAGACGGAGAGGGCTCGCAAAGATCGACCCCTGCTGGGCGTTTGCGGCCATGGTGACCTGATCGATCTTGTCGAGAAGCTCGATCAGCTTGGTGGAAAACACATCGTTCCACGTGTCCTGCTCGGTAAGACGAGCAAGAGTCTTCTCCACCAACTCTGTATCATTGGGCGAAAGCAAATCGCCAACCCTTTTCAAAATGCCCACTTCGTCCCCCAAAATTTTCCTAAAAAGTCCACATGAATATCTCGCAAACCAATTTCGTTGATTGATCTTCCTTCGGCTTAGAAAGCTTGGTAGCTGCTTATCCGAGTTAGGCTAATCACCATAAGCAACAGCACTAGCGAGATGTCTCGATCTATGAGATCTGGAAAAGTGCAGTGACGTAAAATCCGCAACGCACTTGCCGATACTAGAGTACTCCCCGAATGTCGCCTTCTCGACTGTTTTCTGAGGTGAAGGCGCTGCTCTGCGCAAGCGAGCGGCAAGCCGGACGCTGAGGCCAGCCGAAAAGCCGGGAAAATGCTATGCGCGGCGCCAACGGGGATGTTCGCCTTGTCCGCTGCGTTCTGACCTGGGCGGGTGTTTGGCACTGCCAGAGTTCGGAGTTCGTGCATTCATAGTCTCGGATGATCGGCCTTTGACCGGCTGCGTGGCCAGCCGCCTTTTCAGGCTTCGCGCGAGCACCGGAATCGTTTTGGGATGTAGCTGCTTGTTGTAGACGAAAGCCGTTTCGACCGTCCAATTCACGCCAGCGATGGGCCGGGTGGTCAGTCCGGCGGCCAGGACCGTCCCTTCGCGGAGCAGAGCAAGGCCACAGCCGGCCTTGACGAGGGCCTGCATCTCGACAGGGTGGGAGGCCCGCGAAAATTCCTTGAGCTGGACTCTCGCCTCTTCAAGCAGCGACAGCAGCCAGCTATGGGCTTCAGGATGCTGTCGCGGATGGCGCAATACCCCAAGATTGCTTTCGAGGTCAGTGGGCAGGATCGCGGCCTTGTCGGCAAGAGGATCGTCGGCGCGGAGACAAGCTACGAGTCGATCCTGCCGGAGCGCTTCTTCGCAGAGGCGGGAATCGCTGATCGGCAGCGTCATAAGCTGATTATGAACATTGGCGGCTGGAAGACGCGGAGTATGTTTGACCGCTACACCATCACCGACCCGGAAGCCATGCGGCGGGCAATGGCCATCGTTATAAAACACCCAAAGCCTACAAGCCCAAAACCGCAAATGAATACTGAGAAGGAGCTTCCGGCGAGCCGAGCAAGGATTCAGTAGAGTCGGTCGGCCTAAGAGCAGACTCATAGGACCGATACTTCGGGTGTCGCCGTTCAAGAACTATCGGATGTGCCGATGCAGGAAGCTGGCGACCCTGCTCGAATTGTCAGATTGTATCCACTCCGTGTTGATATTGCTATGTGAGAACACTCCCGCGAACTTGACGAATGGAATCATAGGAAGCCACTGGGGATTGAAGGGATTTGCGGCGTCAGGGTGTAGCAGGCCAACTATGCGCATTTCACGGTAATCGACTGCAATTAGCAGTATCGCGCCGATGCTTCTTAGTGCCGGCTTAATGATCGGTTTTCCCGAAGCGTCGAGCAAGCCAGTCGCACGCTCAAACACAGCATCCTTGAGGTTCGTGCTCATGTAATGAGGGCCACCTCCAATCGGCACGTTGATCTGAGGCGCGGAAGTCATCAGGTACTTGGCGGCCAGATTGTCCATAAGCAAGCTAGCAAAGACATAATCCGAAGCGATTGCAAGAACCGTGGGTAAACCATGCCCTGCGAGCTGAGTGGCCTTGCTCTTTGCTTTCGCCTTCAGCTTATCTGTAATGAGAGCAAATGCGCCTCCACCTGAACCGGTGACCTCAACAGGCAGGCCCGACCGCTCCGAAACCGTTTCTGAGTCCAAAGATGTTGCCTATACAAGAAAGCGGTTTACGCCCGAGTGGGTGCAGCTGAAATCTGGGCCGCCCGTGCCCGCGTCCTCGAAAAGTCTTGGCTCCAGTTTCTCTGCCCTGAGCCACGAGAATACTACGGCCTCAGCCCCGGCAGCTTTTGGATCGCTGCCCTCGCGTTTCAGGAATTGCGTGCAGTGGTTGGCGAGATCACGATTGCGCGAAAGATAGCAATGGTAATTCTCAAGCACATCTTGAAGCGTGTCTCCTGTGTTGTGCAGTGCCGGAGTATGTCGCATCCTACCTCCTTACTAATCGTAGAGGATTACCCAGTCTATTTGTCCTCTGCTTGGAGCGCACAGAACTCGGTCCACCATCACCGACCCGGAAGCCATGCGGCGGGCGATGGCCGTCGTTACAGCCCCCGCGCTGCCGAACAGCCCCCAAACAGCCCCCGTTAGCCTACCAGACAAAATAATTGCAAAGGCGTCTATACAGTGAAGTTGCTCATATTTAATGGTTTATGGTGCCCGGAGGGGG
>PMGP01000016.1:0-888 GCA_003156235.1 Acidobacteriaceae bacterium
ATTTGGACAACGGCCACTACTTTCCGGCCGACTGATGAACTGACGGCTGGGAGCCGAGTCGCAGCGAACCCGGCGGACAGCAATGTCGCGCTGCCGTCGGGCAAAGACTCTGTCGACGCGGGGATGGCCTGAGGGATGGCGCACGCGGCTCGGCACACACAGAATCAACCGGGAGATGCCCGGTTCAGTGACTACGAACAATACCCAAACTCACGAGGAGACTGCACATGAGCACTACTATCAGCATCATCGGCACAGGAGGCATGGCCGCGGCAATTGGTAGCCGTATCGCCAAGTCTGGATACACCGTCGAAGTAATCAGCCGCAACCCCGCCAAGGCGAGAGCGCTGGCGGACAAACTCGCAGCCGGAGCGACCACAGGAACATACGGTGCCGCACCTGCTGGCGACATCGTCATCCTCGCCGNNGCGGCGGCGGTGGCCGAGTTCGGGAACGCGCTCGACGGCAAGGTGATCATCGACATCACCAACCCGGTTGCCCCCGACCTCTCGGGCCTCGTTACCCCCCACGGCAGTTCTGGTGCGCAGGAGATCGCCAAGGGCGCACCCGCCAGCGCGCATGTCGTGAAGGCGTTCAACACGATCTTCGGCCACGTCCTTGCCAAGGGTGGACGTCTCGACGCATTCATCGCAGCCGACGATGCACAGGCCAAGGCGCGCGTCTCGACCTTCCTCGAGAGTCTCGGGCTGCGTCCGCTTGATGTCGGTGGCCTCCAGATGGCCCAGACGCTCGAGGCGCTCGGCCTGATGATGATCGGCCTGGCCAAGAACGGCGCCGGCACTTGGGACATCGCCTTGCACGTCGATATCGGCTAAATCACCGACACCACCCGATCCAATGTAAGAGAAAAGGAGAAATTTCGATGAG
>PMGP01000016.1:903-3026 GCA_003156235.1 Acidobacteriaceae bacterium
TGAGTGGATCATTCCGGGCGAGGACTGGCCACTGGCCGGCACGCACCGGGGGCACACGGGATTGGAGAATTTACTTCAGAAGGCTAACGAGACGGTGGAAACTACGTACCCAGAGCCCCCCGAGTTCATAGCGCAGGGAGACCGGGTTCTGGTCGTCGGCTTCGCTACGGGGAAAATCAAAGCCACGAATAGGACGTTCGAGGACCACTGGGTTTTCGACATTACCGTTCGAAATGGCAAANNCTGGCGCGGGCCTCCGAGATGGACGCGAGCCTCAGGCCGTGAGCATCATCAGAGGGTGATGCGTTCGTCACATGCACTTTCAAGTGTTTATTTCTGCTGTAAGGAGAACCCATGCCCACCCTTTTACACATTGATTCCAGTCCCCGTGGAGACCGCTCGATATCACGCAAGCTCAGCCGGGTCTTTGCCGAAGAGTGGCAACGCAAAAATCTTGACGGTAAGGTTGTCTACCGAGATCTGGTCATGACAAACCTGCCTTTCGTGGATGTGCAGTGGATCGGCGGTGCCTACTCCCCACCCGAGGAGCACACACCAGAACAAAGCGCAGCTCTTAGAATCTCGGATGACCTGGTCGCTGAGTTCCTCTCGGCGGACGAGATTGTTTTGGGTACGCCTATGTACAACTTCAACGTGCCGGCCAACGTAAAGGCTTGGATCGATCACATTGTGCGCGTTGGAAAGACGTTCGAAATTAAAGACACAGAGCTGAAAGGCCTTGTGCCCGCAGGCCGAAAAGCCACCTTCATCGTGGCCAGTGGAAGTAACTTCAAGGCGGGCGGTCCGAGGGCGCATCACGATCACGAGAGCCCGTATTTGCAAGCCATCTTCAACTTTATCGGTATTACCGACACCAACGTCATACTGGCTGGCGATGCCAAGGACCTATCCCAAGGCAAGGTCAAGGAAGTCGACTTCTTGAAGCCGCTCATCGAGGAAGTCATAGCAGCGGCTTAGTTGAGGGGAATGTGCAGTGCTACTTGAAGTCGTTTGAATGATTGTTCAACACGAACGGAGTGAGCTGAACCTGCGGTTCCGTCCGAAGTAGCCTATCGGCATCGGCGTAGCAGGTAACGGCTGGGTCGAATAGCTGCCGAGACTCGCGCTTGACCGGATCCTCGATCTCGACGAGTGTCTGCGACAGGTACGCTATTTCGCAGAATAGGCAAAAGACGAAGTAAAATAGCCAGAAACCATGGGAATGAAAGCCAAACTGGTCACAAAACGAGGCAACTTCGTACCGCCAAACGAAAAGGCGAAATCCGCCGTCGTGGCCCAGTTCGTTGGAATCGGTCGATAAGGCCTACCAGGATGCCGTTCTGACCGTCGGGATCTGATGAGGGGCAGCCTCAATCCAGCAATTCCTGTGGGACATTACGTACCTCTGTTGGAATTTAACCTGTATGCGGCGAGCAAGGCAGCATTGCGCTCATTCGTACGCACGTGGCTCAACGAACTGAAAGGCAGGAATATCCGGGTGAACGTGCTGAGCCCGGGGCAGATCGACACACCGGATTCCCAGCGGCTCGGCAAGGAGAAGAGGGAGATGTTCGAATCCCTGATCCCGCGGGGAAAGATGGGTAAATCTGAGGAAGTCGCGACGGTCGCGCTGTTTCTTGCTTCAGGCGATTCGAGCTTCTTGAATGGGGTGGAGTTGTTCGTCGACGGCGGCACGACGGCCATCTGAAACAGGCTGATCAGGGTGAGTGCATAATCGCCGTTCTCGTCATACCATCGGGCCGCCTCGGCTTGGAACTGTCGTTCTGCAGCGGTGATCTCAGTTCCTGGAGCCAGATAAGGTTTGTAGGAGCCTGGGATGTAGTTAAGGTGGACTCCGATGAGATGCTCACTGTGGCGTAAGCCCAAAGCGGTGCTGACGCCGGCGCCAAGGTCCCCGCCCTGCGCGGCGAAGCGGTCATAGCCCAGTGCTCGCATCAACTCTACCCAAATCTCGGCCACGCGGAATGAGTTCGCGCCTTCGATCTGAGGGCGATCGGAGAAGCCGAAACCGGGCAACGAGGGGACGACCAGATCGAACGAAATGTCGATGTCTAAGCCGTGTTCCGCCGGATTCGTGAGGAGCGGAATCATCTCCAGCATTT
>PMGP01000429.1 GCA_003156235.1 Acidobacteriaceae bacterium
TCATTCCTACCTGACGTACCTGCGCGATCGGCTGACCGTGGCGCGGGATTTGCTGACCGGCTCAGGCTCGATTTTTGTTCAAATCAGCGACGAGAATATCCATCGAGTTCGCTCGGTTTTGGATGAGGTTTTCGGCGAAAAGAACTTTGTTTCGTCGATACTCTACAGAACCACTGGAGGTTTTGCAACCAAAGGGCTTAGTCGAATAGGAGACAACCTTCTCTGGTATGCAAAAGATTTTGAATCAGCGAAATTTAGAGCACTCTATTCACAGAAAAGTCACATTGAAGATCAGAACTATAGGATGCTTGAGGATGAGCGGCTTGCATCATGGCAAATGTCGAGCGGACAGCAGATCGGGGCATCTGCTATTACAGAAGGACTAAGAATCTGGCGTTTTGACAACGTCACCGGCCAGGGGGGAGCTAATGAGGAAACTCCATTTACTCTCGCAGGTCAGGTCTACCTGCCTCCCAAAAACACACACTGGAAAGCAAACTACCCCGTTGGGATGGAGCGGCTGAAGAAATCTGCGCGGCTTTTGGGGAGTGGAAACACTGTCAGTTACAAGCGATATTTCGATGATTACCTGGTCAAGCCAATTAACGCGGTTTGGCTTGATACAGGAGTATCTGGATTTTCCTCTGACAAGCTCTATGTCGTACAAACTCTTCCAGAGGTGATTCAACGCTGCATCTTGATGACTACCGATCCTGGAGATTTGGTGCTTGACCCAACCTGTGGTTCTGGTACAACAGCCTTTGTTGCCGAACAATGGGGACGTCGCTGGATCACGATTGATACTTCGCGTGTCGCGTTGGCGTTAGCCCGTGCCCGCGTGATGGGCGCACGCTATCCTTACTATCTGCTTGCGGACTCCAAAGGTGGCCAGGTGAAGGAAGGAGAGATCAACGGTCGCGTGCCATCCGAAGCCCCAACAAATGGCAGTATCCGTCAGGGTTTTGTCTATGAGCGTGTGCCTCACATCACGCTCAAGTCCATCGCCAACAATGCCGAGATCGATGTGATCTGGGACGAGTACCAGCTTGTTCTGGAACCGCTGCGCGAGAAGCTGAACGCCGCGCTCAAGAAGCACTGGGAAGAGTGGGAGATTCCCCGCGAAGCGGATGAAGCGTGGCCGCAGAAGGCCAAAGACCTGCACTCGGAGTGGTGGGAGAAGCGCATCGCCCGCCAAAAGAAGATTGACGATTCTATCGCAGCCAAGGCCGACTTCGAGTACCTCTATGACAAGCCCTATGAGGACAACAAGAAGGTTCGCGTCTCCGGTCCGTTCACCGTCGAGAGCCTCTCTCCGCATCGGGTTCTGGCCGTAGATGAGAACGAAGACCTGATTGATCCGCCCGGAAGTGCCGACGTGGATGTGCGCGGTGCACAGGACTTCGTGCAGGTGATTCTCGATACCTTGAAGATCAGCGGGGTACAGCAGGCACACAAGGAAGACAAGATTACTTTCTCTTCCCTTACGCCCTGGCCGGGTGATTTCATCTGCGCCGATGGGCGGTACACAGATGGGGATGGCACGGAAAAGCGTGCGGCCATCTTCATCGGCCCGGAGTTCGGCACCGTTTCCCGCCCGAATCTGGTTTCCGCCGCCAAGGAGGTTGGCGATGCAGGCTTCGATGTGCTGATTACCTGCGCCTTCAACTACGACGCGCACTCTTCGGACTTCGACAAGCTGGGGCGCATCCCCGTGCTCAAAGCCCGGATGAATGCCGACCTGCACATGGCTGGCGACCTCAAGACCACAAACAAGGGCAACCTCTTCGTGATCTTCGGCGAGCCGGACATCAAGATTCTTCCGGTTGATGGCGGGCAGGTTCAGGTGAAGGTGAATGGTGTGGACGTCTTCAAGCCTCACCTGGGCAAAGTCGAGTCGAGCAGCCCCGATGAACTAGCCTGCTGGTTCATCGACACCGACTACAACGAGGAGAGCTTCTTCGTGCGTCATGCCTACTTCCTCGGAGCCAATGACCCGTACAAGTCGCTCAAGACGACCCTGAAGGCGGAAATCAATGAGGAAGCGTGGGAGACGTTGCACAGCGATACGTCCCGACCCTTTGACAAGCCTGCCTCGGGCAGAATCGCAGTGAAGGTCATTAACCACCTTGGTGACGAGGTGATGAAGGTGTTCCGGGTGAACTGAGGACAGCGGCTGATGGAGTTTCTGATTGCAGACACGTTTACCGATAGCCTGGCCAAGTTGACAGGCGAAGAGCAAAAGGCCGTGAAGACGGCGGCCTTCGACCTGCAATTGAATCCCGCGCATCCGAGCCTGCAATTCCACAAAGTCGAAAAAGCGAAAGACGCGAACTTCTGGTCTATCCGCGTCAGCCAGAACATCAGGATCATCACTCACCGAACCGGCACCAGCCTGCTGCTGTGCTACGTGAACCACCACGACGAAGCCTACCAGTGGGCTGAACGGCGGCGGTTAGAGACACATCCGAAGACCGGCGCTGCGCAGTTGGTTGAGATTCGGGAGCGGGTGCATGAGGTTCCGAAGTATGTGGAAGTGGAGCAGCCCGCTCCGCCTAAGCCGCCAGTCTTCGAGTACATCTCCGACGGACAGTTCCTTGCCTACGGAGTCCCGCCCGAGTGGCTTGCCGACGTGCGAGATGCCACTGAGGATACCCTGCTGGAGATTGCCGGACACCTGCCTGCAGAAGCCGCTGAGGCATTGTTGAACTTGGCCATCGGCGTCAAGCCTTCGCTGTCTGAACCTGTGCCAGTGGGCGCAAATCCCTTTGAGCATCCTGACGCTCTGCGCCGCTTCCGCGTGATGAAGAACGTGGAAGAACTTGCCCTTGCGCTCGATTACCCGTGGGAGCGTTGGGCAGTGTTTCTGCACCCGGCGCAGCGGCAATTCGTTCAGAAGGATTTCAATGGCCCGGCCAGGGTCTCGGGGTCGGCAGGCACGGGGAAAACGATCGTGGCGTTGCACAGAGCCGTGCATCTTGCACGGACGAACCCAGATGCACGGCTGCTCCTCACGACCTTTTCGGATATTCTTGCGAACGCGCTGAGAGCCAAGCTTCGCCTGCTAATAAGCACCGAGCCGCGCCTGGGTGAGCGCATTGAAGTTCACTCCATGAACACACTTGGCCGCCGCCTCTACGAGCTTAACATCGGCAGACCCCGGATCGCTTCACGAGAGGCCGTCTNNGTCAGGAGTCTCTTGAAGGAGGCCGCCTCCACGGTCACCGGCAACAAGTTCTCGCTGCAATTCCTGATGACAGAATGGGAGCAGGTTGTCGATGCATGGCAGTTGGATACGTGGGAAGACTACCGCGATGTGACTCGCCTGGGTCGCAAGACGCGCCTCAAGGAGCCGCAGCGCCTTATTCTCTGGTCTATTTTTGAGCAGGTTCGTTCAGTCTTGAAATTGCAGGGACTCATCACAGACTCCGGGCTCTTCAACATTTTGGCTAGTCGATACCGCAGCGGTGTAAGCTCTCCATTCGACTTCGCGGTTGTGGATGAATCGCAAGACATCAGCATCGCGCAACTCAGATTCCTAGCAGCGCTGGGCGCTGGGCGTGTGAATGGCCTATTCTTCGCTGGCGATCTCGGCCAACGGATTTTTCAGCAGCCCTTCTCGTGGAAATCACTCGGCGTGGATGTTCGTGGGCGTTCAACCACCTTGAAGATCAACTACCGGACTTCTCACCAGATACGCTCCCAGGCCGACCGCCTGCTTGGAACTGAGGTGTTCGATGTAGACGGCAACTTCGAAGAACGCAAGGGGACAATTTCCATCTTTGACGGTCCCGCGCCCTGCATCCAAGTTCTGAAGACTGTAGAAGCCGAAATCAAGGCCGTAGGCCAATGGATTACTGGCCTCACGAAAGCCGGAATCCNNGAATCCCGCCGCACGAGATTGCGATTTTCGTCCGATCCGAAGCGGAGCTTGACCGGGGCAAGGCCGCAGCAAATGCCGCCGCACTCAGCTTTGATGTCCTCGACCAGAACGTTACGACGCCCGTCGGACGCCTGTCCATCAGCACCATGCACCTGGCCAAGGGCTTGGAGTTCCGGGCGGTCGCAGTGATGGCTTGCGACGATGAGGTGATCCCGCTCCAGGAACGGATCGAGACAGTCACTGACGAGGCCGACCTTGAGGACGTGTACAACACCGAGCGCCATTTGCTGTACGTCGCCTGCACCCGTGCCCGTGACCATCTGCTCGTGACGAGTACCGCACCGGCGTCGGAGTTTTTGGATGACATGACTCGATTATTTGCCGGTTCTAAGTAGTGTGCCGTTGACGAGTAGCTACTGGTAGGTAGTTGGCAGAAGCTCGAAACAACTTAAACCTAACTGCTTAAGATCAACAAAGAGTATACGCTGTCAAGGAGGAAAGGCCATGCTTTTGGAAGAAGTTGTCATTAAGAACTTTTGCTCATGCAGCGATCTGTCACTTCCTCTAAATCGCTTCAACCCCATAATCGGGTGCAACAATTCCGGTAAGTCTAATGTCCTAAGGGCGATCAATTGGCTATTGCGGAAATCTGTTCTGCCTTTATCTTCCTTTTTTGATGTAACCCATCCCGTGATAGTTGAAGGGCAAATATCCGGGGTTAATATTCAGCTACTCCCTCAGAACCAACAAAATCAGATTAGCCAATACATCGTATCTGATAAGCTAAGATTTCGAAGGCGGCAGGATTCACCCTCCTCGACTGCTGCACAGATTAAGATTGACATTTTTGACCAGGGCGGCGATCAATGGGTTACAAACCCGACAGGTCTCGACAATGCGATAGGCGTTTTGTTTCCTGACCCCCTCTACATTGAGGCTATGGAGGATGCCGCTGAGGATGTTAGTCGCTTCACAGCTAAGAACACTATTGGTGAGCTACTTAAGTACACCATAGGCCAGATTCGCAGCAATAATGCAGTAGCGATGCAGAACATAGACACAGCACTTCGGCAATTAAGTGACCATCTCAACGGTCCCGCACGAATCCAGGAACTCAGCACGCTAGAGAGCGATGCCAGCCAAGCTGTTGGTGAATTCTTTCCAGGGCTACTCCTTCATCTCAACATCCAATCTCCGCAACTGGATGACCTTGTTAAAGGAGCCACAGTTTCGCTTTCAGATCGTCCTGGATCGCCTCGCCCATTCACATCGTTTGGGCATGGAGCACAGCGTGCTGTGCAGATGGCACTCATTAAGCTACTCGCAGCAAACATCAATCAAAATGGAGGCAACGGGGCAACAATAATTCTGCTAATTGACGAGCCTGAACTATACTTGCATCCCCAAGCCATCGAGTTACTACGAGAAGCGCTGAAGACTCTCTCGGATCAAGACTTTCAGGTGATCTTCTCGACCCACTCGCCTTTGCTGTTAGGGAGGAGTGACGCGCTAAACTCTACTCTAATGTACAAGGGCACGAACGGCGCAACGGCTGCACGGACAAAGCTTGCAAATGCAGCGCAGGCTATCGCAAACAATCCACACCAAGCTAGCGCCATATTCGCACTGCAAAACTCCACATACCTGCTGTTTGCTGAAAAGGTGTTAGTCGTCGAGGGTAAAACGGAAAAAATGATTCTTCCAGAAGTGTACGAGGTGCTTAAGGGCAAATCCTTGGCCTACGACAAAGCGTGTATAGTGGAGGCGCATGGCAGCAAGTCCATATTTCCTATGCTCACTGTGTTGCAAAGCGTAGGGTATGCACCAAAAGCAGTTGTTGATTTGGATTTTGTTTTTAGGGTGGCACCCGGAGTTGGCATTATTGACATTACCAATGCAGATTACATCGCGTGCCTGAACTGGTTTGCGGCAAACCATACGGCGCAAGGATTTTTCCTCGGGCCTGATGGGTTTCCCGCAAAGAACGACGGGGCTGGATTAGCATCTCGGATTCCACCTGAAGAAGCTTTCGAATTGATGGCATCTCAGATGCAACGGGAGGTAGCGGGATTAGTTCTACCTCTCCAGCAGAATAACAACATTTGGGTGTGGTCGAAAGGAGCAATTGAAGCGCACCTAGGTATCGCTAAGGATGACCAAGACCGGATTGCTTTTCTGTCAACGATGAAGCAGTCGGGGAATGTTAGCCATGCAGCACAGCCCCAGGACATTCAGAACTTTATCGCGTGGCTTTAGGCGTTTGAGTGATTGACCGTTCGCGTGCAGACACAGCCCGATTACCCTCGTTATTTTGATTGACCGAGGTGGAGACTCTCAGTCCGCGCCCCTTCTTGCTCCGCGCCTCTTTAGTGCGTCCATCCACTCCACCTCGATCCCACAGGGTGCTCCGGCACTTTTTGCTGGCACAAAGCGTCGGATGCTCGACCGAGGGAANNGATTATACATAAAATGCCCCGCGCACAGAAAACAGCTAAATTCTCACTCCTCTCCGTGTGTAATATGTACTTTGGACAGTATGCGTATCGAGCATAGTACCTGCAAGAAGTAGCACACAGCGACTTTCATCACCTTCCAGCCCATGCCCGAGATTATACATAATGACCATTGCGCAGAATAACAGTTGACTTTTCA
>PMGP01000370.1 GCA_003156235.1 Acidobacteriaceae bacterium
GTTTTTCGGGGGCAAGGTCAGACTTCTGTTTCCCGAAGGCCTTCGATAGACTGGCAGAGGCTCAAGAGCTAAAGAAGACTTTCGGTCACCGACGCGTGCCATTGGCATTCTTAGTGGACAACCCGATCGAAATATTTAGGACCGTCGAACTTAGCACTCAACGTGGGCATTATGTTCCAGATAAAGCAAATATTAGTGATCTGAGTCCATGTGCAGACCATACTCGTCCGCTTCGCATTTTCCAGCGAGGACAGTTAGTTGGCCTTTTTCAGCTGGTTGATTCGCTAGTTAAACGACCAGTTGGTTGCGAGGACTACTCTCTCTCCGCCGGGGAGATTTCACTCTACATCGGCACTCCGATTCAGAGCAAGCAATGCAAGGATCATCTCTCTAAAGTTTTCTTCAAGAGAGTGAGTTGGGACGACTGTCATAGGCACTCGTTGCTTGTTAAGCAACTTCTTGATCCTCAAGAGTGGAAGTGCAGCATTGTCCTCATTCCGGATAACCTATGCGCTCTCACAAGCAATTCGCTTGCTTTGGAAAACCTGATTTTCAGGGTACAAATCGCACAAATGTCGCAGGTACAAGACGAAATGAACGAGCAGAGCGCCATCGATCAACTCAATAGGAGGAGTAGTACAGAATTGCTTTATGAGCAAACGTCTCACCTGCTAGGAATTGTACGGGGCAAGATTCCGGCGCTGGTACCTTGGCAACCAAATACATCCTCTCTTCCACTCCAACGCATGATTGATGCGCTTTATGAGTACAATCTTCTCAAACCTTCAGAAAAGAAAGTAACGGAGTCAAATACAAAAATATATGAAAGCTATTACCCATATATTATGGTTCCGCGACTATTACAACAAGGTGAGACGGGGTATTTCTCTTGCAAATGGAATATCGGCCCCGTGACCTATTCAGACTCGCGTATAAATACGGAGAGCCTATTTTACTTCCTGAAGAAATGCGTTGAGGGTGATGACGAAGTAAACAAGAAACGAGGGATCTATGAAGGTATCTTCAAATACACCCGTAAAGAACTCCTGGACGTTAAGGAGATATTTAAGCCGTTTGTCAGGGGCCGAAACAGTAGCAGGACTCCCACTTTGCAAGAAGAGCGAGTAGAAATAAACGAGGCAGAGTTCATCCCAAGCATCCGCCCAGTCGAAATGCAATTCAAAAAGGATCATCCCGGTGCAACCCCAAAGACGTCGTTATGGACGGAAGGATTCCTCGATTGCGGGTTTGTCATTACGAGGCCAAAATGGCTTTAGGGGAGTGCGTCTCACTTCCACTTCTCGACGCTCTCATGGACCGGTTCCAGAGAAAGCATAGCTCGAAAATCCAATTGAACAGTACCCTGATTGTTGGGAATCAACATCTTCTACCCAGTAGTCGTTCATTGGTGCAAAGTCTGCTGTCACTTGGTATTCCACCAGCGAACATAGTGCTAACCGGGAAAGTATATTCGTGCCGCCCTGACGTTGTTGCCTGGTTGCGACGGAACAAGGTCCACGTAATGTCGCCTTCTGGAGAATTGCTGTTGCCCGGATTCCTCGCGGAAAGACATCAAAGCGATCTCGGACTGTTTTGGCACCATATCGAAATGGCGGTCCGCTCAAAGAAGGTCAACCGAATTATCCTCTTGGATGATGGCGGCTATGGGCTTTTAACGATGCCAACGGCATTATGCACTACAGGCATAGTGACAGTTGTGGAGCAAACAATGAGCGGGCTAAGGTTAGGTGACAACGGTGCGAGACTGCGGCGACTCAACCTTGCGGCGAGTGCGGCCAAGGTTACATTAGAGTCTCCATTCATCGCAGAAGCCATCGCTCGATCTGTCTCCACCAAGGCGCTGGGCCTGCGAACCCAAATAGGAATTGTTGGACTTGGAAATGTTGGCAGCTCATTGGGGCGCTGCTTTGAATCGATGGGACACCCGGTGTGCTTCTTCGATAAGAAGCGTGACTACAGCCCTATGAAAGGGAAAATCAACAGGCTTGGCAGTCTAAAAGAGCTGTGCGAGACGTGCTCTGTTGTGGTCGGATGTACCGGCGAGGATATTTTCAGCGATGCCGAGTGGCTCGGGTCAATCGGGAAGGAGGTCACGCTCATCAGCGCCTCGTCGCAAGACATTGAGTTTCGGACTCTTCTTAAAAAGGCTCCGAGAGTCTCCGTTCAGCCTGGAGCCGATATTACGGTATCTGTGGGAAATACCGTTTATCGAGTGTTGTTTTCTGGATTCCCAATTAACTTTAGTGGATCATCGGAAATCGAGCAGCCTCGCGACATTCAATTAACTAGGGCATTGTTGCTTGGTAGCGTGTTACAGGCATTGTCTTGCGATGGACCAGCGAGCTCACGAGGCGACTGGTCTACCGCGGAGCAATTAAATGATGCTCTTCAGCGATTTGTAGTTCGTACTTGGTCGGACCTCACAGGCGAACCGAATATAGGCAAAGGTGACTTCGAATCGCTTCAATGGATCAAGGAGAATTCGTGCGGAGTTGCGGTACACTGTGAGGAACTGTTTACAGTGTTCGGCGCCTGATTGTTTCAGGACCACTAAAAATGGCGCGCGCAAGCATTTATCCTCCAAGACCCGAGGCCCTAGCAACATTGGAATTGCAGGGGTAGACAGACCGAACATTTGAGAGAAAATACCGATGGGTTCGGTCGAGAAGAGGACGGGATGGACGGCATGGCTTCTTACAAATTGCACAGTACAACGCAACCTGCTTTGCAGCAAATGCGTGCGCACAAAGAGAATTATGAGGTTGAATTGAGAGGTATGTCGATCATCGTTGAGCCAGGTGTATGGTCGCCAGCCTATGACTGGTCGGGGCAATTCATGATTGACAATCTTCCGGATCTCACAGGCAAGGATGTCCTCGAGGTTGGCAGCGGAAGCGGACTGATCTCTGTGTATGCTGGTCGATCGGGGGCGAAGCAGATAACATCTGTAGACATAAACCCGAAAGCCGTCGAAAACACATCGATGAACTTCAGGAAGCATGGAATCAAATGCGGTTGCGCATTTGTGTCTGATGGATTTAGCAAAGTTCGAGGAGATTTCGATGTTGTAATCTTCAATGCTCCCTATCATGGGTGCAAGCCGGCCGACCTGTTGGAGTATGCCTGTGCAGATGAGGACTATCGTGCACTCCGAGGTTTTTTTCACGATGTATTGAATCATCTTCGGCAAGATGGCGTGATAATGCTAGGCTTTTCTGAATCCGGGGATATGGAGTTGTTTAGATCATTAATCACGAAGTATAAGCTAGAAGTCCGTCGAGAGCTGAGTGAATGGAAGCATGAGTACAATTGCATGGTATTTGAGTTGTCGAAGGGGTAGCTTCAACAGGCGCGAAGAGTTGCAATGGCGAGGTGTGCTTGGCCGGTCATTCGCTCTCTCCGAATTTCGGAATGTTCGGCGCCACAGTTACGCGTTTCCGACTCGCTGACACAGTAGAGGTCGTAAATTCGAGTCCCGTCGCTCCTGCCGAGGACTTATGAACAAGACGCGTTGCAATCAACCCTGTTAGGACGCCAGCTCGGTTCTGAATGCGAAAGCATCCGCGGCGTTGTTGCTCCTCCGGTGCGAGGCCAACTGGGGCGTGACTACGCTGCCCTTCGATTGGGCAGCAGATTTAGCGGAAGACTGGGTACCCGTCTTAGCATTGCTCGAGACCACAAATTGCCAATTTAAGAATTCTTAGGCCAAGGTATCTAGCTCAGACTCGGTACTTGCGAGTATCCTAATAATTCGCGTATCTGGGAATGTCCCTCGAACTGTTCTTAAATCCCCTGTTCCTCCGCAATCTGGGCATGGTGGACGATCGATGTTCTGGCCGCTGTCAGGCGTCTGTGCAAGAAAAACGCTGTCAAACATCACTCTCGCTCTGCCGCTGGGCAGGCGCGACAGACCGCGGGAGAACTCGAACTCCGGATCCATGCGGAGCTGGATGAGATTGCGGTTTCCCCACTGCTCAATCCAGCCGCCGAACCGGTGGCCTTCGGCGCCATGGTAGACCACAGCCAGAAGAACATGTCCCAATATGGCATTGAGGAACTCCGCCGCGAACACCGGGGCGCCGGCCGACGTTACGTCGTTCTGGAAGTTGTTCTCCAGATATTGTCCGTAACGCGATGAGGTGATGCATCGGTGACATGCCGGTGTGACGCCCGGTACGGTGTAGCTCACCTCGGCTCCTCGGCCCTCCGCGTACTCTTGCGCGCAGATTGTCGGAACCGCAAACTGCAGACCAAGCCTGTGTCCACGCGCTTGCGCAAAGAAATTGTCGGTCAGTACCAGCAGAACAGTTCGTTCCGGCTTGGTGATTGCTCCTGTCTGCGATGAGAACAAAAGATCTTTGAACTCATTGTCCTGGATCTCTTCAATCCTGCAGACTAGAGGTTGCACGTGGGCTTCCGGATAAATCAGATGGATCTGCTCGGCAAGGGCTTCAACCTTTGGCGTTCCAAGCCTTGCAGGATTGGCCTGCTGCGTAGCTACGTTGGCCGCCTCCAGTTTTTGTGGATCGATCAGCACGAATTCACCAAACCCCATGCGTGCGCAGTTGGTGATCAGCGATGCATCACCGCCTGTCCCTATGAATACGAGCCGGGTTTGGGCATGCCGATCCAAGTCGAAGCTGTTGCGCATTCGCGCAAACCTGTCTTCGTGTGGAGCCTCATCTGCGATCATCGATATCCGCGAAGCCCTTAGCTCCGGTACAACTGAAATTCTGGTGCTTGCACCACCGACGATAGCCAGTTTTGCGGCTTCAAGGCGGGCCTGCGGCCTCTCTTGTTGCAAACGAACTGACGCGAACGGAAGGATTTCGAAGCGCCCTGTGTCTGGAACGGTCTGAACGATCGGCAACCATAATGCATCGATTCCATCGAAGTGCTCGAGAATGCGCTCAGAGTGTCTGGCGTCAACTACTCTTTCCGGTCAACGACAACCATAATTCCCGATAGTCGTTAGAACTTCTTTCTTTCCTCCTCTTGTGGAGATGTCGTTGTTGCTGGCAGGGCCGGAGCGTAGCCCCGAAGGGGCGGAGCGGAGGGCCTGCCAGCAACAACGAGCGCTGGTCTCCGGCCCTCATCAGCTTTCTTCTGCTTCCTGCGCCTGGGCGCGGTTCTTCTTTGCCTCCTCTATGCGGTAGCTGGGGATATTCAGTTCAACGATGACCGAGTGATGCACCAGTCTGTCGATGGCTGCCGCCGTGGTCATCGGGTCCTTGAAGATTCCATCCCACTTCGAGAACGGAAGATTGCTGGTCAGCAGAACGCTGCCGCGCTCATAGCGTTCGGCCAGCAAGGTGAACAGGACCTCCATCTCCTCGCGGCTCTGCTGGACATAGCCCATCTCATCGATGATCAGACCATCATGGCGGGCCAACTTCTTGATCTCTTTGCTCAGCCGCAGGTCGCGCTTGGCTATCAGGAGATCCTGAACCAACATGGCGCAGCTCGTGTACTTCATCTTGCGTCCTTGCGCGATCAGTTCATGGGCCAGAGCGCACAGCAGATGGCTCTTACCTGCTCCAGGATTTCCGAACACGAGCAAGTTCTCCTGGCGGTCCAGGAAGCTCCCATCCATCAGGGCTTTCATTTGCCGTCCGGCCTTAACAGGTAAACGCTTCAGGTCGAAGTTGGGCATCGTCTTCTCTCGCGGAAGCCCCGACTCGCGCAGTAGCGCGGCGATGCGGTTACGGCGTCGAGACTCGCACTCCCGCTGAGTTAACTGCAGCAAGTACTGCTCGTAACTGAGTGTCTCTTTCTCCGCCTGTTGCGCGGCCTGTTCGAAGCATTCGCGCATGGCCGGCATGTGAAGTTCTCTCAGGTTCTGCATCAGCTCCGTTCTGATCTGAGGGACCGCGCTCATTGCAGTACCTCCTGCGTGCTGAACAGCTGATCGAAAACACCCAGATCCACCGCCGTTACTTGAACGTCGCGGACTGTCGGGTTGTGCTCAGATGCCAGCATGGTTTCGATACCTTTGGCGCTGATCTGTTCACTACCTGCCTCCAGCATCACGCGCAACGCCCCATCTACCCTCACTTCGCTTCCTTTAGCCGCTAACTCGAGGATTCTCAGATATTCCTTGCTGCCTTGCTGCAGGCCCATCTGTTCCTCAAGCAAGTCGAAGACCACGCGGAAACGGCTGGTTGGGAACAACTCATCGCGGTAACGGTAGTGCTGGAAGGCGCCAGGCTTCCGCACCAGCCAGTCGATGATGTGACGATAATCAACGCGATGTTTCTGTCGCCCTCGCAGGCGTGGCATCTCAGTGATCTTCTTCTGTCCGTACCAGACCTCCACATGATCCATAAAAAGCCGCGCTTCCACTTCCTCGCCGATCAACCGGCTCGGC
>PMGP01000114.1 GCA_003156235.1 Acidobacteriaceae bacterium
ATACTCCGATGTTCGTTCAGATTGCGGAAGGGCTGGGAATTCAAAGCATTCTTCACACGGACTGCAAATCCACCCGAGCCCGCTTATCTGCACTTGGACTCAATGTCGCTGAGAGTCCTAAATCGCCAGATAGCCGATGATTCAATGAATAGGCAGTCGCAACGTCGATGATGCCTGTCGTTGTTCTCTGAAGCCTGCAATGAAGTTAGCGTAAACTGTGCTTATGTCCTCTTCTCCCACCGCTGAGAACCAGCCGAAAATGAGTTGGATTACGGCCATCCGGGCGCGTATGATAGCTCATCTTCAACAGCGTGAGGAGCAGGTATTTCTTCTTCTGTCGCTGCTGATCGGAGCTCTCACCGGACTAGCCGTAGTCGCGTTCATCGTGCTCACCGAGCGGCTGGGAATGCGCCTCTATCCGCCGGATAGCGCCGCGTGGAGGCGTGTGCTGGTGCCAGTGGCGGGATCGCTGGCCATGGGTTTCCTTCTCTATCGTTTTTTTCCTTACGCTCGCGGCAGCGGCGTGCCCCAGACCAAAGCCGCGCTCTTCGCCCGGGATGGATTTATCTCCCTGCGCACTGTCCTGGGCAAGTTTTTCTGCACAGCGACCACGCTGGCGAGCGGGATTCCACTGGGCCGCGAGGGACCATCTGTCCAGGTGGGCGCCGGAATCGGATCGGTACTCGGTCGATGGCTCGGATTGCGCCCGGAAAAGGTAAAGGCTCTGATTCCCGTAGGAGCCGCCGCCGCCATTGCCGCGGCATTCAATACGCCGATGGCGGCTGTGTTGTTTTCACTCGAAGAGGTGATGGGCGACATGCACGCGCCGATTCTGGGCTCAGTCGTGCTCGCCTCAGCCACCTCCTGGGCCGTCTTGCGCCTCTTGCTTGGCAATAACCCGCTGTTCCAAGTGCCGCAATACACTCTGGTACATCCGCTGGAACTCGCCATTTACGCCCTGTTGGGCATCGCCGGCGGTTTTTTGTCCGTAGCGTTTACCCGGCTTTTGTTGGGGATGCGCAAGTTGTTTCTGAATCTGCCCACGAGAACGCGCTGGTGGCATCCCGTCGTGGGCGGTGTGACGGTTGGTCTGATGGGCTGGTTTGTGCCGCAGGTTCTGGGTGTCGGGTATACCTACGTCGGCAGCGCTTTGAATGGAACGATGGCGCTCAAGTTGATGCTGCTACTCGTGGCGCTCAAGCTCATTGGTGTTACTGTCAGTTACGCTTCCGGAAACGCTGGTGGAATCTTCGGCCCGAGTTTATTTCTCGGAGCCATGCTGGGCGGAGCCATCGGCACCGTAGCGCATGGCTTGTTGCCGGGATACACCGCAACCCCTGGAGCGTACGCGCTGGTCGGCATGGGCGCGCTCTTCGCGGGGATCGTGCGCGCTCCGATGACATCGGTTTTGATGATCTTTGAAATGACGCGGGACTACGCTGTCATTGTGCCGCTGATGATTGCAAACCTGACCAGCTTCTTCATCTCTTCACGATTTCAGAATGAGCCGATCTACGAGGCTTTGGCTCATCAGGACGGCATTCATTTACCCAGTCGCAGCACTCGCGACGAACTCAACCAACGCACCGTGCTTCAGATCATGCGGAGGACTCCAGAGATCCTCCCGGCGGAGATGCGTGTCCAAGATGTGATCGAACAAACTCGCGCCAGTAAATTCCGCATCTGGCCCGTTACAGAGAAGGATTATTTTCTGGGAATGTTGACCAGAGAGACTCTGGGGTGCGCCTATGCCGACGGAAGAAAAGAACAGCCGCTCAAAGACATTGTGGAAACCCTCCAAGTTCCGCATCTCCACACGGACCATGCCCTGCATCAGGCGCTCGAACGCATGAGCAAGTACCATCTCGATGTCTTGCCAGTCGTTCACCGGGCAAATATTCACAAACTCGAAGGCGTTGTGACGCTACAGGATGTATTGAATGAGTATGGAGTTGAATGCATCGGCGGGTTGTCCGATTCCTCACACTAGAATCGGGATGCCCCAATTCTGGATTCTCGGGCATGGGATAGTTGCGAATTACAAGGCGCCCAGTTTACTCGTCCAGTTCATTACTTCAGGCTGCCAGCCGTTCCGCGCAAGTCGTCGATAATAAGTTGTTTTATTGTTCTCTTAACCGACAGGTTGCAGGTTCGATTCCTACCACGTCCACCAAAGAATCAACAACTTAACTCGATTCGCGCTCTGCTTGCGCTCCGTTTATCTGGAATGCAAGTTCAGCTACCCTCAAGCCAGCCGTGCTCATCTCATCCGTGACCACATCCCCGTAAATATTCATGGTCGTGCGGATGTCCGTGTGCCGCATCATCTTCTGTTGNNCCCGCTCCAGCTCTTGCCGTGTCCCGGTGTAGGAGTAAGGAAGTCGCCCGAGTTTGAATGGACTGGCAAAGACCCAATCCGCAGCCCCCGAAAATTGGGAAGACTGTTTCCAGGACTTCAGACGCTCCAGCAATTCGCTCGCAAGGTTGAATGTCTTTGCGGACCCCTGCGTCTTCACATCGCCCACAATCTGATTCACGATGCCGCGCCGGACGCTCAGCCGTGAGTCTAGCCAATCCACGTCAGCCCACTGGAGTGCGAGCGCCTCACTGATACGAAGGCCCAAGCACACAGAGAGAAGGGCCATTGTTGCGAACGGCTCTTGCAACTCTTTCAGCAGGGCGTGGAATTGCTCCGCTGTAAGGCTCCGGGCTTTCCGTATCTTCCGCGTTGCTCCGATATTGCGGACGAGGGAGACGGGATTGCGGCTGATGTCTAGAAGGCCGGACCACATCGCAAACTCCACAAGCCCGTGCATGAGTGATCGCACGTGCGTTTTGGACTTTGGCGACAAGGGCAATTCACGGAGCCACAATTCAACCGGGCGCGGTTGTACTTCCTGAATCCGCGTATCGGCCCACTTCGGCAGAACGTGGTTNNCCCGCGCCGTCGATTGACGTGAAGGCATCCGCTCCGCTTCGTACCGTGCAACCACACTCCGCACCGTGTCTCCTTTGTCTCCGTCCGGTGGCTTCGCCTGGATTTCAAGGCTCTCTACTTCCTTCCATGCGGCGGCCTTGGTT
>PMGP01000105.1 GCA_003156235.1 Acidobacteriaceae bacterium
TCGGCATCATCGTTGAAAACATTACCAACCCCTTCTTCCCCGAACTGATCCAGAGTTTTGAAGAGGTCGCGATCGCCCACGGATACGAGATCCTGGTCAGTTCCTCGAATAGCGACCCAGTCATTTTGGCCAACTGCGTCCGCCGCATGTTGGAGCGCAAAGTGGAGGGTGTGGCCGTACTCAGTTTTGGTGCGGAAGAGCCGGTCCTTGACGAGCTGGTGGATCGCAACATTCCAATGGTGCTTGCCGAGTTTCGTCTGAAAGAGGCAAAAGTCAGCACCATCCTGTTGGATTACAGCACCGGTATTCACATGGCCATCAGGCACCTGGTTGAACTGGGGCACTCCAAGATTGCCTTTCTCGCCGGGCCACACAAGCTGCACTCGGCCATCACGCGCGAAAACGATTTTCGCTCGGCGATGGTGGCTGGAGGCGTCGCAATCGAGCCAAGTTGGGTGATCGAGTGCGACCACACGCTCAAGGGCGGCGTGGTGGGCTATGGCAAGTTGCAGAATCTCTCCATTCGCCCCACTGCCATCCTCTGTTCGAACGATGTGACCGCCATCGGTGTGCTCCGCGCCGCCTACATGGAAGGCTTGCGCGTGCCTGACGACCTCTCGGTCATAGGACTGGACGACATCGACTTCGCCGAGTTCACGCTGCCGCCGCTCACCACTATCCGCCTGTCCCGCATCGATCTGGCGCAAGCGGCCTTCGAGGCCCTTCGCCAGCAGGCCGAGGAAGCCGGCAACCCCAAGATGCAGCGCGAATTTCTGGTTTCCACCAGCCTTGTCGTCCGCGGATCTACAGCCGCGCCGCCGTCAGGCCGGCGATAATCGACCCTGTCAACAAGGCCTAGTACTACAGTTGCATTTGTTTCAGATCACCGCTTTCCGGGCCTAAAGGCCGTTAGATTTTGGCCTTTTTTCAGGGGGCTGAAGTGTCCTGCTCCCTCCGGAAAAACGATCTACAACTGTAGTATTAGAGCGGAACCAAGAAAGATGTATCCCTCAGGGGCTAAAGCCCATATTCTGACCTACTTCCATCGGCACGGCTGAAGCCGTGCCCTTTCAAAGCGGGACATAGCAACTCTAGCCCCCCTCTAGAGCAATATCATGCTAGCTGTACCCAGTTCTGGCAAGTTCTGAACCATGCTGTGGCGTTTTCCGTGGAAATTTGCGGTAATGCATTTCTGATGGCCTGGTAGAGATCGTGGCTGGTCTGAGCTTTGGCTGCACGCAACATTTCTTTCAGCTTCGACCAGGCCTTCTCAATCGGATTCAAATCCGGCGAATAGGGCGGCAGATAGAGCAACTCCGCCCCTCTTGCATGGATGCGTTCACTTACACCCAGAACCTTGTGGCTGCTGAGATTGTCCATCACCACCACATCGCCCGGCGCAAGCACAGGACAGAGCACATGGTCGAGATAGGCCAGAAAGATATCCGTGTCGGTAGCGGCTTCGATGGTCATGGTGGCGATCATGCCCTTCAGGCTCATCGCTCCGATCACCGTAAGGATTTTCCAGTGGCTCTCTGGCGTGGCCTCGTGAATGCGGCCTCCTCCCATGCAGCGACCGCAACGTCGCGTCATGCCCACCATGACTCCGCTTTCGTCGAGGAAAATCAACCGTTCCGGCGCAATGGTCAAGATGCGCTGATGAAATTCGACGCGTCTCAGACGGTTGGCTTCAGAGTCGCGCTCGATGGCGTGGATCGACTTTTTTTAAGACGGAGGCCGAGTCGCTTGATCCAGTTTTGCGTGAGAGTCCAACTGATCGCCACGCCTTTGTCCGCATGAATCTTATCGCGCAACTCGGCGATGGTGATGTCAGCTTGCGCTTCGACCAACGCCAGCATATGGGCGCGCACCTCGTCCGTAACACGCGAACGAACCCCGAAACGCGATTGAATCAAACGCCTTCTGTGCCCATTGCGAATCAGTTGTTGGCGCACCTTCCGCACATACTCCCAACTGACGCCAAAACGGCTCGCGAGAACGCGGCAACTTCCTTCGCCGCGCTCATAGGCTTCCAATATCCTGACCCGCAGATCGTCCGAATATGCTCGTCCCATCGGTCTCACGTCGCGGTGACTTCACCAGAGAATTTAAGCATAAATGAAGAGTGCGCTACATGGGTATATCTATCTTGATTCTGCTCTAATATGCGGAGTTAGGAGGGGTATCACATGTTATACTTGCCCGGATCGAGAAAGCGAAGGAGGAAGTCGCCGATGTTGAAAACGTTTTCATTCGCCATCTTGGCTCTTCTTGTTTCCGTTGCCGCTTCGGCACAACCGCAAATCACAGATTCCCGCACTAACTTCGACTCCACCAATAAGGTCTTTCGGCTGGATGGCGGCGGAGTCAGTTACATCTTCGGCGTGAATCCCAAAGGTGAGTTACAGCAGCTTTATTGGGGCGGGCGGCTGGCGGCCACAGACAGCTTTCCGCAGGCCGCGCCACGGCCGGATTGGGCCTCTTTTGACACCTCCTACACCACCACACCACAGGAGTATGCCAGTTGGGGCGCGGGGCTGTTTGTGGAGCCGGCGCTGAAGATCAGCCTAGCCGACGGAGTGCGCGACCTGGTGCTGCACTATCAGAGCTACAGCAAAGCGCCGGACGGTTTCGACGTTGTGCTCAAGGACATCCACTACGAGATCTATGTGACCCTGCACTATGCAATTGATAAGGAGAGCGGAATTCTGGCGCGGTCGGCGATCATCGAGAACCGCGAGAAGCAGGCGGTGACCGTGGAGCAGGCAGCCGCGGCCTCTTGGTCGCTGCCTCCCGCGCACTATACTCTGAATTATTTAACTGGACGCTGGGCCGGGGAGTGGAACCTGACGCAAGAGAAGCTGCAACCCGGCGAGCGGGTGATCGAAAGCCGCCGCGGCTCTACCGGCCACCAGGCGAATCCCTGGTTTGCAATTCAGAGCGGCGAGACCAGCGAGGAGCAGGGCGAGGTGTGGTTCGGCGCGCTGGCCTGGAGCGGTTCCTGGCGCATCACCATCGAGCAGGACCAGTTGGAGACGGTGCGCGTCACCGGCGGCTACAATCCCTTCGACTTCGGCTACGTATTGCACTCCGGCGAGCGGCTGGAGACGCC
>PMGP01000412.1 GCA_003156235.1 Acidobacteriaceae bacterium
CCCAGGCTTCCTTCTTCTGCCGGGGATCGCGCAGCAAATAAGCCGGATGGTAGGTGACGATGAGTTTAGTCCCGCGCACACGGTGAATCCGCCCGCGCAGCCCGGCCAGCGGCTGGCGAGTTCCTAAGAGCCATGTGGCCGCGGTTGCGCCCAGTGCGACCAGCACTTCCGGTCGCACTACATCGATCTGGCGGAAGAGAAACGGCGAGCACGTCGCACCCTCTTCCGGCTCCGGCACGCGGTTGCCCGGCGGACGGCACTTGACCACGTTGGCGATGTAAACTTCTTCGCGCTTCAGTCCCATGGCGGCGATCATGTTGTTCAATAGCTGCCCGGCCTTGCCCACAAAAGGCAGGCCTTGAGAGTCCTCGTCGGCGCCCGGCCCTTCGCCGACAAACATCAGCCGCGCTGTAGGCGATCCGTCGCCAAAGACCAGCTTGTTGCGGCCTTTGTGCAGCGCGCAGCGGGTGCACTCGCCAAGTTCTTCGCGAATCAGTTGCATCGCGGCAGCGCGCTCCGCCGCAGGAACGGCGTCAGCGATTGCGGGGGCATTTGGAAATGGTCTGCGAGGCGAAATGGGCTGCTCCTCCTGGGATTCGGGTTGGGATTCGGGCTGGGATTCGAGCAATTGAAAGCTCTGCGGTGCGGACTCTGATTCATCCGGCTCAGCGGCCAAGCTGGCCAGCAATGCCGGGTCCACGGGACGGCGGTAAAACTCCGTGAGGCCAAGATCGCGGTAGAAGCGGACGCGGGCCTGCAAGGCTTGGCGGGTTGCGGAATCGAGCGATTGCGCCAACGTCTTTACTCCAAAGTCAAATGCCGGTCTCATCCGCCCGCTGCTTCTCTCCGCGCGAACCAGGAAAGAGGCGGAAAAAACTAGCTGGCCAGTATCGGAACAGCCGGGCCATCAATCGCCGGTTTGACCACCGGCACATCGGTTTTGACGTAGGCGATCTTGCCCGCGTTGATCTCGTCCTGGGCGATGCGGCAGGGCTTGGTGGACTGGGTGGTGACAAGGGCGCGCGAGCCGTTCTGCAACTGGCGCGCGCGGCGGGCGGCCACCATCACCTTGCGATAGTTCGAGTCGAAGCCGGTTTCAATCGTCATCTGAGTCCTCTCCGAAATTAAACTGCTGCTGGCCTGGGGGACTGCCAATCCCGAAGGCCTCGAGCACGGGCTTTAACCGCTCTGCGGAGTTAATCTGCAAGCAGCCGGCAGCTACCTCCAGCACCCTGTGCGAACGGAACGCGATCGGCTCGGCGTTCCGGAAAAACCGTTCGGCCAGCACAATGGCTTCCAGTTGCGCCACAGCACGGTCAAGAATGTCGTTTACCAAAATATAGCCGTATTCGCGATAATTCTCAATCTCCTTGCGCGCCTCGCCCAGGCGGCGAAAGACCTCTGCCTCGTCCACCACGCCCTCGGCGCGGCTGCGATTGCGCAATCGCGTGCGCAGCACCTTGGGATTCGGCGGTAGAACAAAGATGCTCACCGCTTCGGGCATCGAGGCTCGCACCTGCGCCGCCCCCTGCACGTCGATGTCCAGCACCAGGTCGTGGCCCTCGCGCCGTGCCTGTTCCAGCGACGAGCGCGGCGTTCCGTAGAGGTCTTTGCTGAAGACCTCGGCGTGCTCCATAAACTCTCCCGAGGCCGCCATCCGCTCAAACTCCTCGCGGCTGGTGAAGTGATATTCGCGCCCGTCCTGCTCCGAGCCACGCGGCGGGCGCGTCGTCCAGGAGACGGAAAACTCGATTCCCGTCAACTGCTTGCGCACCTCGTTCACCAGCGTGCTCTTGCCCGAGCCCGAGGGCGCCGAAATGATGAAGAGAATTCCAGCCATAATGCAATTATCCTCTAGTCGGTGGTCAGTTCTCAGTTCTCAGTTGTCAGTGATCAGTCGTCAGTTATTTTCATTCGGATGCATGAGCACCCATAACAGGTGAAAAGGCAAAGACAGCTTGACTTTACCTTAAGATTGCCGATAATCCGTTTGAGAACTGAGAACTGAGAACTGAGAACTGAGAACTGAGAACTGAGAACTGAGAACTGCAATTTCACTCCACGTTCTGAATCTGTTCGCGGGCCTTTTCGATCTCCGATTTCATAGCCAGACCCAATTCGGTGATGCGTGTTCCCTTGCCGCCCGCGCCGCCAGTCTTGGAGAGCATGGTGTTGGCCTCGCGATTCATCTCCTGGAGCAGAAAGTCGAGCTTTTTGCCCACTTCGCCGCCTGCCGCCAGCAGCTCGCGGAAGTGGCTGATGTGCGTCGTCATGCGCTCCAGTTCCTCGGCGATGTCGCTGCGCTCCACCAGCACGGCAACCTCCTCCAACAATCTCTGCCGATTGAACTCCGGGCCTGTGGCCGCCAGCAGCCGCTCCGTGAGCCGGGCCTGGTAGCGCTCTTCGACCTCTTGCCGCAACGCTGCCACGCCCTCGGTAGCATCGGCTAGCCGGACTAGAGTGCCGCGCAGAATCTCCTCCAGAGCCTCGCCCTCACGCGCCCGCATCGTCTTCAATTGCTCCAGCAGCGGCCCAATCTCGCGCTGCACACTTTCCGTCAGAGCGATCTGCTCCTCATCGCCGTTGGAGCGATTGTCGCCTTGCAATGCTCCGGGCAAACGCAGAATTGTGTTCAGGTCCGGCTGGCCGCCCAGCCCGTGCTCCTCGCGCGCCGCCGCAAATGCGGCCAGGTACCCGTTCACCAGTTCCCGGTTATAGCCTGCCGTTTGCTGGCTGCTGCGATCAATGGAGAGCGTCAGATCCACGTGGCCGCGAATCAGGCTGTCCTTGATTGCCTTGCGTATCTCCATCTCCAGCGCGTCCAGTCCCGAAGGCAAGCGCAACTGCACGTCGAGAAAGCGATGGTTCACGCTCTTCACCGTGAGCGTGTAACTGAGTTGGCCCTCGTTGGGGAGGGGCACGCGAACCTGAGCCCGCGCAAATCCGGTCATCGAATAAATCGTCATTTTCTTCCTCTGCGCCTCGAGTCTTCTGTTTCCTATTCCCTATTATCTGATTCCTGCTCTTCCGGCACTTCCATGAATTGCAATTGATAAAGTCTCTGATAGGTGGGCGAAGTAGTCAGCAGCTCTTCGTGAGGTCCGATGGCGGTGATGCGCCCGTCTTCCAGCACCGCAATGCGGTTGGCGCGGCGAATGGTTCCCAGCCGATGCGCGATCACCAGCACGGTGCGGTTCTGCATCAGGTTGGCCAGCGCGGCCTGCACCAGCGATTCGCTCTCGGCGTCCAGCGACGAGGTGGCCTCGTCGAGAATCAGCACCGGCGCGTTTTTCAACAGCGCACGCGCAATGGCCAGCCGCTGCCGCTCGCCGCCCGAGAGCCGGAAGCCTTTTTCGC